>NZ_NKFJ01000010.1:0-3100 GCF_002223095.1 Burkholderia sp. AU33803
AATGCAAAAACCCCCGCCTTTCGGGCGGGGGTTCTTGGCTTAGGGAGCCTGACGATTACCTACTTTCACACGGGAATCCGCACTATCATCGGCGTAGAGTCGTTTCACGGTCCTGTTCGGGATGGGAAGGGGTGGGACCGACTCGCTATGGTCATCAGGCAAAGAGGGTTGTTGCGCTGGCTTCGCAGCACAACCAATCTTGGAAGAAGCAGTAATTTTGAGTTGTGTGTATCACACACGAGAATCCAACTTGTCGCTTTGGATCGCAGCCAGTGCTTGCGCACGGCGCCGATCTACAAGGCAGACTTGTTATAGGATCAAGCCTTACGGGCAATTAGTATCAGTTAGCTGAACGCATTACTGCGCTTACACACCTGACCTATCAACGTCCTGGTCTCGAACGACCCTTCAAGGGGATCTAGTCCCCAGGGATATCTCATCTTAAGGCGAGTTTCCCGCTTAGATGCTTTCAGCGGTTATCTCTTCCGAACATAGCTACCCGGCGATGCCACTGGCGTGACAACCGGTACACCAGAGGTTCGTCCACTCCGGTCCTCTCGTACTAGGAGCAGCCCCCTTCAAATATCCAACGCCCACGGCAGATAGGGACCAAACTGTCTCACGACGTTTTAAACCCAGCTCACGTACCTCTTTAAATGGCGAACAGCCATACCCTTGGGACCGGCTACAGCCCCAGGATGAGATGAGCCGACATCGAGGTGCCAAACACCGCCGTCGATATGAACTCTTGGGCGGTATCAGCCTGTTATCCCCAGAGTACCTTTTATCCGTTGAGCGATGGCCCTTCCATACAGAACCACCGGATCACTATGACCTGCTTTCGCACCTGCTCGACTTGTCGGTCTCGCAGTTAAGCACGCTTATGCCATTGCACTATCAGCACGATTTCCGACCGTACCTAGCGTACCTTCGTACTCCTCCGTTACGCTTTGGGAGGAGACCGCCCCAGTCAAACTGCCTACCATGCACTGTCCCCGACCCGGATCACGGGCCAAGGTTAGAACCTCAAACAAACCAGGGTGGTATTTCAAGGACGGCTCCACCGAAACTAGCGTTCCGGTTTCATAGCCTCCCACCTATCCTACACAGATCGGTTCAAAGTCCAATGCAAAGCTACAGTAAAGGTTCATGGGGTCTTTCCGTCTAGCCGCGGGTAGATTGCATCATCACAAACACTTCAACTTCGCTGAGTCTCGGGAGGAGACAGTGTGGCCATCGTTACGCCATTCGTGCAGGTCGGAACTTACCCGACAAGGAATTTCGCTACCTTAGGACCGTTATAGTTACGGCCGCCGTTTACCGGGACTTCAATCAAGAGCTTGCACCCCATCATTTAATCTTCCGGCACCGGGCAGGCGTCACACCCTATACGTCCACTTTCGTGTTTGCAGAGTGCTGTGTTTTTATTAAACAGTCGCAGCCACCAGTTTATTGCAACCCCTTCACCCTCCTGGCGCAGGCCAGTCAAGCTACAAGGGCGTACCTTATCCCGAAGTTACGGTACCAATTTGCCGAGTTCCTTCTCCCGAGTTCTCTCAAGCGCCTTAGAATACTCATCTCGCCCACCTGTGTCGGTTTGCGGTACGGTCATCGTTAGACTGAAGCTTAGAGGCTTTTCTTGGAACCACTTCCAATTGCTTCGCTCCCTAAGGAGCTCGCGCCACACCCTTGAATTGCGCACCCGGATTTGCCTAAGTGCCTTCTCCAATGCAGCGACCGGGACTTCCAACACCCGGACAACCTTCCGCGATCCGTCCCCCCATCGCATCTAACAATGGTGCAGGAATATTGACCTGCTTCCCATCAGCTACGCATTTCTGCCTCGCCTTAGGGGCCGACTCACCCTACGCCGATGAACGTTGCGTAGGAAACCTTGGGCTTACGGCGAGGGGGCCTTTCACCCCCTTTATCGCTACTCATGTCAGCATTCGCACTTCTGATACCTCCAGCATCCCTTCCGAGACACCTTCGCAGGCTTACAGAACGCTCTCCTACCATGCGTGCAAAGCACGCATCCGCAGCTTCGGTATATAGCTTAGCCCCGTTACATCTTCCGCGCAGGACGACTCGATCAGTGAGCTATTACGCTTTCTTTAAAGGGTGGCTGCTTCTAAGCCAACCTCCTGACTGTTTTAGCCTTCCCACTTCGTTTCCCACTTAGCTATATTTGGGGACCTTAGCTGGCGGTCTGGGTTGTTTCCCTCTTGACACCGGACGTTAGCACCCGATGTCTGTCTCCCGTGATTGCACTCTTCGGTATTCGGAGTTTGCTATGGCGGGGTAATCTGCAATAGACCCCCCAACCATGACAGTGCTCTACCCCCGAAGGTGAGACACGAGGCACTACCTAAATAGTTTTCGGAGAGAACCAGCTATTTCCAAGTTTGTTTAGCCTTTCACCCCTATCCACAGCTCATCCCCTAACTTTTCAACGTTAGTGGGTTCGGACCTCCAGTACGTGTTACCGCACCTTCATCCTGGCCATGGATAGATCACTTGGTTTCGGGTCTACGCCCAGCAACTGAACGCCCTATTCGGACTCGCTTTCGCTACGCCTGCCCTATACGGTTAAGCTTGCTACTGAACGTAAGTCGCTGACCCATTATACAAAAGGTACGCCGTCACCCCTTACGAGGCTCCGACTGTTTGTATGCATGCGGTTTCAGGATCTATTTCACTCCCCTCCCGGGGTTCTTTTCGCCTTTCCCTCACGGTACTGGTTCACTATCGGTCGATCACGAGTATTTAGCCTTGGAGGATGGTCCCCCCATCTTCAGACAGGATTTCACGTGTCCCGCCCTACTTGTCGCACACCTAGTTCTTTCATACTGTTTTCGCCTACAGGGCTATCACCTGCTATGGCCGCACTTTCCAGAGCGTTCGGCTAACAATACAAATAAAGAGTGCAAGGCTCATCCCATTTCGCTCGCCACTACTTTGGGAATCTCGGTTGATTTCTTTTCCTGCGGTTACTTAGATGTTTCAGTTCACCGCGTTCGCTTCGCATGGCCTATGTATTCAGCCATGGATACTCCAAAAGGAGTGGGTTTCCCCATTCGGACATCTACGGATCAAAGCT
>NZ_NKFJ01000012.1:0-1689 GCF_002223095.1 Burkholderia sp. AU33803
CGCATGTCGTAGCCATTTCAAGATGTCGGGGCGCCAGCCAGATAGAAATGTCGTGTTTTAAGGTTGGTTGGCTGCGTCTCTTTCCTCGTTTTGAGCGTTACGCAGTGTCGAAGGTCGGCGCCTGAACGGGCAGGGCGCTCACGTTCGTTTCTCCAGCTTTTGCAGACCGACGGCCAGGTTTGTTTGGCGGCTTTGCGGTTTGCCGACGGTGCGCCAGATCCACGATCACATGCTCGACGTCGGCCTGCGTGATCTCGCGTTGCTTCTTCTTGCCCGGTTCAGCCTCGTTTCGATTGGTCCGCGTCGCGTCGCCACGATGCGTTCGAGACGGGGCTTTACCGATTCGACTGTTATCGCGTTGCGCCTGGATCGTCTGCGCAACCTGGAGCACGTGACTCAGGCGCTTGTGTTCGACAACAGCAGCTTGATCGATCTCGGCCAGCCGGTCGTACTGTCTGCAAGGCAACACTCGACCCTCTGTTCGGAGTTCGATGCGCCCGTCCGGGTACTCCCACACCTCGATCGTTCGACCGATCAGCTTCCGATTCTCCGGCGTATCGTCCAGCAAATACATCACTCGGTCGTACTGCACCGTGAGAGATTTCGTGACTTTCCGCGGCTCGCGCCACGTCATCACCAAGTCGAGATTCTCTTCGGCGCGCAGCGATCGGTGTGCATTGAAGTCGCTCTTCGGCGGCTTTGCGAAGCGTGTGTTGTAGGCGGCCATGAAGGAGGGCGCGTAAGCGTTGGCGTCGGCCACCGTGTTGATCCCACGCAGCCGCATCTCTTTGACCAAGCGATCCTGCAACGTCAGATGTGCTCGCTCGACTCGCCCCTTGGCCGGACTGCTGTTTGCGCAAAACGTATCGATGTTCAGCTCGTACATCGCGCGGCCAAAGTGCGTCACCCGATTGCCAGCCTTGCCCGGCGTTGTATTGCGGAACACGCTGTACTTGTCGCTATAGAACGCCCCCGGTTTGCCGTGGCACTCGATATACGCTCGCGTCGCCTCGAAGTAGCTGAAGGTCGATTCGGTCTGCGTGAAGTGCAGCATCATCAACCGGCTCGTCGCATCGTCGACGTATACCAGCAGCGTGCACGCCGGCGCCCGTTCCTCGAACCACCGATGGTCGCTACCATCGATCTGGATCAGTTCACCCAGGCACGCCCGGCGCGCGCGTGGCTGATAGACCTTCGGCGGTCGTTGCCGGCGTGGCACCCACAAACCAGCTTCCGTCATCAGCCGCCGTACCGTTTCCTTGGCGAGCTGGATGCCGTGGCATTCCCGAAGCTTCTCGCACGCTAGTGTCGGCCCGAAATCGGCGTAGCGATCCCGGATGATCGTCAGGGCCCGCTGGGCCAACTCCGCATCCAGCCGCCGGTTGCCAGGACCGCCACGCTTGCGCGAGGTCAGGCCCACCGCGCCAGACTCCCGGTATCGAATCACCAGCCGTTCGATCTGCCGGACCGTCAGGCCCAGGCGTTCGGCCGCGCGGCCAGGCTTCACGCCCAAATCCACTACGGCCTGGATTACCTTCAGACGGTCGAGTTCTCTCATGTTCAATGTCACCAGTGCTGTTCGGTGCATCGCCGGCTCCATGATCTGACGTGGAGCCGGCAAGCTTACCGAGGTCCAAACGCGACATTTCTAAATGGCTAGAACACGACATTTCTAAAAAGCTACTACAA
>NZ_NKFJ01000013.1:0-1507 GCF_002223095.1 Burkholderia sp. AU33803
GCACCAGCAGCAGCATCACCATCGCGACCGTCACCGCGGACGCCATCGGCCAGTCCATGTTGTTGAAGAATTCATCCCACATCACCCGGCCGATCATCAGCGTGTCGGCGCCGCCGAGCAGCTCCGGGATCACGTACTCGCCCACCGCCGGGATGAACACCAGCAGGCTGCCGGCGATGATCCCGTTCTTCGACAGCGGCAGCGTGATCCGCGTGAACGCGACCCACGGCTTGGCGCCGAGGTCGTACGCGGCTTCGAGCAGCGTGAGGTCCATCTTCACGAGGTGCGCGTACAGCGGCATCACCATGAACGGCAGGTACGAATAGACCATGCCGATGTAGACGCCCGCGTCGCTGTGGTAGAGGCGCAGCGGCGTGTGGATGATGCCCAGCGCGATCAGCGTGTGGTTCAGCAAGCCGTCATCCTTCAGGATGCCGATCCATGCGTACACGCGGATCAGGAACGACGTCCAGAACGGCAGCATCACGGCCATCATCAGCACGTTGCGGCGGTTCGGCTCCGAGCGCGCGATGTAGTACGCCATCGGGTACCCGATCAGCAGGCACAGCACCGTCGACACGGCGGCCATCTTCAGCGAGCTGAGGTAGGTCGCGATGTACAGGTCGTCCTGCAGCAGGAACGCGTAGTGCGACAGCTGCAGCGCGAAGTGCACGATGCCGTCCTTGATCTCGACGAGCGACGTGTACGGCGGGATGCCCATCACCTGGTCGGCGAAGCTGATCTTCAGCACCAGCACGAACGGCAGCGCGAAGAACACGGCCAGCCACACGAACGGCACGCCGATCGCGACGCTGCGGCCCGACGGCAGGAAGCGCGACAGCGCGGCGAAGCGACCCGGGCGGGCGCGGCCGGCGCCGGCACTCGCGGCGCCGGTCGGCACCGGCGCGGACGGATTGGAGGCGGAGGTTCTCATCGTGGCGTCCTCACTGCGTCAGCACGACGCCGCTGGCCGGCGACCACGACACGAACACGTCGTCGTTCCACGCCGGTGCGTTGTCGTTCATCAGATGCGAGCTCGACAGGTTCGACACGACCGTCTTCCCGCTCGGCAGGCGCACGTGGTACAGCGAGTAGCTGCCCATGTACGCGATGTCGGTCACGACGCCGCGCGCCCAGTTGTGTTTCGAGCCGGGTTTTTCGCGCGACACGTGGATGCGTTCCGGCCGCACCGAGATGCCCACCGGCATGCCGAGCGGGCCCGTGATGCCGTGGCTCACGTACATGCGGGCTTCGAGGTCGTCGCTTTCGACGAAGATGTGATCGGGTTCGTCCTCGACCACGCGCCCTTCGAACAGGTTGGTCGAGCCGATGAATTCGGCCGAGAAGCGGCTGTTCGGAAACTCGTACACCTCGCCCGGGGCGCCGATCTGCACGATCTTGCCTTCGCTCATCACCGCGAGGCGGCTGGCCATCGTCATCGCCTCTTCCTGGTCGTGCGTGACCATCACGCAGGTCACGTCGACCTTCTCGATGATGTTTACGAGTT
>NZ_NKFJ01000014.1:0-1343 GCF_002223095.1 Burkholderia sp. AU33803
GGGAGTGTCAGAATTTCCGTGTTCAAGGCGGGTTGAGATTCATACGGATGGTCGAACGAATCGATCCTCGTAGAGGATAGCGAACTGGTTCATCGCCGTCTTCCAATCATGAGCCGCACGCCCCCAATCGGCAGTGATGTTGCGCAGTGCCAGCCAGATGAGCTTGGTGGCAGCCTCGTCGGTCGGGAAGTGTCCTCGGGTCTTGATGATCTTGCGCAGCTGCGAGTTGATGTTCTCGATGGCGTTCGTAGTGTAGATAACCTTGCGAACCGCCGGCGGAAACGCGAAGAATGGAATCACACGATCCCAGGCGTTGCGCCACGCCGCGCTGACCGTCGGGAATCTCTGGCCCCATGGCCCGTTGGCAAAGGCATCGAGTTCTGCCTGAGCCGCTTCGGCGCTCGGCGCGGTGTAGATCGGGCGAATCACGGCGGCTAATCCTCGACGGTCTTTCCAACTGGCGTAATCGAGACTGTTGCGGATCAGGTGAACGATGCAGGTTTGCAGCGTGGTCGCCGGAAATACGGCGGCCAGCGCCTCGGGCATGCCTTTGAGGCCATCGGTCACGGCGATCAGGATGTCGTGGACGCCACGCGTTTTGAGGTCGTTGAACACCTTCATCCAGAACTTGGCGCCTTCGGTGCCTTCGATCCACAAACCCAGAATATCGCGCGTGCCGTCGGGCAGAACGCCCAGTGCAAGGTAGATCGCCTTGTTGCGGACCACGGCGTCTTCGCGAATCTTGACCCGCAGCGCATCGAAGAACACCACCGGATACATCGGTTCGAGCGGCCGTGCTTGCCAGGCGGTCACTTCGGCCATGACCTCGTCGGTGACCGAGCTGATGAAATCGGGCGAAACCTCGGTGCCGTATTGCTCCTGCAATAATCCCTGGATCTCGCGCACGGTCATGCCCCGGGCGTACATGGCGACGATCTTGTCGTCGAAGCCCGTGAAGCGTCTATCATGTTTGGGAATCAGCAGCGGTTCAAAGCTGCCGTCGCGGTCGCGAGGCACCTCGATACGGATCGGGCCGTCCTCGGTCAGGACTGTCTTGGCGCCCGTGCCATTGCGCTGGTTGGTCACGGCGCTCGGCTTGGCAGCGCCTGGCGGGTAGCCGAGATGGTGACTCATCTCGCCGCCCAGCGCCCGCTCGATCAGCGCCTTCTTGAGGGCCAGCGTCGCGGCATTGATCGCGTCTGCGGTCATCGGGCCGTTGCCGAATTGCTCAAGTAACTCGGCGGGAATGGCCGGCAGGTCTACCGGCTTGGCTTTCGGTTTGCGAGGCATACATCCTCCTTCGGAGCATCATATGCCTTGAACACGAAATTACTGACAGGCCC
>NZ_NKFJ01000028.1:0-1204 GCF_002223095.1 Burkholderia sp. AU33803
TGACCTGCCCCCGGTTTTAGTCCGGACTGCAGTTAGAGTCCGAGGTTAAAAACTGTTGCTTTGCATCGTGCGCCCGGGCGAACTGCACGGGTGTCAGATAACCGAGCGAACTATGAGGCCGCTCGGTGTTGTACTCGATACGCCATTCCTCAATCAGCCGCTTGGCGTGGCGCATTGACACGAACCAGTGCTCGTTCAGGCATTCATCTCGGAACCGCCCGTTGAAGCTCTCGATATAGGCATTTTCCACCGGCTTGCCAGGCCGAATGAACGACAGCGTGACACCGGCTTCGTAGGCCCATGCATCCAGCACCTTACCAGCGAACTCCGGCCCGTTGTCGACCGTGATGGATGCGGGTAAGCCTCGCATCTCCTTGAGCCGCTCGAGCACTTGCTGCACTCGTAAGCCCGGCAGCGAAGTATCGACCTCGATGGCCAAGCACTCGCGCGTGTAGTCGTCGACCACGTTCAGGCATCGAAACCGCCGACCATAGGCCAGCCCGTCAGAAACGAAGTCCATCGACCAGCTCTGATTCGGGCCTGTTGGTAACGGCAGCGGCGTGCGCTCGACAGCCGCAATACGCTTGCGTCGCCGCTTGCGCACGCTCAGTCCCGCCTTGCTGTACAGGCGCCAGATGCGCTTGTGGTTGGCGAAGCAACCATCCCGCTGCAACAGCACGTGAATCCGGCGATAACCGTAGCGGCGCTTCTGCGCGGCGATGGCCATCATCCGGCCAGTCAGCGCTTCGTCGTCAACTCGGCGGCGTGATTCGTAGTGGAACAGCGAGCGCGAAATCCCTACCAGCCCGCAGGCCCGGGTAACCCCCATGGCGCGTTCGGTCATCAATATCCGGACCGCTTCGCGCTTGGCCTGCGGGCTTGCTACTTTCGAGCCAGCAGGTCCTTCAGCGCGGCGTTGTCGAGCATTGATTCGGCCAACAGGCGCTTGAGCTTGTTGTTCTCCTGCTCCAGTTCCTTCAGGCGCTGCGCATCGGAGACCGTCATCCCGCCGAACTTCGCTTTCCAGTTGTAGTAGGTCGCTTCCGAGATGCCGTACTTGCGGCACAACTCCGCCGGCTTCAAGCCAGCTTCGGCTTCCTTCAAGATGCCGATGATTTGTTCTTCAGTGAATCGCTTTTTCATTGCCGTTCCTCTCTGGAACGGACTCTACACCGTCACCGTACTAAACGCGGGGGGCAGGTCA
>NZ_NKFJ01000015.1:0-1166 GCF_002223095.1 Burkholderia sp. AU33803
GTAGTGATCGTATCGGCCGCGCGGACCGCGGTCGGCAAATTCGGCGGTTCGCTTGCGAAGATTGCGGCGCCCGAGCTGGGCGCGACGGTGATCCGCGCGGTGCTGGAGCGTGCGGGCGTGAAGCCCGAGCAGGTCAGCGAAGTGATCATGGGCCAGGTGCTGACGGCCGGTTCCGGGCAGAACCCGGCGCGGCAGTCGCTGATCAAGGCCGGGCTGCCGACGGCAGTGCCGGGGATGACGATCAACAAGGTGTGCGGCTCCGGCCTGAAGGCCGTGATGCTGGCGGCGAACGCGATCGTCGCGGGTGATGCCGAGATCGTGATCGCGGGCGGCCAGGAGAACATGAGCGCGTCGCCGCACGTGCTGCCGGGCTCGCGCGACGGGTTCCGGATGGGCGACGCGAAGCTGGTCGACACGATGATCGTCGACGGCCTGTGGGACGTGTACAACCAGTACCACATGGGCATCACGGCGGAGAACGTCGCGAAGGAGTACGGGATCACGCGCGAGGAGCAGGACGCGTTCGCGGCGTTGTCGCAGAACAAGGCGGAAGCCGCGCAGAAGGCCGGCCGCTTAGACGATGAAATCGTGCCGGTGGCGATTCCGCAACGCAAGGGCGAGCCGCTGCAGTTCGCCACCGACGAATTCGTGCGTCACGGCGTGACGGCGGAGTCGCTGGCGGGGCTGAAGCCGGCGTTCTCGAAGGACGGCTCGGTGACGGCGGCGAACGCGTCGGGGCTGAACGACGGCGCGGCGGCGGTGCTGGTGATGTCGGCGCAGAAGGCGGCGGCACTCGGCCTGACGCCGCTGGCGCGGATCAAGGCGTACGCGAACGCGGGCGTGGATCCGAGCGTGATGGGGATGGGCCCGGTGCCGGCATCGCGCCGCTGCCTGGAGCGCGCGGGCTGGACGCCGGGCGACCTGGACCTGATGGAGATCAACGAGGCGTTCGCGGCGCAGGCGCTGGCGGTGCACAAGCAGATGGGCTGGGACACGTCGAAGGTGAACGTGAACGGCGGGGCGATCGCGATCGGCCACCCGATCGGCGCGTCGGGCTGCCGGATCCTGGTGACGCTGCTGCACGAGATGGCCAAGCGCGATGCGAAGCGCGGGCTGGCGTCGCTGTGCATCGGTGGCGGGATGGGGGTCGCGCTCGCGGTCGAGCG
>NZ_NKFJ01000016.1:0-944 GCF_002223095.1 Burkholderia sp. AU33803
CGCGTCGTGCAGTCGGATACGGGCGGCGGCTACGGCGGCGTGCATGTGCCGCGCATCGGCGAGGAAGTGCTGATCGATTATGTGGGCGGCGACTGCGACCGGCCGCTCGCGGTCGGGCGCGTGTACAACGGTGCGAACCAGCCGCAATGGCATACCGACGGGATCCTGTCCGGGTATCGGTCGAAGGAGTATTCGGGCGGCGGCTACAACCAGCTCGTGATGGACGACGCGACCGGGCAGAACCGCGTGCAGCTGATGAGCAGCAGCGCGAACAGCCTGCTGCATCTGGGCTACATCATCGACCAGAACGGCAATTCGCGCGGGTCGTACCTCGGCAGCGGGTTCGACCTGCGCTCGGATGCGTATGGCGCGGTGCGGGCGAGCCAGGGCCTGTACGTGACGACGCACCCGAAGGCGGCGAACAGCCAGCCGCTCGACGTGAAGGAAGCGCAGCAGCAGCTCGTGACGGGCGAGAGCCTCGTCGAGGCGATGTCGGGCGTGAGCGAGCAGCATCAGGCGGAAAGCCTGAAGGACGCGCAGGACACGATGCGCGCGTTCACGGATGCGACGCAGGACAGCGCATCGGGTAGCGCGTCGGGCGGGCGTACGGCAGGCGGCGGCACCGGTAACGCGAACGCGTTCAAGGAGCCGGTGATGCTGTTCGGCAGCCCGTCGGGGATCGGGATGTCGACGCAGCAGTCGGTACATGTGGTCGCGAACGATCACGTGAACGTGGCGAGCGGGCAGAGTGTGCACGTCGCGGCGGGCAAGTCGCTGATCGGGAGCATCGGGCAGAAGCTGAGCCTGTTCGTACAGAACGCGGGGATGAAGCTGTTCGCGGGCAAGGGCAAGGTGGAGATCCAGGCGCAGTCGGACAACATCGAGGTGACCGCGCAGAAGGCGGTGAAGGTGGTGTCGGCGACGGACCGGATCGAGATCGCGGC
>NZ_NKFJ01000017.1:0-893 GCF_002223095.1 Burkholderia sp. AU33803
GATTTCTTTTCCTGCGGTTACTTAGATGTTTCAGTTCACCGCGTTCGCTTCGCATGGCCTATGTATTCAGCCATGGATACTCCAAAAGGAGTGGGTTTCCCCATTCGGACATCTACGGATCAAAGCTCGTTTGCCAGCTCCCCGTAGCTTTTCGCAGGCTACCGCGTCCTTCATCGCCTGTGATCGCCAAGGCATCCACCACATGCACTTGTTCGCTTGACCCTATAACGAGTCTGTCTCGCGACAGTCGCTACAGGTTGAGTTCTCGCGTTGTGCCGTATTCCAAATTGAGTCGAACATAGAGTTCGAATCATCTTGAGATACATCGATACAATCACAACCCGGATAGTTTCCACGTCCATCTCAAGACGCTTCCGCTATCCAAATTACTTGCTTCTTCCAGATTGTTAAAGAACGACAGCCGATATGGTTTTACTCATATCACTCTGACTGGCTCAATCGCCAATGCAAAATTCTCGGTTCAGTGTCTGAACCAAGCCCTTAGCGTTGGTGATTGGTGGAGGCAGACGGGATCGAACCGACGACCCCCTGCTTGCAAAGCAGGTGCTCTCCCAGCTGAGCTATGCCCCCATGAGTACAGATTTGCCTCAGGGTGTACCGCCACACAAGACGGTGGTGGGTCTGGTTGGATTCGAACCAACGACCCCCGCCTTATCAAGACGGTGCTCTAACCGACTGAGCTACAGACCCCTGAGTCTGTCTTTAAATTTACAGCCGATAAGCGTGAGCGCTCAACTTGTGCGAGAAGCTCTGGAAAGGAGGTGATCCAGCCGCACCTTCCGATACGGCTACCTTGTTACGACTTCACCCCAGTCATGAATCCTACCGTGGTGACCGTCCTCCTTGCGGTTAGACTAGCCACTTCTGGTAAA
>NZ_NKFJ01000018.1:0-739 GCF_002223095.1 Burkholderia sp. AU33803
GCAATTCGATCTGTTTGCCCGGCCGCGTCCGTGATGCCTGCGAAGATCTGCCCGGTGTCGGTGATGATTCGATAGCGAACGTTGGCGAGCGGGCGGTGTGCATCATCGAGCAAGGTAAATTGCTCGTCATGTACGGCATCCGATAAGGCAAACGGCAGATGGGCTGCACCAGGTTTGCGCCCATCCAGCGTCGAAATTTCGCCCGCAGTAAAAGTCATCCGCATGCCGCGCTCAGCGTAGAAGATCGGCGGTGGGTTGCATCCGCAGACATTGATATCCCCGCTCAATGCCCACTGTTTGCCGTTCGGGCCGGTGCCTGGCCAACGCGGCCCTTGCGGTGCGATGTATCCTTCGCGCTTGCAGGCCGAGCAGTAGGTCTTCATATCGAGTGTGGCGATATGAACCGTCGGCGGCGGATTGGAACAGGTCACGCGGTCGAGGCCTTCAACAATGACCGCTTCCCCGGCGCGGTCGCCTTTGGCAAGAAAGTAGCGGATCATGAGCGCTACCTCAGCGGGGCATGGCCGAGCGGGTGACGATGCCAAAAACAGCGGACGACGCCACGCCTTGTCGCTCGGGACTATCGGTGATCGTGTCGCCGTTATCGAGTTCGCTGCCAACGAAGGCGAGCGGCGCGAAGTCGGCCCGGTCGGCCAAACCCAGACCGGTCGTCACGCGCGCGGTTGAGCCGTCGGGATAGCGGATCAGGTCGCCCACCGTGGCAGCTTTGCCCAAGTGC
>NZ_NKFJ01000019.1:0-707 GCF_002223095.1 Burkholderia sp. AU33803
ATCTTCGCGCGCGTGCCGCGCACCACCGCGTTGCATGAAGAGATTGCCGAACTGCGTTCGGAACTGCAGCGCCTCGGCCGCTTCGGCCGCATGCTCGGCAGCTCGCCCGCGATGCAGGCCGTCTACGACGCGATCGGCCGCGTGGCGCGCACCGAGGCATCGGTGCTGCTGACGGGCGAATCGGGCACCGGCAAGGAGCTGGCCGCGCAGACGGTGCACGACTTGAGCTTGCGCCGCCGCGGCCCGTTCCTCGCGGTGAACTGCGGCGCGATCGCCGCGAACCTCGTCGAAAGCGAGATGTTCGGCCACGACCGCGGCAGCTTCACGGGCGCGGAGCGCCAGCACAAGGGCTTCTTCGAACGGGCGGACGGCGGCACGCTGTTTCTCGACGAGATCACCGAGATGCCGCTCGAGTCGCAGGTCAAGCTGCTGCGCGTGCTCGAGACGGGGCGCCTCACGCGGCTCGGCTCGACGCGCGAGATCGACGTGGACGTGCGCATCGTCGCGGCGACCAACCGCGACCCGGAGGCCGCGATGGCCGACGGCAAGCTGCGGCCCGACCTGTTCCACCGGATCAACGTGTTCCCGATTCCGCTGCCGTCGCTGCGCGAACGCGGCGACGACATCCCGATGCTCGCCGATGCATTCCTGCAGCAGTTCAACGCCGACAGCGGCCGGAACCTGCGCTTCGCGCCGGCCGCGCGCGA
>NZ_NKFJ01000020.1:0-650 GCF_002223095.1 Burkholderia sp. AU33803
GCGCCGATCTGCACGATCTTGCCTTCGCTCATCACCGCGAGGCGGCTGGCCATCGTCATCGCCTCTTCCTGGTCGTGCGTGACCATCACGCAGGTCACGTCGACCTTCTCGATGATGTTTACGAGTTCGAGCTGGGTTTTCTGGCGGATCTTCTTGTCGAGCGCGGACATCGGCTCGTCGAGCAAGAGCAGCTTCGGGCGCTTGACCAGCGAGCGGGCCAGCGCGACGCGCTGCTGCTGGCCGCCGGAGAGCTGGTGCGGCTTGCGCTGCGCGTACTTGCTCATCTGCACGAGCGCGAGCGCATCGGCCACGCGCTCCTTGATCTCGTTCTTCGGCGTGCCTTCCTGCTTCAGGCCGAACGCGACGTTCGATTCGACCGTCATGTGCGGGAACAGCGCGTACGACTGGAACATCATGTTCACCGGGCGGCGGTACGGCGGCAGTGAAGCAAGATCTTCACCGTCGACGAAGATCTTGCCCGAGGTGGCCGTCTCGAGCCCGGCGAGCATGCGCAGCAGCGTCGACTTGCCGCAGCCCGAGCTGCCGAGCAGCGCGAACAGCTCGTTCTTCGCGATCGTCAGGTTCACGTTGTCGACGGCGGTGCTGTCGCCGAATTTCTTCACGACGTTTTCGATGCGCACGAAGGCGTC
>NZ_NKFJ01000021.1:0-626 GCF_002223095.1 Burkholderia sp. AU33803
TTTACCAGAAGTGGCTAGTCTAACCGCAAGGAGGACGGTCACCACGGTAGGATTCATGACTGGGGTGAAGTCGTAACAAGGTAGCCGTATCGGAAGGTGCGGCTGGATCACCTCCTTTCCAGAGCTTTTCGCACAAGTTGAGCGCTCACGCTTATCGGCTGTTGATAAAGACAGAAAGACTGTCTGTTAGCGGTTTAATCGGTTATAATGCCGGCCGCTTTCGATAATCATCAATGACAAACATTCGAATGAAGTTTGGTTCGAGTTTTTCTCATTGGCGATTGAGCCAGTCAGAGCGGTACGAAAGTATCGGCTGTCGTTCTTTAACAATCTGGAAGAAGCAAGTAATTTGGATAGCGGAAGCGTCTTGAGATGGACGTGAAAACTATCCGGGTTGTGATTGTATCGATGTATCTCAAGATGATTCGAACTCTATGTTCGACTTAAATTGGAATACGGCACAACGCGAGAACTCAACCTGTAGCGAACTGTCGCGAGGCAGACTCGTTATAGGGTCAAGCGAACAAGTGCATGTGGTGGATGCCTTGGCGATCACAGGCGATGAAGGACGCGGTAGCCTGCGAAAAGCTACGGGGAGCTGGCAAACGAGCTTTGATCCGTAGATG
>NZ_NKFJ01000022.1:0-620 GCF_002223095.1 Burkholderia sp. AU33803
CACCACCGTCTTGTGTGGCGGTACACCCTGAGGCAAATCTGTACTCATGGGGGCATAGCTCAGCTGGGAGAGCACCTGCTTTGCAAGCAGGGGGTCGTCGGTTCGATCCCGTCTGCCTCCACCAATCTTCAATGACAAGCATTCGACTTGAGTCGAATCTTTGTCATTGGCGATTGAGCCAGTCAGAGTGATACGTAGTATGTATCGGCTGTCGTTCTTTAACAATCTGGAAGAAGCAAGTAATTTGGATAGCGGAAGCGTCTCGAGATGGACGTGAAAACTATCCGGGTTGTGATTGTATCGATGTATCTCAAGATGATTCGAACTCTATGTTTGACTCAATTTGGAATACGGCACAACGCGAGAACTCAACCTGTAACGAGACAGACTCGTTATAGGGTCAAGCGAACAAGTGCATGTGGTGGATGCCTTGGCGATCACAGGCGATGAAGGACGCGGTAGCCTGCGAAAAGCTACGGGGAGCTGGCAAACAAGCTTTGATCCGTAGATGTCCGAATGGGGAAACCCACTCCTTTTGGAGTATCCATGGCTGAATACATAGGCCATGCGAAGCGAACGCGGTGAACTGAAACATCTAAGTAACCGCAGGAAAAGAAATC
>NZ_NKFJ01000023.1:0-608 GCF_002223095.1 Burkholderia sp. AU33803
CTGATGGTGCGCTGGTACGAGTCCTACCTGATCGGGGCGGACGTCGGGCACATTCCGGTATCGAACCTGTATGAAGTGTTCGTGCTGTTCAGCCTGATCACCGCGCTGCTCTATCTGTATTACGAAGGCCACTACGGCACGCGCGCGCTCGGCGCGTTCGTGCTGCTGGTGATCAGCGCGGCCGTGGGCTTCCTGATGTGGTACTCGGTCGCGCGCGACGCGCAGCAGATCCAGCCGCTCGTGCCGGCGCTGCAAAGCTGGTGGATGAAGATCCACGTGCCGGCGAACTTCATCGGCTACGGCAGCTTCGCGCTGTCGGCGATGGTGTCGGTCGCGTACCTGATGAAGGAGCGCGGCGTGCTCGCCGATCGCCTGCCGACGCTCGACGTGCTTCACGACGTGATGGTCAAGTCGATCACGGTCGGTTTCGCGTTCTTCACGGTCGCAACGATCCTCGGCGCGCTGTGGGCCGCGGAAGCATGGGGCGGCTACTGGAGCTGGGACCCGAAGGAAACCTGGGCGCTGATCGTGTGGCTCAACTACGCGGCGTGGCTGCACATGCGCCTGATGAAGGGCCTGCGCGGCACGGTGGCCGCATGGTGGGCGCT
>NZ_NKFJ01000024.1:0-560 GCF_002223095.1 Burkholderia sp. AU33803
GACAGGAACAGCACCGTCTGCGCGACGTCCTGAACGGTCGTGAACACGCCGTCGACCGTATTGCCGAGCATCACCTTCTTCACCACTTCCTCTTCGCTGATCCCGAGCTCCTTCGCCTGCTCCGGAATCTGCTTGTCGACCAGCGGCGTGCGCACGAAGCCCGGACACACGACGTGCGAACGCACGTTGTGCTTCGCGCCTTCCTTCGCCAGCACGCGGGCCAGGCCGAGCAGGCCGTGCTTGGCCGTCACGTACGCCGACTTCAGCGGCGACGCTTCGTGCGAGTGCACCGAACCCATGTAGATCACGACACCGCCGCGATCGTCCTTGTACATGTGCTTCAGCGCGGCTTTGGTCGTCAGGAACGCGCCGTCGACGTGGATCGCCTGCATCTTCTTCCAGTCGGCGAACGAATAGTTCTCGATCGGGTTGACGATCTGGATGCCCGCGTTCGACACGAGGATGTCGACCGAGCCGAACGTTTCGGCCACCTTGTCGATCCCGCTGTTCACGGCTTCCTCGTTCGTCACGTCCATCGCGACGCCGATTGCCTTGCCGCC
>NZ_NKFJ01000027.1:0-560 GCF_002223095.1 Burkholderia sp. AU33803
TTCGTGATCTTCTGGCCCATCGTGCGCACGATGCGCCAGCCGCCGAACAGCGTGCCGAGGCCCATCGACAGGTAGCACGCGCCGATTACCCACGCCGGCGGCGCATCGGCGGTCGCCGACGCATAGCCCGACGCGATCAGCAGCATCCAGATGATGCCGATGGTCTTCTGCGCGTCGTTGCCCCCGTGGCCAAGGCTGTACAGCCCGGCCGACAGCAGCTGCAACCGGCGGAAGCGCCGGTCGACCTTGCTGGGCGCGGTACGGAAATACAGCCACGACACGCCGAGCATGAACAGCGAGCCGAGGATGAAGCCGAGCAGCGGCGAGATGAAGATGAACGCGATCGTCTTCAGCAGCCCGTCGATGTTCAGCGAGCTCCAGCCCGACTTGGCGAGCGCCGCGCCGACGAGGCCACCGATCAGCGCGTGCGACGAGCTCGACGGGATCCCGTAGTACCACGTGATCACGTTCCAGCCGATCGCACCGACCAGCGCGCCGAAGATGACGTAGTGGTCGACGATCTCGGGGTCGATCGTGCCTTTACCGACGGTCTGGGCGAC
>NZ_NKFJ01000025.1:0-449 GCF_002223095.1 Burkholderia sp. AU33803
AAGCTTCGATTCATAGTGCAGCGCCGATCTCGCCACCGACATCAGCGCGCACGCACGTCGCACCGACAGGCCCCGCGCTTGCGCGTAGGCAACCTGCTTGCGCCGCGCGGGCGCGCTCACCATTTTTTTGCGTTGATCTCCTTCATGACGTCCAGTTCGAGATCACGCTCGGCCAGCATCTTCTTGAGCCGTGCATTCTCCTGCTCGAGTTGCTTCAGCCGTTTTACGTCGGACGCTTCCAGTCCACCGAAATGCTGCCGCCAGTTGTAGATCGTCTGTTCGCTGATTCCGTGCTTCTTCGCCACCTCCGCGACCGGAATCTTGTCCGCCTCGCGCAGGATCGTGACCATCTGCTCTTCCGTGAACCGGCTCTTCTTCATGACTTCCTTCTCTCCGTTGGAAGCCATTCTCTCAAGTTTCAGCCGGTCCGAAAATTCCAGGGCAGGTCA
>NZ_NKFJ01000026.1:0-425 GCF_002223095.1 Burkholderia sp. AU33803
ACCGCGCTGCGCGCGGAATGGCTCGCCGCCTACGAGCAGCACCAGACGCCCGGCGCCTACGAACCGACGCCGGAGGCCTCGGGCCGCCGCGCGCTGAAGAACCTCGCGCTCGCCTATCTCGCCGAACTCGAGGATCCGGCCGATGCGGTGCGCCTCGCGAGCGCGCAATACGATGCGGCGAACAACATGACCGATCGCGCGGCCGCGCTCGGCGCGCTGCTGTCCGCCGCGGCCGCCGGCGCGACCGAACCGGCCGAGCACGCGCTCGACGATTTCTATCGTCGCTTCGAGAAGGAAGCGCTCGTGATCGACAAGTGGTTCGCGATGCAGGCCGCGCAACGCGGCACGCCCGCGCAGCCGACGCTCGCAAAGGTTCGCAAGCTGCTCGCGCATCCGGCGTTCAACCTGAAGAATCCGAACCGCGC
>NZ_NKFJ01000001.1:0-16974 GCF_002223095.1 Burkholderia sp. AU33803
ATGAACGATTTCTGGCAACACTGTTCCGCACTGCTGGAGCGCGAGCTGACGCCCCAGCAGTACGTGACGTGGATCAAACCCTTGGCCCCGGTGGCCTTCGATGCGTCGGCGAACACGCTGTCCATCGCCGCGCCGAACCGCTTCAAGCTGGACTGGGTCAAGAGCCAGTTTTCGGGACGGATCAGCGATCTGGCCCGCGAATTCTGGAACACGCCGATCGAAGTCCAGTTCGTCCTCGATCCCAAGGCAGGCATGCGCAGCGCCGCCGGCGCAGCACCGGCCGCCCCGCGCGCGCCGCTGGCTCCGACCGGCCCCGCCGCAACGGTGGCCGCGATCGCCGCCAACCTGACTGCGAATGCTTCGGCAGCGCCCGCCGCGCCGGCCGACGTGCCGATGACGCCGTCGGCAGCCGCCGCGCATCACCTGAACACCGACGACGCCGACATCGACCTGCCGAGCCTGCCCGCGCACGAAGCGGCCGCCGGCCGTCGCACGTGGCGCCCGGGCCCGGGTGCCGCGCCGGCCAACGGCGGCGAAGCCGATTCGATGTACGAACGCTCGAAGCTGAACCCCGTGCTCACGTTCGATAACTTCGTGACCGGTAAGGCAAACCAGCTCGCGCGCGCCGCCGCGATCCAGGTCGCGGACAACCCGGGCATCTCGTACAACCCGCTGTTCCTGTACGGCGGCGTCGGCCTCGGCAAGACCCACCTGATCCACGCGATCGGCAACCAGCTGCTGCTCGACAAGGCCGGCGCGCGAATCCGCTACATCCACGCCGAGCAATACGTGTCGGATGTGGTGAAGGCGTACCAGCGCAAGGCGTTCGACGACTTCAAGCGCTACTACCACTCACTCGACCTGCTGCTGATCGACGATATCCAGTTCTTCTCCGGCAAGTCGCGCACGCAAGAGGAATTCTTCTACGCGTTCGAGGCGCTGGTCGCGAACAAGGCGCAGGTGATCATCACCAGCGACACGTATCCGAAGGAAATCTCGGGCATCGACGATCGCCTGATCTCGCGCTTCGACTCGGGCCTCACCGTCGCGATCGAGCCGCCCGAGCTGGAAATGCGCGTCGCGATCCTGATGCGCAAGGCGCAGTCGGAAGGCGTGAACCTGTCGGAAGACGTCGCGTTCTTCGTCGCGAAGCACCTGCGCTCGAACGTGCGCGAGCTCGAAGGCGCGCTGCGCAAGATCCTCGCGTATTCGAAGTTCCACGGCCGCGAGATCTCGATCGAGCTCACCAAGGAAGCGCTGAAGGACCTGCTGACCGTGCAGAACCGGCAGATTTCGGTCGAGAACATCCAGAAGACCGTCGCCGACTTCTACAACATCAAGGTCGCGGATATGTACTCGAAGAAGCGCCCCGCGAATATCGCGCGGCCGCGGCAGATCGCGATGTATCTCGCGAAGGAACTCACGCAGAAGAGCCTGCCGGAAATCGGCGAGCTGTTCGGCGGGCGCGACCACACCACCGTGCTGCACGCGGTGCGCAAGATCGCCGACGAACGCAGCAAGGACGCGCAGCTCAACCACGAGCTGCACGTGCTGGAACAGACGCTGAAGGGCTGAGCGCGCGGCGCGCTTGATAATTCGGCCTCCGCCCCAATTTAAGGGGGGCGGTTCGGTTTTGAGGCACAATACTGGTTTGACCGCCCCGGTGGTGGTGGGCCAAGAGCCCGGCCGGCGGGGCGCTGCGAGGCTGCTGCGCTGCAGGCCGTTACTCAACGAAGGAACTCTATGCAACTGGTCAAGACCGAACGAGACACCCTCCTCAGGCCGCTGCAAACGGTCAGCGGCATCGTCGAACGCCGCCATACGTTGCCGATCCTCGCCAACCTGCTGATCACCAAGAACGGCTCGGACGTTTCGTTCCTGTCGACCGACCTGGAGCTGCAGATCACCACGCGCGCCGATTTCGGCGTCGGCGGCGACCAGGTCGCGACCACCGTCGCGGCGCGCAAGCTGCTCGACATCCTGCGCGCGATGCCTGACGGCCAGGTCACGCTGTCGCTCGCCGACAAGCGCCTCACCGTTCAATCCGGCAAGAGCCGTTTCGCACTCCAGACGCTGGCGGCCGACGAGTTCCCGACCGTCGCGCAGGCGAAGGATTTCGGCGCCACGCTCACCGTCCCGCAGAAGTCGTTCCGCCAGCTGCTCGGCATGGTGCACTTCGCGATGGCGCAGCAGGACATCCGCTACTACCTGAACGGCATGCTGCTCGTCGTCGACGGCGACCAGCTGATGGCCGTGGCCACCGACGGCCACCGCCTCGCGTTCTCGTCGATGAAGCTCGAAGGCGGCACGTTCGGCCGCCAGGAAGTCATCGTGCCGCGCAAGACGATTCTCGAGCTGCAACGCCTGCTCGAAGACATCGACGACACCGTCACCATCGACATCGCGCAAACCCAGGCCAAGTTCACCTTCGGCCAGGTCGAGCTCGTGTCGAAACTCGTCGAGGGCAAGTTCCCCGACTTCCAGCGCGTGATCCCGAAGGCGCACAAGAACACGTTCGAGATCGGCCGTGAAGAGCTGCAGCGTTCGCTGCAGCGCGCGGCGATCCTGACCTCGGACAAGTTCAAGGGCGTGCGCTGCATCATCGCGCCGGGCCAGCTGAAGATCATGTCGACCAACGCCGATCAGGAAGAGGCGCAGGAAGAACTGGAAATCGCCTACCAGGGCGATACCGTCGACATCGGCTTCAACGTCACGTATCTGCTCGACGTGCTCGCGAACCTGAAGGTCGACACCGTGCAGGTGAGCCTCGGCGACGCCAGCTCGAGCGCGCTGATTACCGTGCCCGAGAACGACGAGTTCAAGTATGTCGTGATGCCGATGCGCATCTGACGCGCGCGACATCACGACACACACCAGGGGGCGGCAAGCCCCTTTGGCGTTTTTATGGCGAACCGACAACCCGTCCCTTTGGTGCCCTAACGGCGCCTAGGACGGGCCAGGAAAACTGGAGCGGCCCGGCGTTTTCGCAAGGAAACGCACCGCGCCGCCGCTTGAGTGGCCTCGCAGAACCGGAAGATATCCATGAGTGAACAGCACAATTCGCAACCCGATAACAGCAGCTACGGCGCCTCGTCGATCCAGATCCTCGAAGGTCTGGAAGCGGTGCGCAAGCGCCCCGGGATGTACATCGGCGACACGTCGGACGGCACCGGTCTGCACCACCTCGTGTTCGAGGTGCTCGACAACTCGATCGACGAAGCGTTGGCCGGGTACTGCAACGACATCCACGTGACGATTCACGCCGACAACTCGATTTCCGTGACCGACAACGGCCGCGGGATTCCGACCGACGTGAAGATGAACGACAAGCACGAGCCGAAGCGTAGTGCTGCGGAAATCGTGATGACCGAGCTGCATGCCGGCGGCAAGTTCGACCAAAACAGCTACAAGGTGTCCGGTGGCCTGCACGGCGTGGGTGTGTCGTGCGTGAACGCGCTGTCGAGCTGGCTGCGCCTCACGGTGCGCCGCGACGGCAAGAAGCGGTTCATGGAGTTCCATCGCGGTGTTGCGCAGGATCGCGTGCTCGAGGTGGTCGATGGCGTGGAAGTGTCGCCGATGCTGGTGACGGGTGACACCGAGAACCGTGGCACCGAAGTGCACTTCATGGCCGATCCGACGATCTTCGGTACGGTCGAGTATCACTACGACATTCTCGCGAAGCGGATGCGTGAGCTCTCGTTCCTGAACAACGGTGTGCGGATTCGCCTCACCGATCTGCGTTCGGGCAAGGAAGACGATTTCGCGTTCGCCGGCGGTGTGAAGGGCTTCGTCGAGTACATCAACAAAACGAAGACCAACCTGCACCCGACCGTGTTCTTCGCCAACGGCGAGAAGGATGGCGTGGGCGTCGAAGTCGCGATGCAGTGGAACGACAGCTACAACGAAAACGTGCTGTGCTTCACGAACAACATTCCGCAGCGCGACGGCGGCACGCACCTGACCGGCCTGCGGGCCGCGATGACGCGCGTCATCAACAAGTACATCACCGACAACGAAATCGCGAAGAAGGCGAAGGTCGAGACGACCGGCGACGACATGCGCGAAGGGCTGTCGTGCGTGCTTTCCGTGAAGGTGCCGGAGCCGAAGTTCAGCTCGCAGACGAAGGACAAGCTGGTTTCGTCCGAGGTTCGTGCGCCGGTTGAAGAAGTTGTGGCGAAGGCGCTGGAAGAGTTCCTGCTCGAAACGCCGATCGACGCGAAGATCATCTGCGGGAAGATCGTCGAAGCTGCTCGTGCGCGTGATGCGGCGCGGAAGGCGCGTGAGATGACGCGCCGCAAGGGCGTGCTCGACGGCGTCGGCCTGCCCGGCAAGCTCGCGGACTGCCAGGAGAAAGACCCGGCGAAGTGCGAAATCTACATCGTCGAGGGTGACTCGGCGGGTGGGTCGGCGAAGCAAGGCCGTGACCGGAAGTTCCAGGCAATCCTGCCGCTGCGCGGCAAGGTGCTGAACGTCGAGAAGGCACGCTACGACAAGCTGCTGTCGTCGGAACAGATCGTCACGCTCGTGACCGCGCTTGGCTGCGGGATCGGCAAAGAGGATTACAACCTCGACAAGCTGCGTTATCACCGCATCATCATCATGACCGACGCGGACGTGGACGGTGCGCACATCCGGACGCTGCTGCTCACGTTCCTGTATCGCCAGATGCCGGACATGATCGAGCGCGGGTACGTGTATATCGCGCAGCCGCCGCTTTACAAGATCAAGGCGGGCAAGGACGAGCGGTATCTGAAGGATGACGTGGAGCTCAACGCGCATATGCTGCGGTTGGCGCTGCAAGGGTCGGAGCTTGTGCCGGGTGAGAACGCGGCGGCGATTTCGGGCGATGCGCTTGGGGAGCTGGCGCGGTCGTATCTGTTGTCGCAGAGCGTGATCGAACGGTTGAGCCGGTTGTATGACCCGGCAGCGCTGGAAGCGGTCATGGATGGGGTGGTGATCGACCTCTCCAACGAGGAATCGACCGAGGCTTCGGCTAAGGCGCTGCACGCTGCGTTGCATGATGAAGCGCTGAAGAATGAAGTGCGGGTTGTGCCTTCGTATGACCCGGTTCGCGAACAGCGCGCGCTGCATGTCGAGCGGACGCATCACGGCAACGTGCGGGTTTCGGTCATCGACCAGGAATTCCAGCACACGGCGGATTATCAGCAGCTCGTGACCACCGCGAATACGTTCAAGGGGCTTATTGGGGAAGGTGCGGTTATCAAGCGCGGGGAGCGCAGCATGGCCGTGGCGGACTTCAAGAGCGCGATGAAGTGGCTGCTAGCGGATGCCGAACGCAACGTCTCCAAACAACGCTATAAGGGGCTCGGCGAGATGAACCCCGAGCAGCTGTGGGAAACGACGATGGATCCGGCAGTGCGGCGACTGCTGCGTGTGCAGATCGAAGACGCGATTGCTGCGGACGGGATCTTTACGACCCTCATGGGGGATGATGTGGAGCCGCGGCGGGCGTTTATCGAGTCGAATGCGTTGCGGGCGGGGAATATTGACGTTTGAACCTGTATTATCGGATGTCACAGAAAATGAAAACTGTACTAGGTAAGTGAAAAATTTCTGGCGCAGTTGGTGAAAAAATCTGACTGCTACTGAGAATCAAACGCCCGGGACACCGGGCGTTGTCTTTGGTGAGCAGTTTGGAGGCGCCGTTGGCGAGGCCGGTAGATGCGCGGCCCAAGAACAACAACAGGCCGAGGTTAGCAAGGGGAGAATGGTAATGGATTGGGGCAGCATCTTTGACGCATACGGCACAAAGACGGTTACGGCAACAGACAAGAAAAAGAACGCATATGTGCCAAACAAGGACCAGCGCTCGGTAATCGAATCCTCTGGCATCGAGCCCGCTAAAGGGCGGCCAGCGCCGGAATTCGTCATCCTCGTACTGTTCGACACGAACGTCAAATCAATCAAGTCGTCCTACTATTATGCCGAGCGCTCGTCTAAAGCAGATCGCGCTCCCGAAGCACGTATGGGCCACGAAATCATCAGTTCATGGCTCAACCAAGGTGACGAAGTTGTCATTGGGAACGTCGGGACGCAACTGTTCGCAATCAAGACCAAAGCCGCACCAAAATCCGTCACAGCTATAACGGCCGAGGTAGTGGCGCGCGCAGACAAGAAGACCGTCCTCGAGCGCGCAAAAGAGGCAAAGGGAAAACCAGAAAAGCAAGAGATACGGCGAAATGACTTCGCCCGAAATCCCTACGTTGTACGAGGCGCGATACTGCGCTCAGCGGGGAAGTGCGAGATGCCGGGGTGCAAGTGCGAGTTGTTCGAAAAGGAAGACGGCACAACATATTTGGAGGTACACCATGTGACCCCATTGAGCGAAGACGGCGACGACACCATGGCCAATGCGGCCGCACTATGCCCCCGCTGCCATCGCGAGCTCCATTTCGGAAAGGAACGACTCACCCTCCGAAAAAAGCTTGCGAGCCATATTGCCGCGAAAAGCTGAGCACGATGGCAACTGCAAGAGCAGCCACGGGCACGCAAGAGCCGTAGCCCCTCTTTCATGTTTCGGGGCACTGACGCTATTCCAAAGATAGAATGCCCGGCACATGGGGCACCAAAAGATACGTTGACGAGATCCGAGCAGGTCAGTGGCGTTGTTTCGCCCTAGCGCATTTACAGCTCAATTGACGTCAACTCTTGGGCTTTTATCCAGTCTGCAAGTAGATTGAAAAAGCTCTCGTCATTTGACTTGATGGCAGTTCGTAAGGAGCATTCCCACACCACAGCGACCCTCCAACCGTCTTGCAGCAACTTAGTCATGTGTTCACGGTCCCTCTCCCGATTCCGGTCCAGTTTCTCCCTCCAGAACTCTGTACGAGATGATGGCATCTTAAATAGAGCACAATTGTGCCGATGCCAGAAGCACCCATGGACGAATACGACTGATTTGTAGCGCGGGAAGACAAGGTCAGGGGTGCCGGCCAGACTGCGGACATGCAGTCGATAGCGAAGACCCCGCCCGTACAATGCCTTGCGGACAACCAGCTCGGGCTTTGTATTCTTACCCCGAATACCTGACATCATCCGACTACGCGTCGCCACGTCTGTGATGTCCGTCATACCCAATACCTATGCCACTACTGGAATTTTAACGGGCCGCGACGGCAGGTTCGGGGTACCCTTCAGAATTGCGGCTGGCTTCTCAGGGGTCTTTGCCACACCCGAGGCCTTTCCATTCATCTTGAGAGCCAGCCTCAGATAGGGTTCCATGGCACTGGCAACCGCCTCCACTGCGGGTACAACCACTGAATTGCCAAATTGTCGATACAACTGGGTGTCAGAGACAGGCAACACAAAGCTGTCCTCGAAACCCATGAGTCGTGCGCATTCACGAGGGGTAAGGCGACGTGGATTGAGGCCTGGGCCACGATGCACGAGAATCTCTGAGCCGTCCTTGTGATAACGGGCCGACAGGGTCCGGGTCGTCTCGTTGCGCGTCACAACAGAACAACCAAAACCATTGCCTGCCTTGGAATGCTTGTCACGATAGGCCTGCAGGTAATTCCAAAGCTTGTCGGTGAGGATGTATTTCGCGTCGACCTTTTCTTCCGGCTCCAAGATGGAGCCCAACTTGACAGAACCCGGTTCTGGCCATGCAGACTCATCGGGCCATTCGAACCCCACATCCTCACGAAAACCCACGATATAAATCCGCTCACGATGCTGCGGCGTCCATCGCTTGCCATCGATAACCTTCCAACTGATGTGATAACCAAGTTCCTTTTCTAGCACGTGCTGAATGACACGGAAGGTATGTCCCTTGTTGTGGGAAACGAGGTTCTTCACGTTCTCCAGCATGAAGGCTGCCGGACGTTTTTCCTTCAGAATTTCAGCAACACGGAAAAATAAGGTGCCCTGTGCGTCGCAAGCGAATCCATGAGTCCGCCCCAGCGCGTTCTTCTTCGAAACGCCAGCCAGCGAAAATGGCTGACAAGGGAACCCGCCCACTAGGACGTCATGGTCGGGAATGACATCAAGTGGAACAGACCAGATATCCCCTGCGATATCTGCTTCTGTCTCGTTATGGTTGGCTGCGTAGGTGATACGGGCGAATTTGTCCCACTCGCTGGTAAAGACGCACTTTCCGCCAATATATTCAAATCCTCTTCTGATGCCACCAATGCCGGCAAAGAGGTCGATGAAGGTGAATTTTGGAACTGCCATACGTAGCTTTCAGTAGTTGTTCATCGCCTGGAGCGTGACAAAATTAATTTCCCCAGGATTCCTGGCGGCCACTTGGCAAAAAAAACAAATAGCCTGTCCGGACGCCTCAAAGAACCTGCCCTTCGAACTGACCTAGCCCTGCCAACGACAACGTTCTTCGCGTGTCAGACATCCGCACCACCCAGCCAACAGCGACGGCCGTTGCATTTCGACAGCGTCGGAATGCGTACTGCTCCATAAGGAGTCAAGTGACATCTATCCTGTCTGAGATACCCACTTTCATGACGCTGAAGCAGCCGGCTGAATCGCTCTCCCACGGCTGCATACCGCAAAGGCGCGTCCCAGCTAACCCTTGCCTTCAAGCTTACGGGCGAAAAGAAGATTCTGCCCCGGCAAGAATTTCCTAGAAGTTTGCATCACTTTACCAGGTCCTGCTCCGATTCGCCAGGAATGCGACAAAAGGCTTCAGTGGCCCCGCGGCCTAGCGGCTTTGCGGGCATCCAGCTGGGCACGCAGCTCCTCCACAACTGTTGGAGGGTCCGTCCGGTGAACCATTGCGTGACAGTTGCTGCAAAGCGGCACCAAGTCCCTGACGGGGTCAACAACGTAATCGCCTCCCAGTTTCGAGACAGGCGTGCGATGATGTACCTCGATGTAGCCATCCCCCAAGTCGCCGTAGAAATCAGCGAAATCGAAGCCACAGCACTGACATCGGAGTCCGTAGTGCTCGATGCAGGCAGCCCGATTGACGGGGCTGCGCTCATAGCGGTTTACCTCAACCCGGAGCTTGGCGCCCTCTGGCAAACCCTTGACGGCGTTATCCGGGGCCGCATCGCTCTCTTCGCCAATACCCGTTAAGGCCAAAACAAGAGCGAGGCAGGACGAAGCGACGTGGAAGGCCGTTGCCACTATTTCGTCAGCCGTCTTGCCTGAACGAAATCGGCTAGAGACGTCAATCTCAACACGGGTCCAAGGGTCCTTCCGGGTAAGGTAGCTCTCGTCATCGTTGCCGTTAATGGCCACGTAAACCTGCGCCCCAGAAGCCTCAGCAGCCGCTCGGGCACGAAAGAACGCCTTTTTCTGACCGTCACTGGCCTCCGACATGCCGCGCAGTAGCGCGCCAGCGAAATTGTCGGCTTTGAAAGATGCCTCAAACTGCCTATGCGTTCTGGAGAGGAGAATGGCGAAGCCATTGCCCTGCTCCAGCTCCACTGGACGCAACGCCTCGAAGTCGCCGCCATCAACAGTCTCTGACTGAGAATACAGAGCAACTTGGAACCTACCTTCGAGCTTGCGCCGCAACACCTCAATATCAAGCCCTTCCGACATCAGCTATCCTCGTTGTCGACCGGGTCCGGCAAATCGGCCACCAGCTTCTTGAGATTGCGTGAGACCTCGATTCGAAACTCTTCAAATGCCTCCTGGTTGTCCGGATTGATATTGTTGAGTTCGGCTTGAGCAAGCGCCCAAAGCAGGTAGTCCATGGCTTGGACGACTGTACTGTTGGCCTTGTTGGGCAAATATGCTTTTGTGTAGAAGGGGTGGCCCGTGTTAAGGGCTACCGCCGCCTTGCTGTTCTTGCCAATGGTGGGCTCCCAAAGCACCCCATGCTCGAGAGTTCCACTGGTAACCACGTGGGCACTGCCAATGTCATCCGAATTCAGCAAGCGAACCGTGGTCGTGGTCACGCCCGAATTGTTGTTGACCGTAACCATGCCGGTTTTTTCGTCAACCTGAGCGACCGCTGCAGTCTTGAGTGCGGAGGCCTTCTGCTCGATAACGTTGCTGGCCGGAGTGTGGAGCAGAACAGCCGCCCCCTTGGCAACTCCAGCGGCCCCTTTGCGGTACCGGGTTTCCGCCTCTCGCCGCGGCCCCGCAAGAAATTTGTCGCGCAGCCATTCGTAAAGACCTGAATTCAGCTCGATACGGGATTTCTTGATGTCCACCTGGAATGCGTTATCAAGAGAGTGGTCAAACGACAGCTCGACACGGAGCAAGGAGTAGTGGGGTTCCTGCTTAAACATGTTCATCCAGTCAGGACCGTGAATGAGCCGGTTTTCCCGGTAGATGTATAGCCCCTGACGCTCATTCGAGATACGCGCCGCGATGCGATTCACATCAGAAGAGAACTCTTCTTTTCGCGGTAGCACGAAAGCTCGAACGATGAACGAGGTCTGCGTTCCATCCGGAAGCTGCACGTCCATCTTCTTTTCAGCGATTGATTCCTTGGTTTCTACAATGCAAAACGGGTCCCATGCGGCAATAGACGTACCATTGAGCTTGATATGAACGTTTCGCTCGCGAGCATCATTGGCATCAAGGAAGCGCTGAAAGACAATCGCGATGTGGTCGCGAAGAACAGCTTCCAGCTTTTCAACAGTCTTCCGAATAGGTTGCCCCTCAGGTGCAGCGATTCGGTCAATATTCTCCCAAAGCACAACCGTACCAGACGCTCCCAGCGCAACCTCATCAAGCAGTTGTTTGTGAGCTGCATCAGCAGCGGCAATTTCGAGGTTCCAGCTATTCGAAGCTGCCATGTCATCAAGGTCCCACGTGGCCCGCAGCGCTGGAGACTCGCCTGAGTCACGTGAGATAACCGACAGACGCCGACAAAAGGCCGTTGAAGCCGTCTTAAGCCCCAAACCAAACTTGCCAAGGCTCTTGGCATTCGCTCGCTTGCTGGAGCCGTACTTCATGGCGTTGACGAGACCTTCTTCGTTCATGCCGTGGCCGTTGTCCATGATGGAAATAACGACGCTGTCTGCGAAGTCGACTTCTAATCGAACGTGAATCTTATCGGCACCGGCTGCGATGGAATTGTCGAGGATGTCCGCGACGGCAGCATTGAAATCGTACCCAGTATCTCGCAGGCCCTCGCTGATACGGGCCACGTCAGGTGGTACGCTGATATGTTTTTCTGTCATAGGATGCTCTAAAATCTGTTAGCGCGATTGGATAATCGTCCAGCCTCCACCCAAGACAAGGGTGTTATCGTCTATTTCTGAACCATATGACGCGTTCGAGCGGATAATATCCACTTCAAATGAAGCGTTTTCGTCGCGAGAAAAGACAAGTACGTCATCAACCTTGGCGTCAATTGCACGCATGAACTTCGTCATTCCAGTGAGGCGGTATTCATTACGCGTGCCTTCTTTGAACAGTTTGTTGTTGTAATATATAAAGTTAAATTCCCATCGTTCGCGATTTTCACGCTCAAATACGACGAGCTTCATCCTCGGATTTTTCACCGATTTGTCGAGCGCGGGAAAGAACAAGAGAATATGCTCTTCCTTGGGAACCAGAATACCCGCCTGATGGCCACCGGTAGTCCCAACGTCGTTAGGACTAAGCTTCTTCCGAATTTCTGCTGTCATTGGTCACAAATCCATTTTTTGGTCAGCGGTGAAACGTGCAGCGCCTGCGCAATGGCCATGGGGTCGATGTCTCCCTCGTGACCAGTTACAGCTTCACGGGCAAGATCTTGCTTGAAGGCTGCCGCGCTTCTAATCACATCCTCTACCGTCTGGACGTAGAATAAATGATGAATCGTCACTGGCCTTGTCTGCTTTCTTCTGTAGGAACGCGCCGACGCCTGAGCCGTTAGTGCTGGGTTCCACTCCGGGTTATAGTGAATCACGTGGTTGGCCGTCGTGATATTAAGGCCGGATCCAGCTGCCTTCGGATTTAGGAAGAGTACGCCATACCCTCGGTGCTCAAAGAACCGGTCGACGACGGTCTGCCGCATAGTCCCCTCGACCCGTCCATCGATAAAGTCAAAGAATGCCTTTGGAAATCGCCTCGGCATATCAGACATAAAAAGATTTGCCATAGCCTGATATGTAGAGAAAATGAGTGCTTTCTCCCCTCCACTAAAGATTTCCTCTAGAAGCTCCACCGTCCGCTCGTATTTAGGCATTTCGATGGACGGATCCGCGTGCCAACTACCCACAAGTAGAGGGTGGGCGCACAGCATGCGAAGCCGTGTCGTGGCGACCAGTCCCCCCGTCGGCCCAAATTCCTCCAAAGTCCGCTTACGCAGAGCCTCATATACCTGAGCAAGGTGCAATGGCATCTGCAAGGCCTGTGGCACTTCAATCCGCTCGGGCAGGTCCTGCGCAACGTCCATCACCTTGCGCCGCAACAGCATCGGGGCAACAATGGGCGCTAACCGGACAGCGTCCTCTATCTCGTTGCCAAATTGGGAAAGGAATGCGTTCCGTCCACCCAGTAATCCGGGCATGGCGAAGTCCGCCAAAGACCATAGGTCATCAATGCGGTTCTCCAGCGGCGTACCGGTTACGGCAATCGAGACCCTGCGAGGCAGCCGCTTCACGGTAACTGTCCTCTGTGCCTCGGGGTTCTTAATAGCTTGTGCCTCATCAAGTACGATGACGTTCCACGCTATCTGGCTGAGTATTTCCTCGTCGCGCATTGCTGTGTCATAAGAGACGAGAATGACGTCAGTGCTCTGTAGCCGGGCGGATATGCCGGCCCGGCCTGCTCCGGCGTGAAGCGAGACAGTGAGCGTAGGCGCAAAGGACGCGAACTCTCTCCGCCAGTTTTCGAGTAGTGTTGCTGGAGCAACGACAAGGGCCGGCCCACGCCCAGCATTCTTCTCAATCTGCAGCAGCGCAATAACCTGCGCGGTCTTACCCAATCCCATCTCGTCACCAAGGATGCAACCAACGCCCTGCTCAGCCACAAGGGACAGAAAGGCAACGCCCGACAACTGGTATGGGTAGAGAACTCCGGAGAAGCCTGCAATCGGCGCCCGCGGCTCATCAATGACTGATTTCGCGGCATCGAAGATTACTTCATCGAATACCGCAAACGGCGTCTCCTTTTGAGCTCGCAGGGCGACTAGATCACCGACGGTGATGAGCCCATCGGGCTGCACTCCCACAATCTCCAGCCAGTCCAAAGCCGCCCGCACCAGGTCCGCCCTGATGGCGTACCAGCGACCGTCGTGAATGAGCTGGTCGCTCTCGCCATGTACTCGAACAAAGCCCGCGTCCGTAGCGTGACCAAAAGTGAGTCGGAGGTTGCGGCCATCACTCCCCGAAAGACGAACTGCCGGCTGGGCCGGCGCCCGCGAGAACGTCAACGAAGAAATGTCGTCTAGAGGGCTCCGGACAGCCTCATCGGCACAGACACGCAGACGGCCGAAGATCGCCCTGAAAATGTCAATCGCTGGGGGGACCACGCGCTCTCCCGATGCTTTCTTAAGGAGAATTTGGCAGTTTTCGACCACCCACGTTGCAGTATTCATGCCAGTGATTTTGAGTCCTGTAATAAATTCGCGCGAACGTGGTTTACATTTCCCACATTCGTGTCCCAGCGTACCCGCTATTGTATGTGTGAAGATGGATGTCGGCCGATATAGAGACCGAATTACTTATCTTCCTTAGCTGGCATCCAAGTCGCGCAGCTTGCTGATCTGGCACAGGTGCATTCGAGTTACGGCGGAAGGCCGCGCAACGCAAGCTACAGAATGGTCTGTTCATCCCCTACCGAATACGTCCGTCAGTTGGGCCTACAGGCCCAACTGACGGACAAACAGAGCGCCGAAGACCAACATTGCCTTTGGCACTGAAACACGGCACCGCTCAACACTGGAACGGACTCTACACCGTCACCGTACTAAACGCGGAGAGCAAGTCACATCCGCTTTCGATAGCGAGCGTCCCTTGTTCGTACCGCTTCAAGCCATTCCGCCCATTCCTTTCCACTCAAGTAGAAGTCGGTAGACGAACGCTGACGTTGGATAAATACGTCCTGTTCCGCCAGCCCCAAACTCTCCCAATACCTATCCCACACATTCTCATACCAGTACTGCGCCTCACCCTGCAGGTTGCATATCAGCGGCCCGAGCTCGTACCAAGCAAGCCACGGCGGCGGCGGATTGAATCGAGATGCTGACACCGAGCGAACAAGCTCGGCATCGTTCGTCAGCAAGCTGACCTGCTTGCCGGAGTAACGGTCAACACTGGAAAAGAAGGTGTGAAGCGATCCGTCTCGCTCGAACTGACAGGGCCCTACTCGCTCCCTACCCGTGTCCACTAGATTGGCGTAGACGGGAAACTGTTCGACCTCAACATCCTGCGTCACGTAGAAAGCGTTCACCCCGAGATCTCCCGTCCATACCGCACCGGGATAGTCGGGAAACGACTCGGATCGAAGTGCCGCCGGCGTCCCCGCAAACACCTCGCACAGGTTCGCCAGATTCACCTCAAATAGCTGCTCGATTGCCTGCTGCCGCTGCTTGAACAGATCGCGCGATGCACGCCGAAGCTGGCGCGCATCCACAAAATCCCCAAACACCTTCTTCAAAATCGACACATCTGCTCCTCGTCATTTACCGACGATCTCGTCAGCGGCAAACCCGCCCCCAAGATATCCAATAGACCCGAATACGAGGCCACCAACGAGTCCCGTGATCACAGCGCCAGGTCCGGTCTCGATACCCACCAGCACTCCCGCAGCCGCTCCGATCCTCCATCCGGCAATAGCACCTCCCCAGCCGCCCATCTGCCGAATCACCTCTTTCTCGATCGGCTTCACGGACTTCGCCTTGAACGATTCGTTCGTCGCAACAGCAAGATCGTACGCGGTGAATCCGATCCCGATGACCTGGACCACCCGTGCAAATTTCACCAACCCGAGTGTGACGGCCAGCCCGCGTCTGGTGTATATCCCTGACGGCGGAACCATTGGATTCGGCTTGATGAGGACTTCCTTGTCGAGTCCGTCGGCGTAGCTCTTTATACGAGCTATCCGGTTTTTCAGGTGCGGGTACTGTGCCGCGTATCGATCCAGCTCGAGCTTGATCTCCTGCGTCGTCACAAGCTTCGCGCCTGCGCGCCTGGCCTGGGCGATATCGACGTAAAGCACCTTGCCCTTGAATCGATCAGCGCCACCCGGAAATTCGCTACTGGCAGAAATGTAGCTCGTCAGTTTGTCGTAGCCCATCACATGTTCGGCAATGCTCGCGCTCGAACCCGGGCCCCTAGGCCACAGCCCATATTTTTCGGGGTGCACCTCTCGCATCGCGTCGAGCGGCCCTAGCCGCAGCGCCCGCAAATAAGGATCGTGAATGGTCGTGTAGCAGCGTCGAACGAGAAACCCATCCTTGCCCGGCTCGTCCACCACCACGAGCACGAATACCCGGGCGGGCATCAAGTGGCCGAGGACGTCGTATTGCGAACCCGCGTGATCGTTCGTCGGTGTTCGATAAAGGTAGTCGCTCATCGCGCCCACCTTTGCAGCGCCTGGAAGCCAATCGCAATGTCGAGCTGCTGAGGATTGTCAGTATGAACGCGAGGGCAGCGCCCCTGACTATCAGTTAGTCCTTTGTACGTGACGCCAGATGCAGTTCGAATGTGATAAGGCACACCGGATAGAGGCTTGCCGCCATGGTCAACGACTCGCACTCGCTCGTCGCACGATTCGAGACGACGCTCCGGAAGTGGATTCCCTGCCGGGCAGAAGCCCAGTTCGGCCAGCTCTCTGGCGGTGAACCTCATCGAAGAGGTATCTTGAGATGCCCGCATGACAGGGTGCGGGTGGCAACGGCAAGCGCAGAGATCACCGTCAAGCGCAGCGTGCTTGCCCATGAGTGAATCTGGCCATCGTGGCCCCTGGCCCACGATAACGCCGGTCGACTCGCACGCGGAGCAGTAAACTTTGGCGCCGAGAAAGGTAACCGGCGTACCGTGATGCATAAAGAAGTCCATGCCCTCGAGGACGACTCCGCCGTTCGACGAGCGGTCTCCCTTCTTTAGATAGAACCGTTTCATTATGCTTCGCCTTATTTTATTAGGTATGCGAATTCATATCATTGCTCTCGTCGGCAAACCATTGGACGGGTACGAAAGTCTCTCTATATCCATTGCATCTCTTCTTTACTGATCGGCCATTTGGCTATCCAACAGCTAATTCGATTTATGAGATGCCCCACGAACTAAACTGTTCGTAGCGCGCGCGATAGAAAAGATAGCTGCGCTAGAAATCGCGAACTAGAAGGAAGGCTGAAGAGAGAGCAAAGCAGTAAAAGCGCGGGCCGCATGGGCTGCCACCCATACGACCCGCTGACCACAACCAACTCGATACAGGAGTCGGAAGATGGCTAACGCCTATAGTAAGTCACGTCCCAAGAAGCTCAAACAGCATCCCGAGGTCGAGCTGACCCTCGGCAACAAGCCTGACCTTCCCCAGGATGGCCAACCGTACATGCCATGGATGCGCGCCATCGACGCGCATTTCGAGATGTTCGGATTCAAACCGGGTGATCGCGTCTATCTTCGGTTCAGCTTTGCTTCCCGAAGGGTCATCATCACGCCCGACTACAGCGCGCTGAACTGGCGAGAGCAGCCCTATGGTGCAGCGGCCCAAGAAGAGGATGAGGCAGAGGACTACGCAGCGCTGGCCGCTTTGCGCGGCTCTACTGCCTGGTGATGGCTCGGCGTGAAGCACTTCGGCACACGCGTTGACGCAAATGGTCCGCTGTGAGGCTGCAGGCAACTTCAACAATCGTCACAACAGACGAGAAGTTGCGTTCCGTCTTCTCCGCATCCTGCGGCATCGCGATGCATCAATCCATGCAGCACGACATGCAGCCATGCCGAATACGCCGCACGCATTTCCGCCGCACCAATGCAAAAACCCCCGCCTTTCGGGCGGGGGTTCTTGGCTTAGGGAGCCTGACGATTACCTACTTTCACACGGGAATCCGCACTATCATCGGCGTAGAGTCGTTTCACGGTCCTGTTCGGGATGGGA
>NZ_NKFJ01000002.1:0-277471 GCF_002223095.1 Burkholderia sp. AU33803
CCTGACTTACTTTAGTGTGAGACTCTTGATACTTTCGCTATCTGATCCGAGGATCAGCTCGCTTCCATCAAGCGCCCACACTTATCGGCTGTTAATTTTTAAAGAGCATTCTGCGAGGAACTTCGTGTTTCCCGGCAGCGCTGCGTTTTCAGCAGCAGAGAAGCGAGATTATCAACCGTTTTTTTAAATCCGTCAACAACTTTTTTAACTACTTCGTTGCGACGACTGCGGTTTAATTTCGTGTGCACTGGAATCGATAAAACCGACTTCAACAGCACCGCTTCCCTTCTTTCCCCGCGCTGCGTTTCCGTTAGCGCGAAAGAGGCGTGATTCTAAGCACCTGCCCCAGTCTCCGCAACCCCTTTTGTGAAATTATTTTGACATGTGGTAGCGGGGGTCGCTGAACCTGTTCTCCAGTCATATATATGCGACACGACGGGAACAGCCCCGGTTGCCCGTGAACCGCCCCGCCGCATCGAGCGCAATCCTCCGCCGCTCACCGCCCCACCATCGCCCTCACCACACCGTCCCGTCGAATCAGCCCGTGATACAGCGCCGCGGCAAAGTGCGCGAGGAATGTCGCGAAGAACAGATACGCCAGCACCCGGTGCGCGACCCGGAGCCACGCGAACGTCACCGGATCAGCCGACACCAGCGCCGGCAGCTGCACACCGCCACCCAGCGTCACCGGATACCCGCCCGCCGACAGCATCACCCACCCGATCAGCGGCATCGCGAGCATCAGCGCATACAGCACGAGATGCGACCCGTGCGCGGCAACCTTCTGCCACCACGGCAGATCCTCGGGCAGCGCCGGCGGCTTCGACAGAACCCGCACCACGATCCGCACGAACACGAGCACCAGCACGGCAATGCCCAGCGGCTTGTGAATCGCCACCAGAAGCGCATGCCGCTCGGAAACGGACGCCACCATCCCCACCCCGATGAACAGCATCGCGATGATCATCGCGGCCATCACCCAGTGCAGCACCCGCGCCGGCAAGCCAAACGTCGTCGAAGCCTTCATCACCGTCCCTCCCCACTCAATCGCGCCACGCCCGCTACCCCGGCCTCTTCACTCGTCCTGCGCAGATACGAATCCGCGTAAGCCGCCGACCGCGCCGCCAGCAACGGATCCCCCGAAACCTGAATCCCCTGCGGCAGCACCGTCGGGTCGTAATTCACATCGCGGCACGGCCCGCTGTCCTGCGCCTCCACGCGGTCGAGCACGAGCGTGCCCGCATCGATCGTCGTGCGCTGCGCAGGCCAGACCTTCGTCGCGTCGTCCACCGGGTCGCCAGGCTCCGCCAGCGTGACCAGCAGCTTCCATTTCTGCGGGCCGGCCGCGATGCGCTGCGTCACGTCCTGCTGCAGCACGTTCGGGTCGGCCGCCGTTGCGACGTCTCCGGCGCCGGCCGTCTGCTCCGGCACGACGCGCCACCGCACCGCCTGGCGCTTGCCCGCCGCGTCGACGAAGTAGAACGCGTTCAATCCGTAATAGCTTTCGGTGACGTAGCTCGCGCTCGGCTTCGCACCCTTCACCCATTCGCGGAACGCGGCCGTCTCCGGGTGTGCACCGAAAAACGCCTTCACCTTCGCCGGATCGGGCTTGCCCGTCTTCGGATCGGCTCGCGTCGCCACCAATTGCGCGTAGAACGCCTGCGGCGTCGCGACCGGAAACACGGGCATCGCGTTCATCCCGGTGCGCCATTGCTCACCATCGGGCGCGGTGAGCTTCAGCGCGAGGCTGCGGATCGGCACGCTGCTGTCGGGCGCATACGGATTCCCGCCCGGCAACGCGAACCGCCCGACCACCGGCGTGCGCACCGCCCGGAAGAACGGCGCGACCGAATACGCGCTCGCGGCACCGTTGCCTTCGAAGTAGCCGGTCACGCACACGCCCTTCGCGTGATTGCGCCGGAAACCCGGGTGAATGCCGCCGCCGGCCGTCTGCAATGCATCGACGATCCGGTGCGGGGTCAGACGCGCCGGTGCGAACCAGCCGCCGACGTATCCGAACGCCACGGCCACGCCGGCCACCGCGCCGCCGATCGCGGCCCAGCGCCACCACCCGCGCCCGGGCTCGCGCTGCGGCGAAGAAGAGGAAGAAGATCGCTCCATATATAGGCTCCCGACCATCAGGTCATTGTCGAACCCGCGTAGGACGCCGCCCGCGCCGCTTTATTCCACGAAAAGTTTTTTCGTATGCTGGTGGAATAAGCGGCGCCGACCGGCGTCCTACGTGGCATCTCGACCCTTTCGGCAACCGGCCCGGCCATGCCCTCCACCGCCCTCGACGACGAAGCACTGCGCGAACTCATCCCCAGGCTGCGACGCTTCGCGCTCTGGCTCGCGCGCGACGTCCACGCGGCCGACGACCTCGTGCAGTCGACGCTCGAGCGCGCGCTGTCGCGCTGGACGAGCCGCCGCGACGACGCGTCGCTGCGCAACTGGCTCTTCACGATCCTGTACCGGCAGTTTCTCGACGGCAAACGCAGTGCGAAGCGCTATGCGTGGCTGCTTGGGCGCATCCGCGATGACGATGAAGCGCACTGGCCGTCCGCCGAACGCGAATTCGCGGCGCGCGCGACGCTCGAAGCATTCGGCCGGCTCTCCGACGAGCAGCGCAGCCTGCTGCTGCTCGTCGCGGTCGAAGGCTTCACCTATCAGGAAGTCGCCGACCTGCTCGACATTCCGATCGGCACCGTGATGTCGCGGCTCTCCCGCGCGCGCCAGGCGCTGCGTCAGCTCAGTGATGGCGAACTTCCCGCTCCTTCCTTGCGGTTGATGAAAAAATGAACACGCCTCCGAACGAACATGACCTTCAGGCCTATGTCGACGGCCAGCTCGACGACGATGCGCGCGCCGCGGTCGAGCGCTATCTCGCGCTGCATCCGGCGCGCGCCGAACAGGTGAAGCAATGGCAGCGGGACGCGCAGCGGTTGCGGGCCGCGCTCGAAAGCGTGCGGATGCCGGCGGACAACCCCGCGCTGGATCCAGCCGCGATTCGTGGCCGGCGGGCCGATCGCGCGCGGATGCGGTTCGCGATGGCGGCTTCGTTCGTGTTCTGCGTCGGGCTCGGGACGTTCGGCGGCTGGCAGGCGCGCGGGTGGAACGCGCCGCCGCCCATCGCGCCGATGAGCGATGCGGTCAAGGCTTACCAGATGATGGTGGTCGATCGGACGGCCAAGGTCGATTACCGGCCGACCGGTGCGGGCGATTTGCAGGGATGGCTCACCAAAGGCGTGGGCGCATCGGCGAAGCTGCCGGATTTGAGCGCGGCGGGGTTCAGGCCGGTCGGTGGGCGGTTGTTCACGACGGACAGCGGGGCGACTGCCGCGATGGTGCTCTATGAGGACGAGGCCGGACGGACGCTGAGCTTCTATCTCCGGCCGGCGGAATCGAAACATCGGCTGCTGCCGGCCGGGCAACGCGTGGACGGTGCGCTGCTCGCGCGGTATGGATCGGTGAACGGGCTCAACTACGCGGTGGTCGGGCCGACGGGGAGTCTTGGCGAGAAGGCAGTCGTGCAGGCGCTCGACCAGCAGACTTGAAGTGGCAGGATGCGCGCCCGGCTGGCGGTTAGTGGCAGCCGCCAGCGCCTTTAATGGGGCGGCCCGGCGGGCTTGAACGGGCGCCCGCACAGCGTTTCGACTGACTTTCCCCGGCTGTTATGCACATCGCGCCACGCCTGCGCCCTCACCTTTGGAATCACAGGGTTTCGAGTTGCTGCGGAACAGGATATCCACATCGATCACGGGTAAGCGATCCGGCTTCCAGGGACAGCTACGATCCTGTCCGTCCAGGTAGCGTCGTCACGGAGACCTGGCTGCCGGCAAGCATCTTGTTCGTCCGGCGCACGAACACCCAGTGCCAAACCCAAAGGAAAACCGCGACACCACCCGCGATGGAGCCAATGGCATTGGGTATCAACGAAAGAACCTGCGCGAGACACCACCCGATGCCGCTGATCCGGCCGAACGAGCGCAACCCCGACAGAGCCGGATTGATACGAGACTCCGCTTCCAGGGACTTCGCCACGTTGGAAATAATGAAGAAGTCCTCGATGAAGTTGTAGGGCAAGAGGAACATCAGCCAGACGCTGTTGGGTTCGGCCGCACGCGATCCTCGGTTGACCGATTTCAGGGTCGTCCTGAGGTCGCTCGCGTAGGCATAGACCAGCGCCAGGAAAACCGCGATGACGACGATGCTGCCGATTGTTCCAAGCACTGCTATTTCGCCGAGAACGCCCCCGCCTTCGGAGGGATGGACAAGAGGATAGGCAAGCCCAAAGGCAATGGGGATGCTCAGAATGGCTTTGAGAAGGGGCCGTGCAGTTACGCTCATGTGTATCGGAGGGAATCGGTGCGTTGTCACGGGCAGCATAGCGAACGGTCATCCTCGCGGGGCGACTTTGTCCTGGCATATGCCGCCTTCTCTCGCGACGCTCGCCGAGTCGGTGCCTGAAGCGCACTGCGAATCGTGGAGTCGAGTGGTATGAAAGTGCGATATCCACGACCCCTGAGATAACGCGAACATCCTCGCCGAATTCGCGTACCCTCACCCGTTGAATGCACAGGATTTCGAGTGCCTTGGTTGCTCGATATCCACAAGGCATTCCATCATGACGGATCGCGCGAGCACGCTCCACATCGCCTGCGCTATTCCGGAAAATCCCTGTCAGACAAGGCGTTCGGCCTGATTCGCATGGTCGAATGCATGGCGCTCACCTGTTCGACGCACAGCGATTCGACTGGTTGGGCGTGCGGGTTGTCCACATACGCGCTGTGGACAAGCGCACGAAACCCGATGCACGTTCCTCATACACCCCATTCTCAGGGCTTGCTTCTCTCCGTCCAGTCGCGTGCTCGAACATTCTGATCGGCTTGTCGAGGTCAACATTCGCCGAGATCCGCGCCCAGCTTGTGATCCGGGCAAACGCTCACCTTGTGTCAGCACAGCGTTTCGCATCGTTTTGTGCCGCAGTTATCCACACGTGAAGGCTGACGACCTTCACCACCTCCGAAGTCACTTGGTCAGATAAACCCTGAGAATCTCGCCAGTTTCCGGAGAAACGACGTACTGGATCGACGTTCCGAGCGGACTCGCGTTACCGAGCCCGCGCGAGCACATGTCGCGCGCTGGCATCACTTATCCCGTCTCGAGCAGCGCCCTAAATTCACGAAGGCAAGCGCCGCAGGTCGTTGTCAATAAACCGATCGCCGCCTCCATCGATTCGTCGTCGCTGAAGCGATAAACATCACCATCCTCGTACGTGCCGCCCAAATCGGCGATCGTCCCGCTCTCCGAATCGAGCATGAAACCCGGATATTCGATCTCGTCACGAACAAGCGTCAAAGGCACGACACCATCATCGTCCTTCCAGCTCTGACGATCATTGACGAGATGGCGCACGGCTTGCGTAACAAGCTCGCCGCCGCCGCATCCGTGAGACGTGCAATGCACTAACGGCATCGAGCCTCCGTTGTCCTGACACCTGATCTCGCGAATGCATCGCGTATCGATAGCGAAGAAAAGCCATGTTGAAGCACGCCCGCCCCTCTTTGTGTTGCTGGCCGACCTTCGCTCGACTCGACTCACGACCAGAACGTCGCACGCAATCGTCGATTCGGCAGGCAAGCTGATGACCCAGTGCGCTTCCGGCCGCTTCTGCAGCGGCAGCCGAATTGCTGGCCTTGTTCAGCTCTGCCGCCTGCGCATCCTTCAATGCGGCCCGCGAGAAAGACACTCCGCTCGTTCCCGCCACTCGTCGACCGTATAAAGCAGGTTGCGTGATCGACTACCTCGCCAGATAGATCGCAAGGATCTCTCCGTTCTCTGGCGAGATGACGTAGTTGATCGACTTCCCGAGCCGGTTTGCGTTACCAAGGCCCTTCATTCCCGGGATGAACTTTGCGGTAAACGATACGCCAATGACGTCTTTTCCATCGACACCTTCGCCGTTGGATGCCTTTCGTTCGTAGACGGACACTTCGAAATTATTGATGTCCTGCTCGCTCTTTTCGAAGTCGGCATAGGCCGAGCGCAGCCCGATGACTGTTGCGGTATTGAGGGTGACGCTATCGTTGTCCGCATCACCAAAAATTGTTTTACTCATGGCAAGTACAGGAATCGTCAATAGAAGAAGCGGGGCAATGTGCTTCATAGTGAATAGACCGTTTTCGTGGCGGCATGGTAGCCCTTGTGGCCATCGCTTGGCGTGCCGAGATAACCTCGATAGTCGGGGTCGTCACCCAGCCCCATTGCGGCCACATCCTTGTCCTGTTTCGAAAATTCATTGCTGTTGTAGGAGTCCCTGCTCCTTGTCGTTCTATTCCCACGCCGATCCGTGTGATCGCCGTGCGTGTGCCAGTAACCGACCTCTTGTGCGCAATTCGGAGGTTGGGGCGCGCGCGGATCCCACGGATTAACGACATCTCCTTCCCCCCTGATCGCCTTCGTATAGTCGAACCGACCATCCGGCGTCCGGTAGATGAGTCCACCGTATTCCAGGTTGTCACGAATCGACTTGTCGTTGTATCGGAGCAAGGCGGCCTTTGCCGCACCATCCGGCGTCGCAAACCGGCCGGACCTGAACTTCTTGCAGGTCGTACCCAACGGATCAATCCAGCCCGTGGGATTGGGGCCGTACCGATACGTATTCAGTCCGCCCTGCAAGCCGACAGGATCCTTCGAAATGAAACGTCCGCTCTCCGGAGCGTAGTAACGATGCCGGTTATAGGCAAGCCCGGTCTCGTCATCCATCTGCTGCCCCTGGAACCGGATCGGATTGCGCACCGTCAAGCCCGTGGCACGCGATACGCGCTCGATGACTTCTCGCGCGTCACCCCAAGCCTTGTAACTGGCCTCCCACACCACGTCCCCAAGCTCGTCGGTCAACAATTGCGGCGTGCCGATCTGATCGCAGTGGTAGTAGTACACCGCTGCCTTCGACTTCGGTTCCGGAATTCGCCGCAGTGGATCCTCCTCAGGCGTATGACGCATCGCGGCATCGTGGCTCGGCGTTTCCACACCCTCGACCGCCGCGCCGACATACTGGGCGAGCGGCACGAACGAATCAGCCTCGTACACGTAATGCGTACTGCTCGTGGCGCCGCTTTCGTATGCGAGCGCGTTGCCTTCCCAGCCATACGTCGTCACAACACCATCGACTTCCTTCGCGATTCGTCGCCCGAACGCATCGTAGAAGTAACGTGCCTCGCTGCGGCGTGCCTCGGTTTCAGTCAGGGCCCGTGCCAGTCGATTGAATCCGTCCCACTCGAAGCGCTGCAGGCTGCCCGCCGCTCGGGTTTCGACGAGGTTGCCCTGCGCGTCATACTCGAGTTGCTTGCCCGCATACGCACGAAGCAGGTTGCCGAGCACCTTCGATACCTGCGGTGGCAACGTGCTTTCAGGCCGAACCGGGTTCGCCGGCGTGCGCGCCTGAGGATGATCAGGACTCCGTGCGTCGATCACATTGCTCGCCGGATCGAACGCGAACCGCTCCGTGCCTCCGGGCCCGATCGACTCGATCAATCGTCCGATCGGATCGTATCGGTAGTCGCTCAATCCGCGCCGACTGTCTTCGACATGCGTCAGCTGACCCGCGAGATCGTAGCGGTAATGTCTGCCGCTCAGCGGCGCCGGCGCATGTTCGCGCCGGAGTGTCTGGCTGCGGATCAGGCCCGCCGGATCGTAATCCGTACTCTGGATCAGTTTGCTCGGCAGCACACGCCGGACCTCACGGTGCAGATCGTCCCGCTCGAACTGCATCCGTTCGTCGCCATCGAGCAGCATCCCATGGACATGCCCGGAACCGTAGGTCAACCAGTCGATCGCGTGGCCATCCGGTCGGATCGTCCGCTTGCGGTTGCCCAGCTCGTCATACGTGTGATGCCACACGTAGCTGCGCTTGACACCGAACAAGTCGTACGCGTGATGTTCGCGAACCAGATTGCCGACCGGATCGAAGAAATGCTGCACCCGGCTGAATGCATTTTGCGCGTCGGCCAGACGACCGAGCGCATCGTAAGCGAAGCGCTCGTCGGCATCGCCGCTTGTGCGGCGTGTCAGCCGGCCTGCACCATCGTATTCGACCCGTGTGACCTTTCCCGCAACGTCGATGGTCGACAGGCGATTCGTTTCGTCATCGAAGCCGTAACGCGTCACTATCCCGTCAAAATCGACCGTTTCGAGCAGCCGGCCGACAGGGTCATAGGTGAATCGATAGCTGGCCTGATTCGCATCGATCAGACTGACCAGCCGGCCAAGGCGATCGTGGCCGTAGTTCAGCGTGTGGCCGAGCGCGTCGCTGCGTGCGTGCAACCGACCCGCCGCATCGTAGCCGTAGCGCGTCGTGCGGTTCATTGGATCGGTGTAATTCAGCAGGCGCCCTTCCGCGTCGTATTGAAAGCGTTCGACGCCCGCTGGCGTACGCACCTCATTCAGCCAGCCGTTTGCGCCATAGCCGAACCCTGTCGCGATACCCATCGCATCCGTGGCTTCGACCAACCGACCTTGCGCATCGTATTTCCACTGCGTCGTCTTGCCCGAACAATCGGTATGCGCAGTTAGTCGTCCAGCCTCATCGTATGCCATAACCGTCGTGCCGCCCTTCGCATCGGTCACTTCACTCGGCAGCCCCTGCGCGTTGTAGCTGTATTTCGTCTCGTGGCCGAGCGGGTCCGTCTCCAGCACGACGTTCCCCGCTTCGTCATAGCCGCGTTTCCATGCATGCCCCTGCGGATCGACAATGCGGATCATCTGATCCTTCTCGTCATATTCCATCTCGATCACGCTGCCGTCGACACGCTGGTGGCGCACCATGTTGCCGCGGGCGTCGTACGTCATCTTCTCGTTGCCGCCATCCGGATACGTATGCTGCACGAGATTGTGGTGCACATCGCGATACATCCACTCCTCGCTGCCTTCCGCATAGACGATTCTGAACGGATAGCCGTAGCGGTCGTAGTAGTGTCGCGTGACGTTGCCGAGCGCATCGGTCACGCTCACCATCCGGAAGTCGGGGTGCCAAGCGAAGCGCGTCTCGTCGCTGCCACCATCCGCATATTCGCGAACACATTTTGCCTTCGGTCCGGTTCCGCTCCATTCAAGGTTGGTGCCACGACCGGTGCGGTCCGTATAGCGCGTGATCAGGTGGTGACGGTACGCATATTCACGACGGTTGCCGTTGCGATCCGTTGCCGCGACGAGATCGTTGTCCTCGCTGTATTCGTAACGCGCAAGCGTGCCGACCCGTGTTCCTTCGCTATCGTGATGCAACACCTCGGCGATGCGATGCTTGTCGTCGTATGCGAACGCAACAATCGCTTGTGGCGCGATGATCCGAGAAAGGCGTTGCTGCGCGTCGTAGTCGAGTGTCAGCTGATTGCCGGAGCGATCCTTGATGAATGCGAGACGAAACGCGTCGCCACGCTTCTCGTATGCTTCAAGCAATTCGTGGCCTCGCGTGACAGTGACCCACGACTCGTCCAGCCGCAACAAGGTCAATCCTTCGCCGCGATCATCGTGCGCGTCGCCCGGGGAAAGCAGCGGATAGTCGATGCTGCGACCGGTCGCATCGTGATATACGAGCTTCGATGCATGCATGTCGATGCGCGTCGTCAATGATGTGATCCATCGGGCGCCGAGCTCGCCATGCACGTCATTTGCGTCGAAGAAAGATCGATAGGTGCGGCTCCATATGATCGGCATCACGCCGGGAAGGACAAAATCCTGATGGGTCACCCTTTCGTCGCCCAGCGCAAACCCGACTGAACGTCTCGTCGCCGCCGCGGGCGTCGACGCCGGACATCCGAGCTTGCAGTCGTTCGGGCCGGGATGCTGCGCCTCTTCCGTATGCCGGACCGATTCCTTCTGGCCTTCACCCTCCTGGCGGTGCACTTTCGTGCTGCCTTGCTCCTTGATTCCGGTCTGGTGTTTGCGCTGACGATGCAAAAAGTCGCGCTTCTTGTCGATGGCGACCTGGATAAGATTGATCAGCCAACCGATCTTGCCCGCGTCTACACCGCCGAGCGCAAGGATTTTTTCCTTGATCACCGGCACCAAGGTGCGCAACGTCTTCGCCATGTTCAGCAGCGGCTCGCGATACTTTAGATCGAGTGCCTTCGCCACCTGCGTCCCTGTATTGATGAGCTCCTTCGCCTCGATCTTCACGAAGTCGACGATCAGATGACCGAGCCCCGCAAAAGTCTTGCGTGCATCATGCGCCGCGAAGCCAGACGCAACCTGGCCCGCATGCTGCCCAACCGCCCGCACATTGTGCGCGACGCTCAATTGCTTCTCGCCCGCCACCTCCTCGAACAGGCGCGCGAAGCCGATCATGAATTTCTCGATGTAATCGGCGCAAGTCTTGAGCAGGTTGTCCAGCTCTTTCTTCACGCCATCGACGAAACTCTGAATACGGCCGGCGAACTGCTCGCTCAGACTGTCGATGAGTGCCTGCAGCAGTGCGGTCTGCATGACTTGCAATGTCGCTTCACCGACTGCCTTGCCGCTTTCGACGACCTTTTGCCGCACGAGCTTCATCACCGGACGTACACCCATCCGGAATTCGGCAGTCCCGGGTGGAATCGGGATGATCCCGATCAAGTCGAGACCGAGGTTCAGATAGTCGAACACATCGGGATGCTTGCCGCTCTGTCCATGCTCGATCATGTCCTTGATATCGAGCACGAGATCGACGGCTGCCATGATGTTCGCCACCACCGGCAGCGCGTTGGCAACCATCTCGATCCGCTCGATGGTGATGAAGTCGTGGCTGATGGCACGCAACCACCGGTCACAAGCCTTGACGCCGGCCTTTACATCGATGGTCTCGATCTGCAGCAACGGCGCGACGTAGACCTCAGTCGGCTTGGGAAGAATGACGCCCGAAGAAGCGGTCATGGTTGTTCTTTATTCGAAAGTGATGGATCGCGCCTTGCGCGAGCGGATACTCAGAGAACCTTCAGCGCAGGCACGGCACTTCGCGCGGCTTGGGCGAGCGCACCGACCTGGTGGGCTGCGGCGCCGAGTTGGCTGGCCTGCGAAAGGGCCGCACCGGCACCAGACGGTAATGCGCTGGCAAGGGCACCTTTGGCGAGGCTCACCGCCTGACCAACACCTCCCTGGACAACCTGCCCCGCCATGCCGGCCAGTTGGGTCGCCCCCGACACCGCGCCCATCGCGCCTGACGGCAACGCGTTAGCAAGCGCCACCTGCGCGAGCCCCGTCACTTGTCCGCTCAACGCCTTCCCGATGCCGCCCTGGGCGGCCTGCCCCGCGACGGCTGCAACCTTCGTCGCACCCGGCAGCGCCCCAGGTGGCAACAGGCCGCTGAGTTGAGACATCGCCGTCGCAGCCGCATTCCCTTCCTGCATCGGCTTAGCTGGCCATTGCGCCGTCTTGAATACGCTCGACGGATCGTACTGATTGCGCGGATCTTCGCCGAACTGGACCTGCGCTGCGCCGGCCGGCAAGCCGCTCACGATCGTGTGTCCCTTTGCATCCAGCGCACCTTCTCTCAACACGCCACCGCTGGCGTCCAGCACCTTGAATTTGCCGCCCTTGAAACCCTCGCCATTCGCGTACTGGTGCAGCAATTCCAGTTGTCCCGGCTGATCCGGTCGCGGGCTCGGCAACAGATACCCCATGCTCGCCGGCCCCGCGAACGTATGCGACGCCCCCTTCACGTCGATCGTCCCGGGCGCATGGACCTCGACATTGCCATCCTTGATCCGGATGTATGCCCCGCCGCTCGTCAGCAGGATCCCCTGATCGGCCGCGATCTCGATCCGGTCCGTCGCCGACACCACCTTCACCGCCTTCTGCGCGGTCACCTCGATGTTGTCCGACTGCGCCTGGATCTCCACCTTGCCCTTGCCCGCGAACAGCTTCATCCCCGCGTTCTGTACGAACAGGCTCAGCTTCTGCCCGATGCTCCCGATCAGCGACTTGCCCGCCGCGACGTGCACACTCTGCCCGCTCGCCACGTTCACGTGATCGTTCGCGACCACATGTACCGACTGCTGCGTCGACATCCCGATCCCCGACGGGCTGCCGAACAGCATCACCGGCTCCTTGAACGCGTTCGCGTTACCGGTGCCGCCGCCTGCCGTACGCCCGCCCGACGCGCTACCCGATGCGCTGTCCTGCGTCGCATCCGTGAACGCGCGCATCGTGTCCTGCGCGTCCTTCAGGCTTTCCGCCTGATGCTGCTCGCTCACGCCCGACATCGCCTCGACGAGGCTCTCGCCCGTCACGAGCTGCTGCTGCGCTTCCTTCACGTCGAGCGGCTGGCTGTTCGCCGCCTTCGGGTGCGTCGTCACGTACAGGCCCTGGCTCGCCCGCACCGCGCCATACGCATCCGAGCGCAGGTCGAACCCGCTGCCGAGGTACGACCCGCGCGAATTGCCGTTCTGGTCGATGATGTAGCCCAGATGCAGCAGGCTGTTCGCGCTGCTGCTCATCAGCTGCACGCGGTTCTGCCCGGTCGCGTCGTCCATCACGAGCTGGTTGTAGCCGCCGCCCGAATACTCCTTCGACCGATACCCGGACAGGATCCCGTCGGTATGCCATTGCGGCTGGTTCGCACCGTTGTACACGCGCCCGACCGCGAGCGGCCGGTCGCAGTCGCCGCCCACATAATCGATCAGCACTTCCTCGCCGATGCGCGGCACATGCACGCCGCCGTAGCCGCCGCCCGTATCCGACTGCACGACGCGTACCCAGCACGACGCGTTCTCGTTGCCCGGATTCAACCGGTCCCACACGAACTGCACGCGGATCCGGTTCAACTCGTCGGTATAGACCTCCTCGCCCTGCGGCCCGACGACGATCGCCGTCTCGAGATGCATCTCCGGCTTGTGATGCTCGAACGGGCTGCGATACGGCACGCTCACACGCTGCGCTTCGACTTCGACGAGATAGAAGCCGACCGATCCGTCGTTATGCGAAACCTGAAGCCCTGGCGTGTTTTCGTATCGCACTCGCGTCCGGTCAATCGAACGTTTCAAGCTATGCGGGAAATCCGAGTCGCTAGCGGGTACGGGCAAGTTGTTCTCGATCCACCACGCCACCTCGATCGCGGCGAACTCCCGCTGGTCGGCCACGTCGCGATCATGCACCGGATGATCGGCCAGCGTGAAGCGCCGGCCGGCATCGATCGCGCGAACCCCGCCAGAACCATGGAAGCGCTTCGCCCGCGACTCCCACTCCTCCATCTTGACCTTCGTCAGATGGTCGCCGCGCGTCTGATCGAGATACGTGTAAGCGCCCGTGTACTCGTAGACTTCGAGTTGATCCGGCAACTCGCCCTGGCCGCCCATCGTCGGCAGCGACGTGCCTTTCGGGTTCGACGGCTGCGAAGGATTCTTGTAGTCGAACGTGCGCGTCGTGAGCGTCACGCTCTGCAGCGTCCGGGTCCCTGACCATTGCGTGAACGCGTCGGCTTCGCCTGCCGTGCCGCCGCGGTAGAAGCGCACGGTTTCCGGCGACAGCGGCACGAACGCCTGCAAGTTGTCGGTGATGACGAGCGTATGCGACTTGCCGTCGTCAGCTTGCTGCCATGCGCAGTAGAGCCCTTCGCTCTCCATCAATCGGTGCACGAGGTCCCAGTCCGTTTCGCTCTGCCGCGTGTACGAACGGTTCGCCAAAGGCTGCGACAACGCAAAGCGGAAACGCCCGCGTGCTTCCGGGTGCATTCCAAGCACGTCGGAAATGATTTCCTCGACGTTCTTGTCGATCCAGATCTTCTCGTCGCGGCGGAACCGGAGCACATGCATCCAGGCACGCAGCTCAAGCTGATAGGTCGTCAGGCCGCCGTTCGCGCCCAGCCGACGCGCGGTATAGAGATAGCCGCTGACAGGCCGGTACGCATTGTTCTCGAGCTGAATCCAGAGCGTCGCAGGCTGAGCGATCAGCTTCTTGAGTTCAAGACTGTCATTGTTCGATACGACATCGAGTGTGAATGAGTAGTCCCTGCCTATCCGCGATCGGCCGACCGCGCGCTGTACGGCAAGTGCGTTGGCGCCCAGGGGGGTGTCCAACTTGAGCAAACGATCCTGCTGAAGCAAGCCACCGCGAATCGCGGCGCCAATGTCCGGCATATCCATGATGCAGCCCTTTTTTTATTTCAGCACCCTCGGATGGTGTCTGTGACTTAGTCGGGCGAGATTTTACCGCTTAATCAATGCGTCAATGTTAATCGTCGGATCAGAAACAGAAACAGGGACATGGCACGAACACGCGCTGTGCGATCCGTCATGTGGATCACCCCAGCCGTCGTCGCTTCGTTCAGTTCAGGCTGGTGTGTCGTCGTCACCCAGGCCGCTGCGTTTCAACGTTTCGCGCAGGCAGTACCGGCACACGGGTTCGCCGGCATTCCACAACACCCGGAACGCTTCCTCGTCAGCGATTCTGAGCGCCGAATCCTCGACCCCGGCTCCCGGCCCAAGCACCTGATGCAGAAACGCTTCGCTGAACCAGTACTTCTGCTCATGCCTCGTTGTGCCATCGATCGCCTGCACGACACGACAATCGCGAATCCCGCCGGTCGACAGGATCGCTGCTTCGATATCAGGCGATGTCGGTACCGGCGAGATCAACCCGTGACGCTCGCATTGCACGAAACCCTCCGGCTATGTCGCATCGGCCGCGACGACGGATGTGTCGAATGCCTGCTGCAGCGACCTGGGCTCACGTGGTGTTTCACCAGACCGCACGAGCAACTCGTCAACACACGTCGAGCAGCCATAGGCCCGCAAACGCTCGAGCGCTGCAATTTTCGGGAACGCGGTGACATGAGCAACGTTCCCGACGAACGGCGCTTCGACCTCGAGTTCGTCGAACTCGGCACGCAGCACCCACATTTCACGGCTGTACTTCGGCCGGTCGAGCGAGACCTTGACCAGTTCCCCGGGCGCAAACTGGCCGCGCACCCGGACGCGTGCACGGACACGTTCCGAGGTCATTCCGACAACGTCGAACCCGTGTCGATGACAAACAATCGGTCCCATCACTGGCTCCCCTTGCGAGCATCGTCGTTGGTATCGCCCTGCTTTTTGCCAGGGTTCATCTCGTCGCGGAAAACATCGATAGCCGGGCCAACGAAGAATCACTCATCTGTCGTGAGCCTGTGCGCCACGCCTTCGGATCCTGAATGCCGGCGATTCTACAGATACAGCGGCTCGCGCATCGTCAGATGCCCTCACAGCTTGCCGCTTCGTTCATCCGATAACCACACAACCACACGCAGTGCATATCCTGCACGGATCACAGTCGACGGACTGTGCTTATCCAAAGGTGTTAACAGAGTTCGTATACATACGTAGTGATAGTTAACAAACCCTGTGCCTCACAGTGGATAACGTCCCTAACCCCATGAATTCTCGGCGGGAAGCAGAATGCATAACCCTGGGTGCGCGACGTGAACAGCTCCCGGCAGCACAGAACAACTTTTCGTCGATTCACAGCCGCGGCGACATATCCTCAATCGTTCCACTGTGAATCCAGAGGCTTGCCGGATGGTTATCCAGAGGGCAATGTGGATAACATCACAGCGCATCGACGCGTTTTGCTGTGATGCGAACAGGTGAAGCCAGCGTTCGCGGCATCGCCAGCCAACATCGATCGTTGGCCCTCACGCACGCCGATTCAAAAAATTTTCATGAAGGGGCTTGTGCTCCTCAAAAACCCTCTCTATAATTCGCGGCTTCTTAGGCTCGTAGCTCAGTTGGTTAGAGCACCACCTTGACATGGTGGGGGTCGTTGGTTCGAATCCAATCGAGCCTACCAACGAACAAATGAAGGGGTCTGGCAGCACAACTTGCCTACAGGCAACGCGGCTCGCCAACATACAAACGCCACGCGGCAACATCGCGTGGCGTTTTTCTTTTTCCGGCCGAAACAACGCATGTCGCCCCGATGCGTTGCGCGATCCACGGCATCGCATCCTTCCTCGTCGACACCTCGATCCGCCATACAACGGCCACTGCGCCGCGCGTAGAATCGTGGGCGCATCAAAGCGGCGGTTCCGATCGTCGCCCGATCTCCAATACATCAAAACAACGACGCGCGATCCGCGCGACTGAGAGCACACGACCATGTCCGACGTCACGACCGCCACCGCATCCGCGAGCAACGACGAGATCGCCGCTTACGTCGGCAAGAAAGCCGCCTGGTTCGAAAGGAAGTGGGAGATCGCCGCATCGCGAAAGAACCGGCAGTCGTGGAACTGGGCAGCCTGTTTCCTCGGCCCGGTATGGATGGCGTATCGCTGCATGTACTGGCAGGCGGCGGCCGTCCTTGGCGCGACGCTCGCGATCACGCTGATTGAACTGCTGTTCTTCCCGAAATACTTCGAATCGACCACGTTCGACCCGGTCACCGTCGGGATCGCGGTCGCGCTCGGCTGGTGCGGGAACAGCCTCTACAGGACGCACGTCGAACGCCAGATCGACAAACTGCGCCCGAGCGCGACGTCCCGCGAATCGTTGCTCGCGTTGCTGGAAGCGCAGGGCGGCACGAACTGGCTCGCAGCAGCCGGTTTCGCGATCGCGACGCCGTTGCTCGGCGTCTTGATCTACCTCGTGGCCGGAACGTATTGATCGCAGGAGCCGGCGGCCGGTAGCCGGTAAGGCAGGGCGGCAGGGCGAAGAAAAGGGCGCATCGCGGCCACGCATGCGCACGGCTTCCGACGCGTGATCCCGCCACCCTCAATGCAGATGCTTCAACTTGTCAGGATTCCGCACGACATAGATCGCGACGATTTTCCCGTCCTCGATCTCGAGCGCCGTGGTCTGCAGCTCGCCGTCCGCTTCCTGCGTAACGAAACCCGGCAGCCCGTTGATGAACCCCGCACGCACGAGCTTCGACGCATGGGTGGCGAACAGCCTGGCCAGGTACGCGTGCACCTTCATCACACGCTCGAAGCCGAGCACCGGGATGCCCGCGGCCGGACGCTTGCCGCCGCCATCCGCGTGCAGGCTCACGTCCTCGGCGAGCATCGCGCCGAGTGCGCGCATGTCGCCGCTGCGTGACGCCGCAAAAAACGCCTCCGCCAATTCGATCCCGCGCTGCTTCTCGACATGGAAGCGCGGCCGCGCCTCGCGCACATGCGTGCGGGCCCGCGCGGCGAGCTGCCGGCACGCGGCCGGGTCGCGCTGGATCGTCGTGGCCACTTCGTCGAACTCGAGGCCGAACACGTCGTGCAGCAGGAACGCCGCGCGTTCGAGCGGGGAGAGCCGTTCGAGCGCGAGCAGCAGCGGCAGCGTGACGTCTTCCTGTTCGTCTTCCTCGACGACCGGCTCGGGCAGCCACGGGCCGATATAGGTCTCGCGCTGGTGCCGCGCGGACTTCAGCTGGTCGAGGCACATGCGCATCACCATGCGGCGCAGGAACGCTTCAGGCACGCGCACCTCGGTGCGGTCGACATCCATCCAGCGGATGAACGCCTCCTGCACCATGTCCTCGGCATCCGCGACGGAACCGAGCATCCGGTACGCGACGCGGATCAGCGTGCGACGCAGCGGGTCGAAGCTCGTCGCCGCATCTGCCCGTGCGTCGGCGTTGCCGTTGGCCGGGTCGAGATTCGGCATCAGGCCACCATCTTCGCGGCGGCGGCCTTTGCGTCGGCTGGTTCGATCCACAGCCCGAAGCCGACCGCGAGCCGGTTCCAGCCGTTGATCACGTTGATCATCAGCGTGAGTTTCACCTGTTCCTCCTGGCTGAAGTGGTCGTTCAGCGCCGCGTAGGCCGCTTCGTGCGCCGCGTGGCCCTCCGACAGCCGCGTGAGCGCGTCGGTCCAGCCGAGCGCCGCGCGTTCGCGGTCGGTGTAGCAGGGCGCTTCGCGCCACGCGGACAGCAGGTAGATGCGCTGCTCGGTCTCGCCTTGCTCGCGCGCTTCGGCCGCGTGCATGTTAATGCAGTTCGCGCATGCGTTGATCTGCGATGCGCGGATCTTGACCAGCTCGATGAGCGTCGGCTCGAGGCTCTGCGCGGCGGCGACCGAGACGGTCATCCAGTGCTTCATCAGCGCGGGTGCGGCGGCAAACGGATTGAGTTTCGCAGTCATGGTCCTTCTCCTTTGGTGTGGGTTCCTGTGACATGACGAGCGAGCCCCCCGCGTGTGTGACATCGACGCGAAATTTTTTTCGAAGCCGGCGAGCAGGTCGGCGCGGAAGGCCGCAGGGCAAGGGCGGGGGCAGGGTGCTCGTCGAACGCGATAAACGCGGCGAGCATGCTTCGCGCGCGCCCGTGCTGGTCAGACGATTCCGCATTCACGCCACGGTGATGATCACGGCCGCGCGAACGTCCGCGGCATGCATCGATCACGACGGCAGACGCATGGCCCTCCGCATGCCCCTCAATGCGTGCCGTTGTCAGCAATTGGCAGGTGATCGATTACTTTCATTTACATTTATCTGCCGTTTCATCCGCATCTCGGTCAGCAACATTCACATTTCTGGCCCATACTGTTCTGCACGGGCAGATGAAGTGACGCCGCATCCGCGGCCCGGCGCGCGCGCCGGCTGCCCGACGACGCAGCAGCAGGTCGCACGTCAGCCGCGCGCATTACGCGCAAGGCTTTCCTTTTTCCGGCAACACGCAACGCAGCGAATCGCGACGTGGACGGTAAACCGATGAGCCTCCTTGCATCACAGCTTCAGCGCCGTTACCAGGACGTGCGCGCCCATAGCGTCGCGTCGACCGCGACGTTGTCCGCCGAGGATCAGGCCGTGCAGTCGATGCCCGACGCCAGCCCGACGAAATGGCACCTCGCGCATACGACCTGGTTCTTCGAAACCGTCGTGCTGATGCGACGCGTGCCCGGCTACGCGCCGTTCAACGCGGCCTTCCAGTTCCTCTTCAATTCCTATTACGAAGCGCTCGGCCCGCGCCATCCACGGCCGCAACGCGGGCTGCTCACGCGCCCGTCGCTCGACGAGGTGCATGCGTACCGGCAGCACGTCGACGACGCGATGCTGCGCGCGCTGGCCGGCGCCGACGCGGCGCTGCTCGAGACGATCGCGCCCGAGGTCGAACTCGGGCTGCATCACGAGCAGCAGCATCAGGAGCTGATTGTCACCGACATGCTGCATGCGTTCTCGTGCAACCCGCTGAAGCCGGCATTCCGGCCGCGCAACGGGACGGACGCGGGCGCGATGGCTGCAGGCGACGCCGGCGCGCAGCTTTGGCTGCATCAGCCGGGCGGGCTCGTCGAGATCGGCCACGATGGCGACGCGTTCTCGTTCGACAACGAACGGCCGCGCCATACGGCGCTCGTGCGGCCGTACGAGATCGCGAACCGCCTGGTGACGAATGCGGAATTCGCGGCGTTCGTCGCCGACGGCGGCTATACGCGCCCCGAGTTCTGGCTGTCGGACGGCTGGGCCACCGTGCAGCGGGAAGGGTGGCAAGGGCCCGCGTACTGGATGCCCGACGACGACGATGCGGCCGCCACGCGCGTGCGGCGCACGTTCGGCCTGCACGGCGTCGAGCCGCTCGCCCCCGACGCGCCGGTGTGCCACGTGAGCTTCTACGAAGCGGCCGCGTACGCGGAATGGGCCGGCGCGCGGCTGCCGACCGAATTCGAATGGGAAGCCGCGTTCCCTGCTGAAGGCATTCGGCAGATGCTCGGGCACGTGTGGCAATGGACGCGCTCGTCCTACGAGCCGTATCCGGGCTTTCGGCCGCTCGTCGGGGTGGCGGCCGAATACAACGGCAAGTTCATGGTCGGCCAGCAAGTCCTGCGCGGCAGCAGCATCGCGACGCCGCCCGGACACGAACGGCCGACGTACCGCAATTTCTTTCCGCCGGCCGCGCGCTGGCAGTTCACGGGGGTGCGACTTGCGCGAGACGTCTGACCGGACGGCCACGAGCGGTGGCCAGCAACCCGCCCGCGATTCGCGGCCGAGCGCGTTCGAGCGCGACCTGATCGACGGGCTGTCGCGTACGCCGCGCAGCATTCCGCCGAAATACTTCTACGATGCGGCCGGCTCCACGCTGTTCGATCGTATCTGCGAGTTGCCCGAGTATTACCCGACCCGCACCGAGCTCGGCATCCTGCGCGATCGCGCGGCCGAGATCGTGCGGCGTGTCGGCCCGCATGCGGAACTCGTCGAATTCGGCGCGGGCTCGCTCGAGAAGATCCGCGTGCTGCTCGACGCGTTCGCGGGCAACTATGCGAACGCGCCGGCGCGCTACGTGCCGGTCGATATCTCGGCCGACTACCTGCACGGCGCCGCCGCGCGGCTGCGTGCGGCCTACCCGTGGCTCGACGTCGCGCCGATCGCGGCCGACTACACGAAGGCCGAGCAACTGGCCGAGCTGACCGCGACACCGGCGCGGCGCATCGGCTTCTTTCCCGGTTCGACGATCGGCAACTTCACGCCGGAAGAAGCCGATGCGTTCCTGCGCGATGCCGCGCGGCTGCTGCGCGGCGGCGGCTTGCTGGTGGGCGCGGACCTCGTGAAGGACGCGCGCACGCTGCACGACGCGTATAACGATGCGCAGGGCGTGACCGCGCAGTTCAACCTCAACCTGCTGGTGCGCGCGAATACCGAGCTCGGTGCGGATTTCAACGTCGATGCGTTCTCGCATTGCGCGTTCTACGACCCCGTGCGACAGCGCATCGAGATGCATCTCGTCAGTGACGTCGCGCAGACCGTGCACGTGCGCGGCCACGTGTTCCGGTTCGACGCCGGCGAGCGCATCCACACGGAAAATTCGCACAAGTTCACGATCGACGGTTTCCATGCGAGCGCGCGCCGCGCCGGATTCGTGCCCGATACCGTGTGGACCGACACGGACAACCTGTTCAGCGTTCACTGGCTGCGCAGCGTCGACGATATCCGCGCGTGATGCGCGTGCTTGCGAACCGCTCGCGGATGGTGCGGGCGGTTCGCTTTCCGCGCCTTCGAATGCTCGCCTGCCCGTGCCGATCGCCCGGTTTCGGACCGGAAATCCCGTTTTTACCGACCCGATGCACCGCTGCAACGGTATTTGGAATGCCGCCTCTTCCTTGTCCCGCAAGGTTTTGCGGGCGCCTGTAAACGTCCGTTACCTGTCTCGCATACCCGTTTCACCTGTGTCTGTGTCCGGTGCCTAGACTCCGAACCGTATTCACATGACGCACGACACGTGCAGGGAGTTGCGAGATGAACAAGAAACTCATTCTCGGTGCAGTTCTCGGTGTAGCGGCGCTGGCAGCTTCGGGCGTCGCCTCGGCCCACGTCGACCTGTCGGTCGGCATCGGTGTACCCACCTATGTGGCGCCGGCGCCCGTCTACGTGGCGCCGCCTCCGCCCGTCATGTACGCGCCGGTCGGCTATCGCGATGACGGTTGGCGCGGCGACGGCTGGCGTGAGCGCGAATGGCGCGAACACGAGTGGCGCCGCCGTGAATGGCGCGAGCACGAGTGGCGCGATCGCGGCGGCTGGCGTGGCGGCCGCTGGGATTGAGCGAAGCGGCTCGACTTGATCTCCACATGAGGAGAATGAAAACATGATGCCCATTCGACACATCAGGCTGTGTGCCACCGCGGCCGTCGTTGCGCTGGCCACCATCGGCAGCGCGCACGCGGCGGGCTGCATGAAGGGCGCGGTGGTCGGCGGTGTGGCCGGCCACTATGCGGGGCACCACGCGGTCGTCGGTGCGGTGGGCGGCTGTATCGTCGGCCACCACATGGCGAAGAAGCAGGCGCAGGAGCAGGCCGCGCAACACAGGGCCGCTGCGCAGGGCATGCAGCCGGCGCAGTAAGCGTCATCGTTGTCGGGGCGGCGCTGCGGCCGCCTGCCTCGACCGGCGCGCCCGGTGCGTGCCTCATGAAAAAAGGGCGGCTCATCGCCGCCCTTCGTCTTATTGCCCGGCGCCCGCCCGCGGCGTCGCAGGTTCGAACAACGCGTCCGCCTGCCTCACGCGCACGAAGCGCGCCGCGCCATCGCCGTCCACCAGCGCCCGGAAATGCGCCTCGCCGCACGCGAGCTTCGCGCGCTCGTGCTCGCTCGGCACGTGGCCGTCCGCATTCGGCGTATCGACGACGAAGTACAGCCGTTCGCCGCCGTCCTGTTCCGCGAGCACCGCCCAGTCCGGGTGATAGCTGCCGAGCGGCGTCTGCACGCGGAACCACGCAGGCAGCTTTGCATACAGCTTCACGCCGTCGTGCGCCTCGAGCGCATCGGCAAACGCGCGCTCCGCGTCCGTCTCGCACACGACCGCCTCGTGGATCGACTTCTGCGCATCGGGCCGCAGGTTGCGCAGGTAGCCGGTCAGCGCCTCGCTCTCGAACGATTCGAGCGCATGCACATGACGCTCGCCGAGCTTGCGGTACGCGATGCCCGCGACGAGCGCCTGGCGCTTGCAGCGGTTGATCGCATCGGCCGCGACCGCGATGAACTGCTGCGGATTCACGCGGAAATCCTCGAGCCGGCCGCTGTCGGCGAGGATCGTCGCGAGCGAACGGCGCGTGAGCTGCGTGCGGTCCTGCAGCTCGGTGAGCAGGTCGGGCAGCGGCAGCTCGCCTTCGTCGAGCAGCACCGTGCCGGCGCCGGCCACCTCGATCGCCTCGATGCCGGCCTTGCCGATGTCGATCTCGGCCTTGCGCCACTGCAGCCGTGCGCGCGCGATGTCCGGCGCGTCGTGCAGCGCGGCCGCGCAGTCGCGCACGAGCTTCGCGTTGTCGAACTCGACGCGGTACACGGTGCGATGGCGGATGCGGTCCCACAACGCGCGGAAATCCTCGCCGAACACGACGGCCTTGCCCGACGCATCGCGCCGCAGCGCGATCGCACGGCGCTCGTCCGCGTTGCGCACGGCGAAACGGCCCGACAGCTTGCGCAGCGTCGCGACGATCGGCGCGCGCAGCATCTCGAATGCCTCCGGCAGCACCAGCGCGCTCTGGCGCAGCGCATCCTTCAGCCGGTCGAGCACCTTGCCTTGCGCGTCGACGTAGCCTTGTTCGTGCAGATGATTCCACAGCACGCGCGACAGCTCGACGCCGAGCGCATGCGCGGGCCCGTCGCCTTCCTGCACGGGCAGCGCCGCGAACTGGTGTTCCTCGACGATCCCGAACCGGATGCCCGTATCGGCCTCGATTTCCTTCTGCAGGTTCTCCGCGAACGACTCGTAGCGCTCGGTCGCGATCACGGTGAGTGTGTTCACGCCCGGGTCGCGCACGCGTTCGCCGTCCTGGTCGACGGCGAGGCGCAGCCCGCGGCCGAGGGTCTGGCGGCGCTCGCGTTCGGTCTGGATGTCGCGCAGCGTGCAGATCTGGAACACGTTCGGGTTGTCCCAGCCTTCCTTCAGCGCCGAGTGCGAGAAGATGAACTTCAGCGGCGTGTCGAACGACAGCAGCGCCTCCTTCTCGCGCATGATCAGGCCGTACGCACGCTCTGCGTTCTCGCGCGCCGCGGCGCTGCTTTCGCTCGTGTCGGTCCAGCCGCCCTTGCGGTCGATCGAGAAGTAGCCGTTGTGCGCGCGCCCGACTTCGAGCGCGACGTCGACGCCGTCGAACAGCGCACGGTAGGCCGGCACGCGTGCCGCACGCGCATATTCCTCTTCGAAGATCAGCGCGTAGTCACCCTTCGCGGGCATGCCGTTCTCGTCGTAGCGGCGATAGCGCTCGACCGAATCGACGAAGAACAGCGACAGCACCTTCACGCCGCGTTCGGCCAGGCGCAGTTCCTTGTCCAGATGCTCGCGGATCGTGCGGCGGATCATCTCGCGCTGCACGGCGAGCGTGTCGATGTCGCCGAACGCCTCGCCGAGCGACAGGAACGCCTCGCCTTCCGGATGGCGCAGCTCGACGTATTCGGCGCCCTTCACCGCATGGACTTCGCCGATCCGCAGCCCCGCGTACAGCGCGCGCTTGGTCAGGCGTTCGAGATCGTCGCCGTCGGTGGCCGACACGATCTGGCGCTTCACGCCGGCCGTCGTCGCGACGTCGAGCTCGATGCGCGCGCTGATCGCGCCGCGCCGGTTCGACACGCCGACGAGCCGCACGTACGGCTTGTTGTGCGCATCCTCGACGATCGCCGATGCGATCTCGATCTGCTTGACCAGCTTGCGCTCGTACGCGTCGACCGCGTCGAGCCGGTACACCATGTGGTGACGGTCGACGTGCGTGGCCGAATAGCGCAGCGTGCAGAGCGGCGCCATCGCGGCGAGCGCTTCGCGGCCGCGGCCTTCGAGCCCGCCGTCGACGCTTTGCGGCTCGTCGACGATCACGATCGGCCGCGTCGCGCGGATCAGGTCGATCGGCTTCTCGCCGCCGGTCTTCTCGCTGTCCTTGTAGAGGTTGTTGATTTCCTTCTTGTTGATCGCGGCCACCGTCATCACCATGATCTGGATCGCCGCGCTCGCCGCGAAGTGGCGCACCTGGCCGAGCTTCGCGGAGTCGTACAGGAAGTAGTCGTACGGCACGCCCGCATACAGCGCGCGGAAGTGATCCTCGGTGATCGAGAGCGTCTTGTGCACGCCTTCCTTGATCGCGATCGACGGCACGACGATCACGAACTTCGTGAAGCCGTAGCGGCGGTTCAGCTCGAAGATCGTGCGCAGGTACACGTAGGTCTTGCCGGTGCCGGTTTCCATCTCGACGGTGAAGTCGCGCGAGCCGGGCAGGCCGGACGGCGGCAGCCCGCCGCGCAGCTGCACGTCGGCGAGGTTACGCGCGAGCGCGTCGTCGGTCAGCGACAGCCGGTTGCCGACGCCTTGCTCCGACACCGCGAAGCCGAGCGAGCCTTGCGCGGCGGCCGTCGTGCCGGGCGCGGCGTTCGCGAGCACGCTGAAGTCGCCGCGATACGATTCCTGGCCGCGAAACAGGTCGCAGACGGCGTCGATCGCCTCGCGCTGGTAGTCGAGATCCGCTTCGAAATGCAGCCGCATCACAGGCTCCGCACGCGCTTCACGCCGTGCTGTTCGAGCAGCGCGGCGAGATTGAGCTTCGCGACGTCGTCGACGAAGCCGCTGTCGCGGAACAGGCACGTGACGTCGTGCGTCGTGCCGGTCGCATCGAGCAGGTCGACGATGCCGTCGGCGAGCGGCCCCGCGTCGTCGCGCGAAATGCGCGCATCGAAGCACGCGACGATCGCGCGGCCGATCAGGTGCACGGTCTTGCCCGCCACCTGGTGATGCTCGACCGGCGTGCACAGGTCGAGGCCGAGCTTCAGCGTCAGCTCGGCGAGCAGGTCGTCCTCGGTGCGGCCGGTCTTCACGTGCTCGACGGACGCGAAGAGCGCGTGGTCGAAGTCGTCGCGGCGCGGGTCCCACTCGATCACGTTGGTCGTGTCGAGCCGGTACACGCGAAAGCCGAGGTCGCCATAGCTTTCCGGATAGTCGCGCGCGACCTGCTGCGCGGCGCGGCGCAGGCGTTCCTTCGTGATTTCGGCGAGCGTCAGCGGCTTCTTCAGCTTCGCGCAGAAGTCGGCGGCCGCTGTCTGCGTCTTGTCGCGCCGGTCGAGCGCCTCGGGCAGCTGCACGAGGATGTAGCGGCGCGCGCCGCCGTCGGTCGCGTTCACCTGCATCACCGCGTGGCCGGTCGAGCCGGAGCCGGCGAAGCAGTCGAGCACGATGTCGTCGCCGCGCGTGCACCAGCCGATCACGGCCGCCGCGAAATCGACCGGCTTGGGCAGGTCGAACGGGATGCCGAGCGTCTTCAGCAGCGCATCGTCGGAGCCCGCGAACGGCAGCACCGACGGCACGTTCTCGTACATGTTCTCGTCGAGGTAGTAGATCCGCTGCGGCTGCGTGGTTTCATCCGGGCCGAATTCGATCTGGCCGCGCTCGAGCAGCGCCTGCATCGTCGCGGGCGGGTTGCGCCAGCCGCGCGCCGGCATCGCGCACGGCTTGCCGGTGACCGGGTGGATCAGCGGCGTGAAATATTCGTCCGGCGCCTTCTTCTTGTTCGGCCAGGCCATCGACACGAGGCGGTACACGCGGCCTTCCGGCGACAGCCGGTCGTACATCACCTCGCCGCCGGACAGGTTGGTCTGCGCCTTCATCCATGCGCGGTACGCCTTCTGCGCGTCCTTCGGGTTGCCGCTGCGGTACACGGCGTCGTGCGCGGCATCGAGCATGCGCTGCGCATTGCGCTTCGGGCGCTTGAGCGGCGCCTGTTCGAGCAGCGTCTCGGCATTGCGCGCGAACAGCACCAGCGATTCGTGCTGGTACGCGACGCCGCGCGCGTCGCCCTTCGGGTTGCGCTTGTCCCACACGGCCACGCCGAGCTCGTTCTCCTCGCCGAAGATCTCGCGCAGCATCAGCACGAGCGCATGCACTTCGTGCTCGTCGATGTGCACGGCGATCAGCCCTTCGTCGGACAGCAGCGCGTGCGCGAGCTTCAGGCGCGGATACATCATGTTCAGCCAGTCGGTGTGGAACCGGCCGTTCGCCTCGGTGTTGGTGCTGCGCTTCGCGCCGCCCTGGGTCTGCCCGGTCATCGCCAGGTAGTGGCGGATGCTGTCGCTGAAGTCGTCCGGATAGACGAAATCGCTGCCGGTGTTGTACGGCGGGTCGATGTAGACGAGCTTCACCTTGCCTGCGTAGCTCTTGTGCAGCAGCTTCATCACGTCGAGGTTGTCGCCCTCGATCACGAGATGGCGCGTGTCGTCCCACGCGACGCTGTCGTCGGGGCAGGGCCGCAGCGTGCCCGTCGACGGCGTGAGCGCGGCCTGGCGCGCGCTGCGCTTGCCGTGCCAGTGGAAGCCGTAGCGCTCGTCGGCGTCGCCGACCGTGCGGTCGCCGACCAGCGCCTTCAGCACGTCGACGTCGACCGACGCGCCGTCGGGGCCTTCGGTCACGAGTTCGGGGAACAGCGCCTTCAGGCGCGCGACGTTGTCGGCGGTGAAATCCGTCGACATCGCCTGCGGGCTGGCCGCATCGAGTTTCTGCATCGTCTTTTCCATCGGAGCCCGGCCGCGCGCGCCAGGACATCGGGCGCACTCACGGCAGCGGCGGCAACGGCCACCCGGGCAAACCCGAAACGCTATCGAGTCACCCGGCCGAGGTCAAGCGCCGATGTGAGGCGATCGTGCGGGCATCGGCCGCGATTGCCCGCCGGACGGGCCGCAAGCGGCTTCGGGCGGGTTGTCGCAAGGTCGGCCGGCGGCCGCCTGGAGGGCATCCGCCGGAGCCCGCCGGAAAGGACGAAAAAAAGGGCACGGTCGGCGCCCGGCGCCGGCGTGCCCGCATGGAGAATCCCGGACGGAGGGTGGGACGGGGCCCGTCGGGCCCCGTTTCGGGTCAGAAGCGCGTGCGGATGCCCGACGTCAGTTCGAGCTGGTTCTTCGCGCCGAACGTCGACGACACCGTGTAGCCGCCGTGCAGCTTCATGTAGTCGCCGGCCAGGTAGACCTCGGTGCGCTTGCTCAGGTGGTAGAACACCGACCCGTAGATCGTCTCCTTGAAGCCGTTGGCGACGCCGTTGGTCAGGCTGAACGCGCCGAGGTTGGCGTTCGGCGTGAAGCCGTCCGCGTTGTTCGCGGCGTTCTTGATGCGCATCTGCTGGTAGCCGAGCTCGTAGTCGAGCGCGCCCTTCGGCGCGATCTTCATCGACACCGTCCACGAATCGTCGTGACGCTGGCCGAGCGAGCCCTGGTCGCCGTTGTAGCGGAAGTAGCCGGCGTTCAGGCGCACGATGTCGAACGTGTAGTTGCCGCCGACCGAGAACGTCTGGTTCCGGTAACCGTCGTGGTTCACGTGGTTGTAGAAGCCCGACACGTTGAACGGCCCGCCGTTGTAGCCGAGCGCGACCTGGTACGCGGAGCCGGTCGCGAACGCGGTCGAGTTGCTGAACTGGTAGCCGGCGCTCGCGAAGATGCCGTTGCTGAACAGCTTCTTCCACGCGACGCCGTTGTTGTAGCGCGTGCCGGTCGGGCCGGCCGCGTAGAAGATCATCTGCTTGAAGTTGTTCGAGTTGGTCCAGCCGCCTTCCTCGGTCGACAGCTTCGAGGAACCGTACGCATCGCCGTAGATCGTGGACGCATCGCGGGCGATCGTGTTCTGGAAGCCGGCCGTCAGCTTGCCGAAGCGTTCGTCCTCGACGCCCACCCACGCGTCGCGGTCGAAGATCTGGCCTTCGTCTTCCATCTGGCCGTTCGCGACCACGAATTCGCTTTCGAGGCGGAAGATGATCTTCGTGCCGCCGCCGATGTCTTCAGCGCCCTTCAGGCCCCAGCGGCTGCCGCTGAACCACGGCTCGCCTGCGTTGCCCATCCCGATCACGTGATTGCCGTTCGCGTCGGCGTGGGTCCGGTAGGTCGGAAAGCTCAGGTCCATCAGGCCGTAGAGCTGCACGCTCGACTGCGCATGCGCCTGGGTGCCGGCGCACAGGCCAGCCGCCGCGATGGAAAGGGCAAGGGTTTTTCGTTTCAAGATCGTCTCCTCCGAGCTGCCGCATTGGAATCTGGTCGTTGGCAGTACGCAATGTATGCCGACTCTTGCCGGCCACAGCGAGAGGGCCGACGCGTAGCATCGTAGAGGGTGCAATCCTTCACGACGCTTTCCCGGACGCAAGAATCGGATCGGTGAAAACACCGAACGCGCAACAATCGCGGATCGGGCAGGCGGACGGAAGCAGGCAAGCCGGGGGCGCCGGCATGCATCGATGACGTTTCGTGCTACGAATCGGTATTCAGGGCGCGCAAAACGGCCCGTCAGTCCTGCGTGCTCTTCATGCGCAGGATGTAGCCGAGCCCGCGCAGCGTGATGATCTCGGCCGTGCTGCCCGCGAGATGCTTGCGCAGCCGGTGGATGTAGATGTCGATCGCGTCGGCGCTCGGCTCGTCGTCGAGCGCGAACACGCTGTCCATCAGGCGGGCCTTCGACACCGTCTTGTTCTGCTGCAGCATCAGCGTTTCGAGGATCGCGTGCTCGCGGCGGCGCAGCGCGAGCACCGTTTCGCCGCAGCGGAATTCGCGCGTGCCGAATGCATAGACGAGATCGCCGCACACGAGCTGCGTCGTGCCGACGCCGGCCTGCCGGCGGATCAGCGCGCGGATCCGCGCGACCAGTTCGCGCGATTCGAACGGCTTCACGACGTAGTCGTCGGCGCCCGCGCCGAAGCAGTCGACCTTGTCGTCGACCGAGCCGTGCGCGGTCAGCATCAGCACCGGCACGTTGTCGTTGCGGCGCCGCAGCCTCGCGAGCACTTCCTTGCCGCTGATGCCGGGCAGGCGCATGTCGAGCAGCACCGCGTCGTAGCGTTCGGTTTTCAGTACCGTATCGGCGCGCTCGCCGTCGCCGACGGCATCGACCGCGAAATCCTCGCCGCGCAGCAGGTTCACGATCCAGTGCGCGAGTTCGGCGTTGTCTTCGACCAGCAGAAGTTTCATGACGGCGTTCTCTTCAATCGTAGGCGGGCAGCCGTACGGTTACGACGATACCGCGATTGCCGGCGCCCGGCGCGAGCGACACGCTGCCACCGTGCGCCTGTGCGATCTCGCGGACGATCGCGAGCCCGAGGCCCGAGCCTTCGGTGTCGGCCGACACGCGGTAAAACCGCTTGAACACGTGCGGCCGCGCTTCGGCCGGGATGCCGGGGCCGTTGTCGACCACGTCGAGCACGATCGCGTCGCCGTCGCGGCGGGCGCAGACCGTCACGCAGCCGCCCGGCTGCGTATAGCGCACCGCGTTGTCGACGAGGTTCATCACCAGCGCGGTCAGCAGGCTGTCGCTGCCGGCGACGTCGAGCCGTTCACCGAGATCGGCGCCGAGATCGATATTGCGCTGCTGCGCGAGCACGATCGTTTCCTCCAGCACGCTCGACACCACGGCCGCGAGATCGACGCGATGGGTCAGCAGCGTCGACGGCGTCGCTTCCGCATGCGCGAGCAGCAGCAGCTTGTCGGTCACGTCGGCCATCTTGCGGCTGCTGCGCTGCATGCTGTCGAGCACCGACGCGAGTTCACGATCGTCGTTGCCGCGCTGCTGCGCGTACTGGATCTGCGTATCGAGCACCGCGATCGGCGTGCGCAACTGATGCGCGGCATCCGCGATGAAACGGCGCTGCGTGGCCGTGTGCGTGTTGAGCCGCGCGATGCACTGGTTGATCGCGTCGACGATCGGCCGCAACTCGTGCTGCAGCCGCTCGGGGCGGATCGGCTCCAGCTCCATCGGCCCGCGGTCGGCCACGTCGTCCTTCAGCTTCATCAGCGGGCGCAGCTCGAGCGTGAGGCCGAGATAGACGAGCACCACCGCGAGCACCAGCATCAGCGACAGGCGCACGAGCTGCGGCCGCCAGATCGTCGCGACCATCGCGCCGTAAGAACGCGTCGTCTTCGCGACGACCACCGTCACCGTCTCGATCTGCCCCTCGTCGTACAGCTGGCGGTCGTAGGCCACCGCGCGCAGCGGCACGCCGTCGAGCGACGTGTCGTACAGCGTCGGCTCGACGCCGTGCCGCGCCGGCAGGTCGAGCGCGGGATTGCCGGCGAGCAGGCCGTCATGGCCGTCGATCACCTTGTAGAACACCGAGTCGCGCGACGGCGATTCGAAGATCTCCAGCGCGGCGGGCGGCACGTCGGCCGCCGGCCGCCCGTCGCGCCATTCGACGTCCTCGCCGATCGTGCGCGCCGACGCGACGAGCGCGCTGTCCTGCACGAGCGCGGCCGTGGTCCGCGCGGTGTCGTACGACATCGCGCCGGCGATCAGCACGAACACCGCGAGCGGCAGCAGCAGCCACCACAGCAGCCGTCCGCGCAGGCTGTGCGCCATCCCGTTGCGCTCCTTCTCCGAAATGCCGAACCGCGCCGGGGTCGCCGGCGCGGTCGGGTGTGTCATGTCAGGCGTCCGTCTACGGCGTTCAGAACGCCGCGGGGCGCCACTTCAGCAGCCGCTTCTCGAGCCACGTCAGCAGGTAGTCGGCGGCCAGCGCAACCACCGCCAGCACGATCATCGCCGCGAACACGCCGCTCGCGTTGAACGCGCCCTGGGCGGTGGAGATTAGCAGGCCGATGCCCTGCTTGGAACCCAGGAATTCGCCGACGACCGCGCCGACCAGCGCGAAACCGAAGCTCACGTGCAGGCTGGCGAGAATCCAGCTCAGCGCGGACGGGATCACGACCGACGTGGTGATCTGCCGGCGCGACGCACCGAGGATCTGCGCATTCGCGATCAGGTAGCGGTCGGCTTCGCGCACGCCCTGGAACGCGTTGCCGAACACGACGAAGAACACCATCACGACGGCCAGCGCGATCTTCGACGCCATCCCGAGGCCCAGCGCGATCACGAAGATCGAGCCGAGCACGACGCGCGGAATCGAGTTCGCGATCTGGATGTACAGGCCGAACACGTCGGCCATCAGCTTGTTGCGGCCGAGCACGATCCCGCAGATCACGCCCGCCACCGAGCCGATCACGAAGCCGATGCCGGTTTCCTCGAGCGTGACCCACACCTGCGTGAGCAGCGGGCCCTGCGACGTGCCGTTGACGAACCAGTCCTGGATCTGCGCGAAGATCAGCGTCGGCTGCGAGAAGAAGAACGGATCGATCCACTTCAGCCGTGCGGCGAGTTCCCACCCGCCCAGCACGATCACGAGCACGGCGATCCGCAGGCCGATGATCAGTTGCCGGCGGCGGCGCAGGCGGGTTTGAGCGGCGCGCGACTCGTCCTCGAGCGACGTCGCCGGAATGGCGGTGGGGGGAAGCGTCATGTCGGTCATGCTCCTGTCCTTGCGGTCCTTGCCTTGAGCGTATGCGTCAGCCGATCTGCACTTCTTCGCGCAGGTCGTGCCAGATGTCCTTGGAAATTTCGATGAAGCGCGTGTCGTAGCGGATCTCCGACGTGACGCGCGGGCGCGGCAGGTCGATCTCGTACACGCGCTTGAGCGTGGCGGGCCGCGCGGTCAGCACGAACACGCGGTCGGCCAGCGCGATCGCCTCTTCCAGATCGTGCGTGACGAACACGACCGAGCCCTTGTTCGCGGACCAGAGCTGCAGCAGCTCGTCCTGCATCAGCGTGCGCGTCTGCATGTCGAGCGCGGAGAACGGCTCGTCCATCAGCAGGATTTCCGGCTGGTTGATGAAGGTCTGCGCGAGCGCGACGCGCTTCCTCATCCCGCCGGACAGCTGGTGCGGGTAGTGCTTCGTGAACTTGTCGAGGCCGACCTTGCGGATCCATTCCTCGGCCTGCGTGTACGCGACGTCCTTCGAGCGGCCGCGAAACAGCGGGCCGGCCGCGACGTTGTCGATCACGTTGCGCCACGGGAATACGGCGTCGGCCTGGAACACGAAGCCGATGCGCGGGTCGATCCCGTCGACGGGTCGGCCCATCACGCGCACTTCGCCCGTCGCGGGCTTGAGCAGCCCGGTGATCAGGTTCAGCGTGGTCGACTTGCCGCAGCCGGTCGGGCCGACGATCGCGATGAACTCGCCGCGCGCGACGCTCATGCTGAAGTCGCGCAGCGCGACGGTGGCCTTGCCTTCCGGCGAAATGAAGCGGCACGACACGTTGCGAAACTCGATCGCCGGTGTGCTTGGGGAAACTGCCTGGTTCATCGCATTGATCCTGCGGGTGAGGAGGACGTCGCATCGTGGCGACGCCGGGCCGGTCAACCGGGCCGGAACGGGGCACGCACGGCGGCGGGATCGCCGCCGCCGGCGCCGCTGCCGGTTCGCTTACTTCGCGTTCACGAAATCGTTCGTGTAGGTGCGCGCCAGGTCGATGTGCTTGCCTTTCACCGACGGGTTGAACGCCGACAGTACCTTCAGCACGGTCGCCGGGCCGTCGGCCGGCATCTTGCCGTCGGCCGTGTACATCGGCAGCGACGCCTTCAGCGCGCTCACGTACAGCGCCTTGTCCTTCTGGTAGTCGGCCGGCATCTTCGCGGCGATCTCCTCGGCGCTGTGCGTGTGGATGAACTGCATCGTCTTCGCGAACGCATGCGCGAGCTTGGTCGCCTGATCCTTGTGCGCATCGGCCCAGGCCGACTGCACGTACAGGCTCGCGGCCGGATAGGTGCCGCCGAGCGCGGCGCGCGTGCCTTCCAGCGTGCGCAGGTCGACCAGCACCTTCGCGTCGCCCATCTTCTCGAGCGCGGACACCGTCGGCTCGGTCGTCATCCCGGCATCGATGCGGCCCTGCTTGATCGCGGCGATGAAGCTCGCGTCGGCGCCGACCGGCAGCATCGTGTACTGGGTCGACTGCACGCCGTGCTGCAGCGCGAGGTATTGCGTGAGGAAGCTCGTCGACGAGCCGAGGCCCGTCACGCCGAGCGTCTTGCCCTTCGAGTCGGCCATCGACTTGAAGGTCGGCGCGGCCTTGGTCGACACCATCTCGACTTCGCCCGGCACCTGGCAGAGCACGGCGATCGCCTTCACGTCCTTACCCTTGCTCTGCAGGTCGACCGTGTGGTCGTAGAAGCCGACCACGCCCTGCACGGCGCCTGCCAGCAGTTCGTTCTCGGCGTCGACGCCGGCCGGCTGCGACAGCAGCTCGACGTCGAGCCCTTCGGCCTTGAAGTTGCCGAGTTCCTGCGTGAGCCGTGCGGGCAGGTAGATGAGCTTCGCGATCCCGCCGACCATGATCGTGATCTTGCCGCCGTCGTCGGCGAAAGCGGGTTGAGCGGCAAGCGCGCAGCTCAGGCTGGCTGCAACGGCGAGGGTGCGCAGGATGGGTCGCATCGGGTCGTCTCCGTTCGTTGTATTCATGTGGCGCGATGCTTGCTGCATCGTCACGACGAGTATAGGGAGGCGAAACCTTCTGCAACCTTTCGCGGGTTGGCGGTTCCTTTAGGGGTTTTCCAGCAACGCAGGGCCGGAACAGGCGGGAAACGGGGGCGGCAGGCGCTCAGCGCCACCCGGTCAGCACGCGGCCCATCGCGTCGAGCCCCATGTCGAACAGGTGCGCCACGAACGGCACGAGGTTCGGGATCATCAGTTGCACGAGCAACAGCCCGACGAGCATCGTCACGGGAAAGCCGACCTGGAACACGCCGATCTGCGGCGCCGCGCGGTTCAGGATGCCGAGCGCGAGGTTCGCGATCAGCAGCGCCGCGATCACCGGCAGCGCGAGCAGCAGCCCCATCTCGAACACCGTCGTGCCGAACGACGCGAGCGTGCGCCAGCCGGGCGCGTGCAGCAGGTCGGCCGACACCGGCAGCGACTGGAACGACGCGGCGAGCGCGGCGAACACCTGCAGGTGGCCGTCCACCGCGAGGAACGCGAGCATCGCGACCGCGTTCAGGAAGCGGCCCATCGCGGGCGTCGCGCCGCTCGTGTGCGGATCGAAGAAGGTGGCGAAGCCGAGCCCCATCGACAGCCCGATGAAGTCGCCGGCCGCCTGGACGGCCGCGAACACGATCTGCATCGTGAAGCCCATCGCGACGCCGATCAGGAACTGCATGACGACGATCCAGATGCCCTGCGCGGAGAACACGGTGACGCCCGGCATCGCGCCGAGCGTAGGCGCCACGACCAGCGACATGAACGCGGCGAGGCCGATCTTCACGCGGATGGGCACCGACGCATGGCCGACGACGGGCGCGGTCGCGACGAGCGCGAGCATCCGCACGAACGGCCACAGGAACGCCGTGAGCCAGCCGTTGAGCTGCGCGTAGGTAACCGAGAACATCGCCGCCGGGTGGTGCGCGCGGCTCAGCCGACGCCGAGCGTCGCGACGTGCAGCAGCGTCTGCCGCAGGTAGTCGAGCATCGTCGTCATCATCCACGGGCCGGCGATCACGAGCGTCGCGGCGACCGCGAGCAGCTTCGGGATGAACGACAGCGTCGCCTCGTTGATCTGCGTCGCGGCCTGGAACAGGCTCACGACCAGGCCGACCGCGAGCGCGACCAGCAGCAGCGGGGCCGCGAGCAGCAGGCCGACCATCATCGCGTGGTGCGCGAGCGTCATCACTTGTTCGGGCGTCATCGTGCGTGTTCCTCCGCGGCTTACGTAAAGCTCTGCGCGAGCGAGCCGATCAGCAGCTGCCAGCCGTCGACCAGCACGAACAGCATCAGCTTGAACGGCAGCGATACGGTGGACGGCGACACCATCATCATCCCCATCGACATCAGCACGCTCGCGACGACCATGTCGATGATCAGGAACGGGATGAACACCGTGAAGCCGATCTGGAAGCCGGTCTTCAGCTCGCTCGTGACGAACGCCGGCACCAGCAGCGACAGCGGCACGTCCTCGGGCCCCTGCATCGGCGCGGCCTTCGAGATCTTCGCGAACAGCGCGAGATCGGTCTCGCGGGTCTGCTTCAGCATGAAGGTCTTGAACGGCGCGACGCCGCGCTGCACCGCCTGCTCCATCGGCATCGAGCCGTCGGAGAACGGCTTGTAGCCGTCGTTGTACGCCCGGTCGAGCACCGGCGACATCACGAAGAAGGTGAGGAACATCGCGAGGCCGACGAGCACCTGGTTCGGCGGCGTCGTCGCGGTGCCGAGCGCCTGGCGCAGCAGCGACAGCACGATGATGATGCGCGTGAAGCTCGTCATCATCAGCAGCATCGCCGGCAGGAACGACAGCATCGTGAGCAGCAGCATCGTCTGCACGCTCAGCGAATACGTGGTGCCGCCGTGCGGGCCCGGGCTCGCGTTGAACGCGGGCAGGCCGTTCGCCTGCGCATACGCGAGCGCGGGAGCGAGGCAGAGGATCAGCACGGGCGCGAGGCGCGCCGCGCGATGCAGGAAGGCGTGTTTCATCGGAATGCGGGGTCGGAAAGAGGGCGCGGCGCCATGTCAGCGGTCCTTGCCGCGACCGAGGCGCTTCGCGGCTTCGCCCGCGAGCGCGTCGCGAAACCGCGAGCCGAACGTGCCGGGCAGGCCGCCTTCGGACGGGGCGGCGCCGGCGGGCGCGTCGGCGGAAACCGGGGCCGCCGCCGCACCGGCCGGCAGCGTGTGCAGCAATCGCACGTTGCCCGGCGCGACGCCAAGCACGAGCCAGGTATCGCCGATCTCGACGATCGTCGCGCTTTCCTTCGCGCCGACCGCGACGCTCGACACGACCTTCAGCGGGCCGCCGCGGCGTGCATGCTGGAAGCCGAAGCGACGCGCGAGCCACGCGCACGCGAACACGAGACCGATCACGACCGCGAGCCCGACCAGCGTCTGCAGCACTGCGCCGACGCCGAGCGACGGTGCGGCCGAGCCGACCATCACGCTCGATGCGATCGACCCGGGGTGGTTCACCGCGTTCATGTCGGCGGCGCCGGCCGGCGCGGTGGCGAGCGCCGCCGCAATGGCCGCGGCAGCCGCTGCCACGCTTGCGACGCGCACGCGGCGGCCGGGCTTTACTACGTTCATCGATTCAGCTTCCGGATGCGTTCGGCCGGCGTGATGATGTCGGTCAGGCGGATACCGAACTTGTCGTTGACCACCACGACCTCGCCCTGCGCGATCAGGCAACCGTTCACGAGCACGTCCATCGGCTCGCCGGCCATGCCGTCCAGCTCGACGACCGAACCCTGCGCGAGCTGCAGCAGGTTGCGGATCGCGATCTTCGTGCGGCCGAGCTCCACGGTCATCTTGACCGGGATGTCGAGGATCATCTCGATGTCGTTGTGCGTCGTGTTTGCCGCGGCTTTCGACAGCGGCTGGAACACGCCGGCGCCCGTCGCACCGGCCGGCACCGGCTGCTCGTTTTGCTCGGCGAGCGCGGCCGCCCAGTCGTCCATGCCCGGATCTTCTTCCGCCGCGGCCGGTGCCGCCTGCGCGGCGGCGGCCGAGGCCGCGAGGGCCGCGTCGGCCATCGCTTGTGCGTCGTCCTCGGGCGTCTGGTTCAGCTCACTCATATCCACCTTCCTTCATCGAATCGCCCGCGCTGATCATCTTCTGCACGCGCAACGCATATTGACCATTGAAAATTCCGTAGCCGCATTCCATCACCGGCACGCCGTCGACCTTCGCGGTGATCGTGTCCTCGATCTCCAGCGGCAGCACGTCGCCCGCGCGCAGGTTCAGGATCTTCTCGAAGTTCGACGAGATCTCGGCGAGGTTCGCGGTCAGCTCGACTTCGGCGGCCTGCACCTGCTGCGACAGCACGCGCACCCAGCGGCGGTCGACTTCGAGCGCCTCGCCCTGGATCGGCGACGCGAGCACGTCGCGGATCGGCTCGACCATCGAGTACGGCATGCAGATGTGCAGCGTGCCGCCCGTCGGCCCGAACTCGATCGAGAACTGCGTGACGATGACGATCTCGTTCGGCGTCGCGACGTTCGCGAACTGCGTGTGCATTTCCGAGCGCACGAATTCGAACTGCAGCGGCCGCACGCTCTTCCATGCGGTCGTGTAGTGCTCGAACACGAGGTTCAGCAGCTTGCCGATGATCCGCTGCTCGGTGGCCGTGAAGTCGCGGCCCTCGACGCGCGTGTGAAAGCGCCCGTCGCCGCCGAACAGGTTGTCGACGACGAAGAACACGAGGTTCGGGTCGAACACGAACAGCGACGTGCCGCGCAGCGGCTTCACGTGCACCAGGTTCAGGTTCGTCGGGATCGGCAGGTTGCGGGTGAACTCGCTGTACTTCTGCACCTTCACCTGGCTGACGGAGATTTCCGCCGTGCGCCGCATGAAGTTGAAGATGCCGATCCGCAGCAGGCGCGCGAAGCGGTCGTTGATGATCTCGAGGCCGGGCATCCGGCCGCGGACGATCCGCTCCTGCGTCGCAATGTTGTAGGGGCGGACGCCCGATGTGTCGCGCTGTTCGTCGACTGAATCGGCTTCGCCCGTGACGCCCTTGAGGAGGGCATCGACCTCCTCCTGGGACATGAACTCCTGGTGACCCATACGCGCTCCTTTCGCGGCCGCGTTACTGGACGACGAACTCGGTGAACAACACGTCGTCGACCTTCGCGCGCTGGTTGCCCGGCTGCGTCGGCTGCTCGATCAGCTCCCGCAGTTCCTTCGCGAGCGAACGTTTGCCGTCCGGGGTCGCGAGCTCCTCGGGATGCTTGTTCGACAGCGCGAGCAGGATCCGGCTGCGGATCTCCGGCATCCGCGCGGTCAGTTGCTCCTGGGCCTTCGAGTCGGTGAGCTTCAGCGACAGGCCGACGCGCAGGTAGTGCTGCGCGCCGTCGTCGGACTGCAGGTTCACGGTCAGCGGGTCGAGCGGGAAGAACACCGGCGCGGCCAGCGGCGCCGGCTCGGCGGGCTTGCTCGCATGGCCGACGCCTTCCTTGCTCAGGAACACGTACATGCCGCCGGCTGCGGCGGCTGCCGCGCCCAGCGCGATGACGGCGATCAGCGCGATGCGCTTGAACTTGCCGGAGGAAGCCGGCTTGTCGGCGGTCGGGTTTGCGGTCGTGGAGGCCATGTGAATGCGTGCGTGATGTCTCGTAGCATGCATTGTTCGGCATCCGGGCCGTGGCCGATGGGCGGAAAAGAGGGGGGATTTGCGGCTATCTCAGCCGATTGTCGGCCGGGTGTCGGCTCGATGCAGGGTAAATGGGGGCGGAAAGGGCCGCCGGGGCGGGCGGTTGAGGCGGGCGTGGCCGGGAGAGGGCGTCGTTTTTGCCTCGCGGAGCCTGCCGCGCCGATGGCGGCAGGCACGATCACGCCAGGCCAGGCCGGCGTTTGGCGGGCCGCCGCCGCCCGGTCAGATCGGCAGCAGCGTCAGGAGCGGCGCGATCAGCACCATCGCGACGCCCGCGATCATCATCGTCAGGCTCGACACGACGCCTTCCTCGCTGCCGATCTCGCGCGCCTTCGCGGTGCCCACGCCGTGGGCGGCCGCGCCGAACAGCGCGCCGCGCGCGAGCCGCGTGCGCATCGGCACCAGCGCGAGCACCAGCTCGCCGAGCAGCATCCCGCAGATGCCGGTCGCGATCACGAACAGCGCGGTGAGATCCTTCGGCGCGTGGATCTTGTCCGACACGGCGAGCGCGAACGGCGTCGACACCGAGCGCGTCATCAGCGAGCGTTGCAGCTCGGGCGACAGGTGCAGCAGCTTCGCGAGCAGCAGCGACCCGCACACGCCCGCACAGATCCCGACCGCGACGCCGACCGACAGCGACAGCCAGTGGCGGCGGATCAGGTCGCGATAGTCGTAGATCGGCACCGCGAACGCGATCGTCGCCGGGCCGAGCAGCCACATCAGCCAGCGCGTGTCGTGGAAGTAGACCGAATACGGGATGCCGGTCAGCAGGACGAGCAGCACCAGCACGCCCGGCACGAACACGAGCGGCGAGAACAGCAGCGTCTTCTTGTATGCGTAGAGCCGCTTCGACGCGAAATACAGCACGACCGTCAGCACGAAGCAGCCGAACGAGATCGCGGTGTTCGCCTGGTCGGCGGACAGGTTCGACAATGCGGCAAGCATGGCAGGCTCCGGCTCAGTGGGCGGACGCGGCGGTGAGACGCGTGCGGCGGCGTTCGGCGAACACGCGCTGCACGGCGAGCCGGCGCTCGAGCTTCGCGGCGAGGTCGACCGCGACGGCCACCGCAACCATCACGAACGCGGTGCCGGCGAGCATCACCAGCGCGATGCGCCAGCCGTCCTCGCGGAACAGCCCGCCGTACTGCACGGCCGCGACGGCGGCCGGCACGAAGAACAGCAGCATGTCGGACAGCAGCCAGTTCGCGCCGTCCTTCACCCAGGCGGGCGCGACGCGGCCCGAGAACAGCAGCACCAGGAGCACCGCGAGGCCGATCACGCCGGACGGAATCGGCAGCCCGATCTTGCGCACGGCCCAGTCGACCGCCATCCACAGCACGCCGAGCGCGGCGGCCTGCAGCGCGATCCGGCCCGTGCGGGCCAGGCTGCCCGAAGCGGCGGGGCGGTCGACGAGTGCGGCGGTCGGCTTGGTCATGGCGGGCTCCCTACAGATATTCCGTTGATGGTGGGAGTATAGGGTTTCCCCTAACCATAAATAAAATGACTTGTCTCTATCCTTGTCATTCCAATTCGGAATTCGCTTTCTGATCGCCGCACCACTTTGGGGAGTCATCGATGGAATTGCGCGCGTTGCGGTACTTCGTCGAGGTGGTTCGCCAGCAGAGCTTCACGGCGGCCGCCGACAAGCTGTTCGTGACCCAGCCGACCATCAGCAAGATGGTGAAGGCGCTCGAGGACGAGATCGGCTCGCCGCTGCTGCTGCGCGACGGCCGGCAGATGGTGCTGACCGATGCGGGGCGGATCGTGTTCCAGCGCGGCCAGGACGTGCTCGCCGCGCAGGCGCAGCTGCAGTCGGAGCTGAACGATCTCGGCACGCTCGGGCGCGGCGAGCTGACGATCGGCATCCCGCCGCTCGGCGGCTCGCTGTTCACGCCGATCATCGCCGCATACAAGCAGCGCTATCCGAACATCGAGCTGAAGCTGTTCGAGCAGGGCGCGCGGATGATCGAGGCCGCGCTGACGTCGGGCGAGCTGGAGCTCGGCGGGCTGCTGGAGCCGGTCGATCCCGGCACCTTCGAGCGGCTGCCGATGGTGCGCGCGCCGCTGTGGCTCGTCGGGCCGCGCGAGTCGCGCTGGGAGGATCACGCAGCCGTGCCGCTCGCGGATCTCGCGCGCGAGTCGTTCGTGTTCTACGCGGAAAGCCTCGCGCTGCACGATGCGGTGCTGGACGCATGCCGAAAGGCGGGCTTCACGCCGTCGATCGTGAGCCGCAGCGGCCACTGGGATTTCATGGCCGCGCTCGTGCATGCGGGAGTCGGCATCGCGCTGCTGCCCGAGCCGTATTGCCGGCGGCTCGACGCGGGCCAGTTCACGTGCCGGCCGATCGTCGAGCCGGAGATCACGTGGGCGATCGCGCTTGGGTGGCTGAAGAAGGGGTATCTGTCGCACGCGGCGCGTGCGTGGCTCGACGTGGCGCGGGCGACGCTGCCGATCGCGCCGGGTGACGATCTGGCGTTCGGCGGGTTGCGGGCGAGGGAGTGAGGCCAGGCCGATGCCCGGCGCAATCAGACGTGCTTGATCGGACCCGGATAGCGGGCGACGGTATGGTCGTGCGTGAGTAGCGTGATGCCTTCCGAGATCGCCTGGGCGACCAGGAAACGGTCAAACGGATCGCGGTGGATCGACGGCAATTGTTCGACCGCAAGTGCGTGTGCGCTCGTGATCGGCAGTTCCACGTAGCCGACATCAAGGAGATTGCGACGGAGCGCCCTCCAGTTGAACTAAGTTCAAATATTTTGTTAGCTTAGTTCAATCTGGAAGCGTCAGCAGGGTTCGCCTCTCCGCCGAGAGCGCCAGCCGGCAGTCATGTCGATTTCAATGCCCCATCGCCGGCCCCGCGCCCTTCCTCGGCTTCGTGACCCACACGAGCGCCGCGAGCGCGCCGAACATGAACGCCGACAGCAGGAAGAAGTCGTTGGTCGCCATCATGAAGCCCTGCTGCGTGACGAGCTGGTTGAGCTGCGCATTGGCCGTCTGGCCGACGATGCCGAGCTGCGACAGCGCGCCCTGGTAGTCGGTCGTGCTCTGCGCATACACGCTCACCGATTCCGACAGCCGCGCGTGGTGGTAGATCGCGTCGTTCTCCCAGAACGTCGAGCTGGCCGCCGTGCCGATCGCGCCGGACAGCGTGCGCAGGAAGTTCGACAGCCCCGACGCGCTCGCGAGCCGGTCGTCGGAGATGCTCGACAGCGTGATCGTCGTCATCGGCACGAAGAAGCACGCGACGCCGATCCCCTGCACGAGCCGCGGCAGGATCACGTGGTTGAACGGCACGTCGAGGGTAAACGTCGAATTCCAGATCGACACGCCGGCGAACACGATGAACGCGAAGCTCGCGACCATCCGCAGGTCGAGCCGGTGCATGTTGCGGCCGATCAGCGGCGACAGCACGAGCGCGAGTAGCCCGACCGGCGCGGTCGCGAGGCCGGCCTTGCCCGCCGTGTAGCCCATCACCGTCTGCAGCCACAGCGGGAAGATCACGACCGAGCCGAAGAACGCCATGAAGCCGAACGAGATGATCATCGCGCCGAGCGCGAAGTTGCGGTCTTTGAACAGCGACAGGTCGACCACCGGCTCCTTCTCGGTCGCCTCCCACACGAGCATGAACGCGAGCGACACGACCGCGATCAGCGCGAGCGCGACGATGAACGTCGAGTTGAACCAGTCGCGGTCCTTGCCGAGGTCGAGCATCATCTGCAGGCACGACACGCCGATCACGAGCAGCGCGAGGCCGATCGCGTCGATCCGCTGCTTCGACGTCTTCGTCTCGCGCCCGCGCAGCAGGAAATACGCGCAGGTCGCCGAGAAGATGCCGATCGGCAGGTTGATGTAGAAGATCCACGGCCATGTGTAGTTGTCGCTGATCCAGCCGCCCAGCAACGGGCCGAAGATCGGTGCGACGATCACCGTCATCGCCCATAGCCCGAGCGCGAGCCCGCGCTTCGCGGGCGGGTAGCTGCGCATCAGGATCGTCTGCGACAGCGGCACCATCGGCCCCGACACGAGGCCCTGCAGCAGCCGGAACGCGATCAGCGTCTCGAAGTTGGTCGCGAGGCCGCACAGCGCCGATGCGATCGTGAACGCGAGCACCGACAGCGTGAACAGCCGCACCTCGCCGACCCGCCGCGCGAGCCAGCCGGTGAGCGGCACCGCGATCGCGGACGCCACCGAGTACGACGAGATCACCCAGGTGCCTTCGCTCGTCGCGACGCCGAGGCTGCCGGAAATGGTCGGCACCGCGACGTTCGCGATCGACGTGTCGAGCACTTCCATGAAGGTGCCGAGCGCAAGCCCGACGGTGAGCAGCGCGAGCGCACCGCCGGACAACGGCGCGGGTTCGGCGGCGGGGGCGGCGGATGCCGTGGTGGCGGACATCGGAATCTCCTAGACGCGGCGCGCGCGACGCGCCGGCACAACGCACGGGCGTGCGCCGCAGCGCAACCCGGCCGGGTGGAACGGATAAAGGGAAAAGGGGAGCGCGTGCCCTGTCATCTTCTGCCCAGACAGAGAAATAAGCGAGTGCTTAACCTAGACATGGGGCCTCCGCGCACATCAGCCGTCCGCTTCTTCGTCGGGTTTCGGGCAACCGGTCGAACCGGGCCCGTTGGCGATGAAGCGTTGCAGCAGGCCGGTGAGCGTCACGAGCTCGTCGGCCGAGAAACCGTCGAGTTGCGCGTTGAGCGCGTTCGCGATCAGCGACGGCAGCGCCCGCGCGGCGTCGGCGCCGCGCTCGGTCAGCGTCAGCTCGATCATCCGGCGGTCCTGCTCGCTGCGCGAGCGGGCGACCAGCCCCTTGCGTTCGAGGCGGTCGAGCATCCGCGTCATCGACCCGCTGTCGTACGACATCTTGCGGGACAGCTCGAACGGCGTGCGCGCATAGCCGCGCGACAGTAGCAGGATCACGCCGATCTGCTGCGCGGTGAGGTCGTGCGGCTCGAGCGCACGGTCCATCCGCTCGACGAGCGCCTGCTTCGCCTTCGACAGGTAGTAGCCGAGGCTCGTTTCCAGCGCGATGTTCTCGGGATCGTAAAGGCCGCCGGTCATGCGATTGCGCGCGCAGCAATAGTGCGTTTCAGATTTGGACGCGCCCAGTATCTTGAAAATTGATTGCATAGTCAATATTATTTGAGGCAACCAGTTACGACGTGCATGTTGCACTGCCGGAGACTATGTTCTGACCGATGCGCCCGCGCTGCGGGCACCCGAGGATGTTCGCGATGCTGTTCCTGAAAAATGCCGCCGGCGCGCTGCGCCGCAACCTGACCGATACCGCTCATCATGCGTTTTCCGGGCCGCACCGCGGCTGGAAGATCGCGCTGTACGTGACGATGCTGGTGGTCCCGGGCGGCTCGCTCGCGGCGCTCGGGTTCGCCTGGTTCGATCATCGCCGGCAGCGCAACGCGAAAGACGGCGCTCGCCGCGCGGGCCAGCCGGCGGCGACGGAGCCGTCGACATGGCGGTCCGCCGCCGAACCGCTGCCGCTGCCCGCGCGCTGCCACTGACCGCTGACCGCGCGCGTCTCCCGCCTTCCTGGCTGCTCCGACTGAGCGCCGGCCGCGCCCCGCACGGCCGGCGTCGCATCCCCGCCGTCCCGTCAGCTGGCCGTAATGGCCGGTAAACCGGCCGCTCGCGCCGGTAACACATTCCTGTCGCCGCGCGCCGTACCCTTGGGGCTGCGCAGCTTTCCCGCCGTCAGTTACCATTTGTCCGCCAGCGGCACGACGACCGCATCGCGCGACGCCGCTCGCCGGACGTCGCGCCCAGACAGGAAAACCACCATGCCGTACGCCTCCCTCCCGCGCGCCCTTCGCCCGCTGAGCGCCGCCGTCGCCGTCGCGACGGCCGTGCTGCTCGCCGGCTGCGCCGTCGGGCCCGACTATCACCGGCCCGACACGTCGATCCCCGCCGCCTACAAGGAAGCGCCGGCCGGCTGGAAGGTCGCGCAGCCCGCCGACCGCACCGACCGCGGCGCGTGGTGGACGGTCTACAACGATCCGCAGCTCGATGCGCTGATCGGCAGGCTCAACGCGTCGAACCAGACCATCGCGCAATCGGCGGCCGCGTACCGGCAGGCGCGCGCGCTCGTCACCGAGGCGCGTGCCGCGTATTTCCCGACCGTCGGGCTGACCGCGTCGGGCGCGCGCGCCCGCACGCCGCGCACGTCGGTGTCGTCGGGTTCGTCGAGCTTCGGCAGCGGTTCGTCCGGTTCGATCAACAACAGCTACAGCGTCGGCCTCGACGCGAGCTGGGAACCGGACCTGTGGGGCAAGGTGAGTCGCACCGTCAGCGCGCAGCGCGCCGGCGAAGCGGCCGCCGCGGCCGATCTCGCGAACGCGCGGCTGTCGCAGCAGGCGCTGCTCGCGCAAACCTATTTCCAGCTGCGCACGTCCGATGCGCTGCAGAAGCTGCTCGACGACACCGTGAAGTCGTACGAACAGTCGCTGAAACTCACGCAGAACCAGTACGCGCAAGGCGTCGCCGCGCGCGCGGACGTGATCCAGGCGCAAACCCAGCTGCAGAGCGCGCAGGCCGCGTCGATCGACAACGGCGTGGCCCGCGCGCAGTACGAGCATGCGATCGCGACGCTGATCGGCGAACCGGCGTCCACCTTCTCGCTGCCGCCGAATCCGCTCACGGCCGAGCCGCCGGTCACGCCGGTCGACGTGCCGTCCGCGATCCTCGAGCGCCGGCCCGACGTCGCCGCGGCTGAGCGCCGTGCGGCGGCGGCGAACGAGCAGATCGGCGTCGCGATCGCCGCGTTCTTCCCGACGCTCACGCTGTCGGCCACCGGCGGCTTCCAGAGCTCGGTGTGGTCGCAGCTGTTCACGCTGCCGGCGCGCTTCTGGACGGTCGGCCCGCAGCTCGCGGCCACGCTGTTCGACGCCGGGCTGCGCGCCGCGCAGACCGACGCCGCGCGCGCGACCTACGACCAGGACGTCGCCGCGTACCGCCTCGCGGTGCTCACCGCGTTCCAGGACGTCGAGGACAACCTCGCGTCGCAGCGCATCCTCGCGCAGGAAATCGACGTGCAGCGGCAGGCGGTCGACAGCGCCCAGCATTCGCTCGCGATCGTCACGAACCAGTACAAGGCCGGCACGGTCGCCTACCTGAACGTGCTGACCGCGCAGACCACCGCGTTCACCGCGCAGCAGAAGCTCGCGACGATCGCCGGGCAGCGGATGACGTCGTCGGTCGGGCTCGTGAAGGCGCTCGGCGGCGGCTGGAACGTGGCTGAGATGACGCGCGAGAACGGCGACATGGCTGCGCCTGCGCCTTTGCCGGCGTCCGCGAGCAACGCGGTGGCTACGCCGGTCGCACAGAAGTGAAAATCGTGCTCGGTCGAACGACTAGCAAATCGTTTAGCGAAAAAATGGCCGAAATGCCATCTTTCGTTCAAGTCCTAAAAACTGATAATAAAATTCGACAAATAATGGATAAAACCTGATTTTTGTCCATCTCCAATTATCTCAAAATAAAATCGTTGAACTTATTAAGGGCACAGCTTACGAATTCACTGCATCAACACCATGATGCGAATTCACCCTTAATAAGGAAATGACTAAAATGATTGCAAATATCGGAGAAAAATGCCCGCATGGCGGCACGTGGCATCCTGTTGGAAATCCGAATGACACACGCTCCATCGGTATCGGTAATATCATGCCGCCCACGCCCAACGGCGAACGGCACTGGGTTCTGAAAACGCCGACGGGCGACAAGTAAGTTGCGTGGGCCGGCTTTGCCGGCCCTTCGTTTCATTATCCGGCGCCTTATTCGAATCGATGTCGGCGCCGGCGTATTGCAATCCCACAGACGGCGATTTCAGAAAAGATCATTCCAGCCGATCACACATTCGTGGGCGTTTGAGCGCCCTGCGCGCAATCAGCGCTGCGCGTCGCCGAAGATCAGCGACACCTCGTTGTTCCCGATCGGGTGGCCGAGCAGGTTCAGCAGCCCCGCGAGGTTCGCCTGCTGCTCGGGCGCCGAGTGCGCGGTGCCGCGGAACGAGCCCTGGCCCGGGCCGAAGGTGCCGTGGCCGTCGAGGAACAGCGGGCCTTGCGTCGTCGACAGGTCGAGATCGGCGCCGGCCCCCTTCGCCTGCAGCACCGCGCGGTACGAACCGAGCGGCTTCACGCGCGAGACGCGCGAACTCATCGAGTCGATCGTCACCGTCAGTTGCCCGAACGCGTTGTTGCCGATCAGACGCCAGTCGCTCCAGCCGAGCCGCACGTCGCCCTGCAGGTCGAGCGTGTTGAACGGCGTGCCGAGCCCGGCGAGCAGCGACGCGGGCACGGCCATCGTGCCCGCCGACAGCACCGCGCCGCGCCACGTCGCATCGAGCGTGACCGCGTCGGGCATCGCCTCGGTCTGCCGCATGCGCATCTGCACGCGCCCGGTCAGCAGCGGCCAGAAGCGCGTGGTCCATTCGACCCGGCCGGGCAGCAGCGTCGCCGCGCTCTGGTCGGCCCCCGGCGCGAGCATCAGCGTGCCCGAGCCGTGCCACAGCGACCCGTCGGGATCGACGAGATTCACGTGCCCGCCGGTCGCACGCGCGAACTGCGGCGCGATCCACGCGGCCGGCGCAAGTGCGACGAGCGTCAACGCCGTCGCCAGGCCGCCCGCCAGTACCCACGGCAATGCGGTGGCGAGCCGCCTCAATCCCGGCCTCATCGGCCGACCGCCACTTGCGTCGTCCAACTGCGTCATTTCTGCGTAGACGGTTGCATCACGGCCGTCAGGTCGACCTGGCCATCGTCCTTCAGCGCAGTGGCATGCGCCTCGCCGACCTGCACCTTGAACTGCCGGCGCGCATCGTCGAGCCACTGCGTCCACGCCGGGAACGACACGTTCTTCATCTGGATCTGCACGCCGTTGCCGACGATCTGCACCTGCGCGCCCTGCAGCCCGTGATCGGCCAGCGACGCGGTCAGCGCGTCCTTCAGCGCGAGGCCGGTCGGTGCCACGCCCTGTGCGGCGGCCGTCAGCGACTTCGCCTCGTTCGCCTGCGCGGTCATCTGCGCCAGCTCGCGGCGCATCGTCGGCAGCTCGCGCTGGATCCGCGCACGCCCTTCCTGCGCGGGCGACCACAGCACCGAATACGCGATCGCGACCGCCAGCACGGCGCCGCCCCAGCCGAGCAGCATCTTTTCGCGCTGGGAGCGCTCGCCCCAGAACTGGGCCAGCGTCTGGTTCAGTTGTTCCGTCTTCATGAGCGGCTCCGGATCGTCCATTTGCCCGTATTGCTGTCGACTTCGCCGGACAGTCCGTTACGCGCGAGGCGCTGCGTGAAATCGGGATCGACCTTGACCTCGGGTTTGAAGCCGACGTCGAGCCGCCGGTCGTGATAGTCGAGCGACGCGATGCCGTTCAGCGGCAGCGCGCCCATCGAACGCGACAGCCCGCTCGCCAGCGCGAGGAAATCGTTCGGCGACAGCTCGCCGGCCGCGAGACGCAACTGGTCGAGCTGGCGCTGCATCTGCGCGGGCGGATCGAGCACCGTCGTCGTCTTCGGGAATGCGGACAACAGCGTCTCGGTGATCTGCGCGGACAGCGCATCGCGCTCGCGCGACAGCTTCCACCAGTGCAGGTTCATCCCGATCACCGCCACGCCGAGCGTCGCCGCGGCGAGCGCGAGCGGCACGCGCAGGCGTTTCACCGTTGCGCGGTCGAAGCGCCACGGCTGCGATTCGAATTCGAACTGGCACAGGTCGAACTTCTCGGTCAGCGCGCGCCGCGCGAACGCGTCGAACGACAGCGGCGCCGCGCCCGGCAGCAGCGTGCCGCCGTCGGTGCGGCCGACCGAGGCCAGGCGAGGCTCCGCGCCCGGTTCGCCAAGTTCGTACAGTTCGACGTCGCCGCCGCCCGCCAGCGCGGCCAGCGTGCCGGCCGCGCGCGACGCGGGCGCCGCGAAGCCTTCGCCGAGCGCACCACGCGCGACCGCGAGTTCGAGGCGTGGCGCACCGGCCGCAGCCGGCAGCGCGCCGGCTTCGACGAGCACCGGTTCGACCGATGCCGCAAGCCCGAGCACCGCGGCCACCGTCGCCGGACGGACGGGCGGCGCCTCGACGGCGTCCGCAACCACCGCGGCGGCAGCGACTTCGCTGTCGGCCGGCGCGGCGGTGACGTGCGGCGCCGGCAGGCAGCGGGTCGCGGGCACCGCGCTCAGGTGCCGATGGCCGGCCGCCGTGAACGCATCGCAGATGGTGCGGAACCACGCGCGATCGACGACCGCCAGCACGCGGCGCCCGTCGGGCAGCGGGTCCGGATCGAGCGCGATATGGCAGCCGAGCGGATCCTGGATCAGCTGATCCTCGACGATGTTGGGCAGGGCCTGGCGCAGCTTCGGTCCCTTCAGCGGCGGCACGGTCGCGGCCAGCAGCAGCACGTCGCGCGCGGCGACGATCAGCACGGTCGCATTCGCGCGCGGCAGCAGCGCGAGCGCGGCGCGGCCGGCGCGCTGCACGTGGCCGGCCTTGTCGACGAGCGTGAACGGCAGCTCGGGCCACTGCCATTCCTGCAACGGCACGGCAGGCTCGCGCGGCGGCAAAGAAACAATCAACGTGCTCACAAGAGCTCCTCTCCCGATTGGCGTCGTTATAGCTGGTCGCGAATGCGCACGACCCGTGTCGAGTGCGTGGTCGGATCACGATACACGAGCGAGGTGCGATCGACCTCCGCGCGTTCATGCTGGATCCGGCCATGCACGATGAAATAGCTCGAATTGACGTCGATGACGCTCGAGTCGAGCGTCACGTTCGGCGCACCGGCGCCGCGCAGCGCGAGCTGCACGTCGCCGACGTTGCGGAAAAACACGGTCTCGCGGCGCGACACGAGCGCCTGCGCGGACGACACGCTCATCCCCGGCATCAGCGCCGCGATCACCTCGGCCGGCGCCGTGTTCATGTTCACGGGCGTCGTGGTCGGCAGCACGGTGACGAACGGACGCAGCCGCGCGACCATCTCGGGCGTCACGCCGTCGACGTCGAGCAGGCTGTCGACGCCCGTCATCATCAGCGGCGCGGGCCCGCGATCGCCGCCCGTCATGCCGGGGTCGTCGGTGAAGCCGCCGCCTTGCTGATCGGTCGTCACCGGCGCGGTGACCGGCGGCGCCGTGCCGCCGCCCGGCAGCGTCGGCATCTGGAAACGCGTCGCCGAATTCAGCAGGCTCGCGCGCACCTGCAGCGCGATGCGCTTCGCGAACGCGCCGTCGTAGCCGAGCGTCGTCAGCAGGCGCTGGAACGCCTGGACCTGCGTGACGTTCAACTGCAGCACGCCGGGCGCCGGCGACGCCACGAGGTTGCGCAGGTTGAACTTCGCCTGCGCGTCCTCGATCGAGCCGGACAGATAGGTGTCTTCGCCGCCGGTCTCGTTGGGCGCACCGATCCGGCCGAGGAAGTCCGACAGTTTCGTCTTCGCGATCGGCACGCCCCAGATGCCGCCGAGATACGTGATGCCGGGCGCCGTATCGCCTTCGGAACGCAGGATCATCCGCGTCCAGTCGAGCGCGCCGCGCGCGACCCACTGCGCCTGCGCGATCACGCGCTGGTTCTCGATCCGGCGGATCTGCACCTGCTGGCGCCACAGCATCCCCGAGACGAGGATCGCCGACAGCGCGACGACCAGCAGCGCGGTGATGATCGCCGCGCCGCGCTGGCGGCCGGGTGCCCGTGCGCGACCGGCGGCACGGGCAACCAATAATGAGCGGTGAGGGCGCGCGCGCATCGTCATTCCCCGACGAGGAAGATGCGCGTGACCGGCACGCGCAGCGACGTCGCGCCGATGCTGACCTGCAGCCCCGTCACCGCGCGTGCGGGCGGCGCGTTGCCGATCTGCGGCACCTTGAGCGCATCGTTGTTCTGCGCGAGCGCGTCGTTGGCCGTCTGCAGGTTGGTGGTCCAGCCCACGCGCGGCACGTACAGCTTCGCGTCGATCGCGCCGACGCCGCCCATCAGCGCGACCCAGCTCCAGCCTTCGACGCTGCTGTCCTTCAGCATGTTGCGCAGCCGGTTCGCGTCGTCGATCGGCGGCGATGCATAGCGCACGACGCGCCCGCCGGCGATCCGGTAGCGCACCACCTGCAGCCGCGGCGCCACGCCCGGCACCTCGAGTTCGCGGACGATCTGCAGCGTATTGCCGGCCACGCCGATCGCCGGCTGGCCGGCCTCGTCGTCGGTCGCGGCGAGCCGCGCGTCGATGCGCATCTGGTCGAACATCTGCGCGAACACGCGCTCGTCTTCCATCGCGGCCGCGACCTTGTCGCGACCGCGCATGATCTGGTCGAGCCCGCGCCATGCGAGGATCGCGACCACCGCGAGGATCGCGATCGCGATCATCAGCTCGATCAGCGTGAAGCCGCGGGCGGGGCGCGCGAGCGGGCGTCGCATCGGCGCGTCAGAGCGGACGGCTGGTTTCATTCGCGACCACCGTCACCATTTGCGCGAGCACGCCGGTTTGCCCGGGCATGCTCACCGAAATCCGCACGCGCCGGAACACCGGGTTGGGCGTGGTGCTCACGCGCTGCGTGCAGACGAGCTGCACGTTGCCTTGCGAGCAGTCGAAGCTCTGTTCGCCGATCTCCGGCCACGCGTGCGTGAGCCGCATCTGCGCGAGCGCGTTGTCGGCGCTCCAGCCGGCGAGCAGGCGGCGATGAAGATCGGACGCGTTGTTCGCCATCGTGCCGACCGCGCGGATCGACGCGGCGAGCGCGACCGCGATGATCGCGAGTGCGACCAGCACCTCGATCATCGTGAAACCGCGCGATGAGGAAACGGAAGAGGGCAGGCGACGACGCATCGTCATTGCACCTCGTAGCGGCCGTTGCCGGTGCTAACGATCGTCGCGCTGCCGACCGCCGAATGCAGCGTCACGCGTACCGGCGTGTCGATGCTCTCGGTACCGAACACGACGCGATTCGCATGCGTGTCCGACCCCGGATAGTCGATGTCGGCGCCCGTGACGCCGCCGTCCCAGTCGCGCGGGCGCAGCAGGTCGTCGCGCAGCGTGCGCCAGCCGTCGGGCGAGCTCACGTCGAAACGGAAGCCGTGCGCGGTCGGCTGCCACGCGATCGGCCGGGCACGCACCTGCGCTTCGTCGCCGGCCGTCTCGAACAGCAGCGCGATGCGCTGCGCTTCCTCGCGCAGGTCGGTGCGCGGATTGCGCGTGAGCGACAGCGACGCCAGCGACACGAGCAGCCCCGCGATCACGAGCACGACCAGCATTTCGAGCAGCGTGAAGCCGCGCGCGCGATGACGCCGCGCGCCGTGCTGCGCTTGCCCGCCGTCGGCACGCACCGGCGCGGACGAAGCCGCGCCGCGACGCACACGGCAATCGCGGCCGCAGCGGAAGGTCGTGCGAGTGGCGAGCATGAAGAAGGGAACGAAGCGTCGGGCCGGTCAGCGAGCGCTTATTGCCACGAACCGATGTCGGTGTCGTTGCCTTCGCCGCCTTCCTTGCCGTCGGCGCCGTAGCTGAACACGTCGATCTCGCCGTGCACGCCCGGGTTCAGGTACTTGTAGCCGTTACCCCACGGATCGTTCGGCAGGCGCTCGAGATAGCCGCCGTCCTTCCAGTTGTTCGGGATCGGATCGGTGGACGGCTTCTGGATCAGCGCGTTCAGGCCCTGATCCTGAGTCGGGTAGCGGCCGTTGTCGAGACGGTACAGCTTGAGCGCCTGCATGATCGTGCCGATGTCCTGCTTCGCGGCGATGCGGCGTGCCTCGTCCGGGCGGCTCATGATCTTCGGCACGATCAGCGCCGCCAGGATCCCGAGGATCGCGACCACCACCATGATCTCGATCAGCGTGAAACCGCGCTGACGACGCACGGCCGCGTTGCGGCGAGTGATCCACGTTTGCATGACTGACTACCTCTTTCCAAAAAATGTCGTGGGTTGAGTGACGCGCCCGGCGCACCGGACGATTGCCTGACGGCAACCTTCCGAACCCGCGGGCGCGGAGCACGCATTGTAAGGCGCGCATTGCCGAGGGCTTTCACCCAACGCAAATTTCATATACATCCGTACAATAGCGCGCATGAACGCGCTCTCGATCCGGATCCTCTCCCTAGCCCTCTTCGCGGGTTTGTGCGCGACGGCCACCTACTGGGTCGTCACGCTGTCCGCCCGTGAAGCGCCGCTGCCCGCCGCCGCCGCGCGGCTGCCGATCCGCACCGAGGACGCCGCGGCGCTCTTCGGCGGTCAGCTCGACAAGAATGCCGTGCAGGACATCCACCTGTTCGGCATCCTCGCGCTCGACCATGGCGGCGCCGCGATCGTCGGTGTCGGTGGCGAACCGCCGCGCGCCGTGTCGCTCGGCGCGGACGTCACGTCCGGCGCGAAGCTCGCCGAAGTCCGCCCCCGCTCGATCATCGTCGAGCGCAACGGCGCCCGCACCGAAGTCCAGCTGCCCGCCAACACGCCGTCCCCGGCGATCTACATGCGCTGAAGCCGATGGCGACGGCCCGACCAACGGTCAGGCCGTCACTGCACCATGTTGTTCAGCTCGATGATCGGCAGCATCACGGCCAGCACGATCACGAGCACGATGCCCCCCATCGCCAGGATCAGCAGCGGCTCGAGCAGGCTCGTCAGGAACATCGTGCGACGCTCGAGCTCGCGCGCTTCGCCTTCGGCCGCGCGATCCAGCATCGTCGTCACGTCACCCGTCGCTTCACCGGAACGGATCAGGTGCACGAGCACCGGCGGAAACGTCTTCACGTTGTTCAGCGCGCGCGACAGCGCGGAGCCTTCGCGCACGCGCACGATCGCGTCGTCGATGTTCGCGCGCATCGCACGGTTCGACAGCGTCTCGCCGGCCGCCTGCAACGCGCGCAGGATGGGCACGCCCGCCGCGGTGAGGATGCCGAGCGTGCTCGCGAAGCGCACCGTGTTGTAGCCGCGCACGAGCTTGCCCGCGAGCGGTGCGGTGAGCACCCAGCGGTCGAACGCGAGGCGCGGCCCGTCGCGCGACAGCGTCGCCTTCACGAACCACACGACGAGCACGACGGCGATCAGGATCGCCCACCACCAGTGCCGCACGAAATCCGACAGCGCCATCATCACGATCGTCAGCACGGGCAGCTGCTGCTTCGTGCTCGCGAACACGTTGACGACCTGCGGCACGACGTAGCTCAGCAGGAACGTGACGATGCCGAAGGCGATCAGCGTGACGATCCCCGGATACGTGAACGCGAGCAGGATCTTCTGCTTCAGCGCGTTGCTCTGCTCGATGTAGTCGGCCAGGCGCGACAGCACGATGCCGAGCTTGCCGGTGTGCTCGCCCGCGGCAACGAGTGCACGATAGATTTCCGGGAAGTCGCGCGGATGCTGGCCCAGCGCATTCGCGAGCGAATGGCCGCCGAGCACCTCGGCGCGGATCGCGGCCATCAGTTCGCGGATGTAGTCGCGCTCGGCCTGCTCGGTCAGCACGCCGAGCGCCTCGTCGAGCGGCAGCCCGGCGATCAAGAGGCTCGCGAGCTGGCGCGTGAGGATCGCCTGTTCGCGCTGCGACAGCTTGCGGCCGAACGCGAGCCGCTGCGATCGCGCCCCGCGCGTCGCGCTGGCGGCCGGCTCGACGACGAGCGGCGTGAGCCCCTGCGTACGCAGCTGGCCGCGCGCGGCGCGTGCGCTGTCGGCGTCGATGACGCCTTTCTGCGCGCGTCCCGCCGAATCGATTGCTTCGAAACGGAATGCCGGCATCGCGCTATGCGCCTCCCGTCACGCGCAGCACTTCCTCGAGCGACGTCGCGCCCGACGCGAGCCAGCGCTCGGCGTCGTCGCGCAGCGTGCGCATCCCTTCCGCCCGACCGGCGGCGAGAATCTCCGCATCGGCCGCGTTGCGGTGGATCAGCGAGCGGATCGACTCGTCGACCAGCAGCAGTTCGTATACGCCGCGCCGGCCCGAATACCCCGAATGCCCGCACTTGTCGCAGCCGACCGGATGCCACACGGTGCGGCCTTCTTCCTGGCGTTCTTCCTTGCAGACCGGGCAGAGCTGCCGCACCAGCCGCTGCGCGAGCACGCCGAGCAGCGACGACGCGAGCAGATAGGGCTCGACGCCCATGTCGGTCAGGCGCGTGACGGCCGAGGCCGCATCGTTCGTGTGCAGCGTCGCGAGCACGAGGTGGCCCGTCAGCGATGCCTGCACCGCGATCTGCGCGGTTTCGAGGTCGCGGATTTCGCCGATCATGATCACGTCCGGATCCTGGCGCAGGATCGAGCGCAGCGCACGGGCAAAGGTCATCCCGATCCGCTCGTTCACCTGCGTCTGGCCGATGCCGCCGAGGTCGTATTCGATCGGGTCCTCGACGGTCATGATGTTCGTCGTCGCGGTTTCGAGCCGCGACATCGACGCATACAGCGTGGTCGTCTTGCCCGAACCCGTCGGGCCCGTGACGAGCACGATGCCGTGTGGGCGCGCGATCAGCTTGTCGAACTGCACGAGCGTGTCGCGGCCCATCCCGAGCGCCTCGAGGTTCAGGCGCTGCGCATCCTTTTCCAGCAGACGCAGCACCGCGCGCTCGCCGTGCCCGGTCGGCAGCGTCGACACCCGCACGTCGACCGGCCGGCCGCCGACGCGCAGCGTGATGCGGCCGTCCTGCGGCAGGCGCTTCTCGGCGATGTCGAGCTGCGCCATGATCTTGATCCGCGAGATCAGCGCGCCGTGCAGGGCCTTCTTCGGCCGCACGACGTCGCGCAGCGTGCCGTCGACGCGAAAGCGCACGACCGACGCGTTCTCGAACGGCTCGATGTGGATGTCCGACGCCTGTTCGCGTGCCGCTTGCGTGAGCAGCGCGTTGATCATCCGGATGATCGGCGCGTCGTCTTCCGATTCGAGCAGATCCTCGACTTCGGGGATGTCCTGCATCAGCCGCGACAGGTCGACTTCGCCCTCGACTTCGCCGACCACCTGCGCGGCGCTGCCGTCCTGGCGTGCGTACGCATGGTTGATCGCCTGCGCGAGCTCGTCGGCCGGCACGCGATGCACGGCGATCGAGCCGAAGTTGCGCGCGATTTCCGCGAGCGCGGCGTCACTCGTGCGTTCGCTGATCCACACCTCGAGCGTGTCGTCGAGCTGGTGCGCGATCAGCACCTGGCCGCTCTTCGCGAAGCCGTACGGCAACAGTCGCGCGGCGAGCGGCGACGGCGGCTGCCGTTCGCCCGGCGCGCCGTCGTGGGTGGAAGAGGCGTGCACGTCGCTCACTGCGACGCTCCCGGCGTGGCCGTCAGCGGCTGTTGCGGCACGGCCTGCTGCGGCACGCTCTGCGGCTGCGCGGGCGTCGCTTCCGGCAACGGCTGGGCCGGCACCGGCGCGACCTGGCGCTGCAGTTGCTGGCGACGCATCTTGTCGAGATCGAACAGGTTGCCCGCGGCCGTGCCGCCCTGGCTCGGGCCGATCGGCATCGGCGGGACGACCGGATCGTCCTTGTCGCGGATCACGTTGTTGTCCGACTTGTACGCGCCCGTCACGCCCTGGATGTAGTCGTAGCGGTTGGCCGTGACTTCCTGCGCGGTGCCGCGATCGGCGATGATCACCGGGCGCAGGAACACCATCAGGTTGGTCTTCTTGCGCTGCTTGCTTTCGGAGCGGAACAGCTGGCCGATCCACGGGATGTCACCCAGCAGCGGCACCTTGCTGTTGGACACGTTGTACGCGTCCTGCATCAGGCCGCCGAGCACGATGACTTCGCCGTTGTCGGCGAGGATCGTCGACTGGATCGAGCGCTTCGTGAACGACGGGCCCGTCTGCGCATTCGACGTCGCGGTGTCGACCGCGGAATCCTCGGTATACAACTGCAGCTTCAGGATCCCGCCGTCGGTGATCTGCGGTTTCACGTGCAGCGTGAGGCCGACGTCGCGGCGATCGTAGGTGTTGAACGCGTTGCTCGTCGTGCCGCTCGTCAGGTTCGAATACGAACCGGTCGGAATCGGCACGTTCTCGCCGACGACGATCTTCGCTTCCTCGTTGTCGAGCGTGATCAGGTTCGGCGTCGACAGCACGTTCGCGTCGCTCACGCCCGCGAAGTACTGCAGCAGTGCACCGAGCCCCTGCACACCGAACATGTTGTGCAACCAGCCGATGTTGAGGCCCTGGTTCAGATTCGCGAGGTTCCCCGGCAGCCCGATCGCGGTGCTGCCCGCGGTGCCCGTCGTCAGGTTGATGATGCTGTTGCCGGCCACGGTGCCGGCGGTGGCCGCGAGGTTCGTGCCGGCGAGGAGCGCGCCGCTCGCGACCTGCCACTGGATCCCGAGCTGGCCAGCCGTCGTCGAGTTCAACTCGACGATCAGCGCCTCGATGTAGACCTGCGCGCGGCGCCGGTCGAGCTGGTCGATCACCGAGCGCAGGTTCCGGTAGACCGGATCGGACGCGGTGATGATCAGCGAGTTGGTCGCCGCGTCGGCCTGGATCATCCCGCCCGGCTGGTTGTCGTCACCGCTCTTGTCCTTGTCGCCGCCGAGCAGGCCGGCATTGCCGAGGCTGCCGCTGCCCGAAGCGCCACTGCCATACGAGGACGACGAGCCGCCGAGGCCGCCCGACGGCAGCGGCGGCGTGCCGGAGGTACCGGTCGAGAAGTTGCCGCTCGACGACGAGCCGCCGTTCTGGTTGAAGCTGTTCGCATCGTTGGACGACGCCGACGAGCCGCTGTCGCTGCCGCTGCCCTTGCCGAGCATCCCGCGCAGCGTCTTCGCGAGCTTCACCGCATCGGCGTTGCGCAGCGGCACGACGTGCATGTTGCCGGGCACCGCGCTCGGCGCATCGAGCTGCTGCACGAGGCGCTTCGCGGCCGCGAGGCGCGACGCGCTCGACGCGCGCAGCATCAGCGAGTTGGTCCGCGGGTCGGCCGTGACCGACACCTTCAGCGTCGCGTCGCTGTTGCCGATCGCGCCCGGGTCGAGCATTTTCTGCAGCTGCGCGGCAAGGTCGATCGCGTTCGCGTTGCGCAGCGCAACGACCTGCACCTGCGCGCCCGCGGCGCTGTCCACGCCGGCGATGATCTGCGCGATGCGCCGCACGTTGTCCGCGTAGTCGGTCACGACGATCGTGTTGTTCGCCGGATAGGCGGTGACCGTGTTGTTCGGCGAGATCAGCGGCCGCAGCACGGGCAGCAGGTTGTTCGCCGATTCGTTGTGCAGCTCGAACACCTGCGTGATCACCTGGTCGCCGCGCGCCTGCGGCGCATTGCCGACGTAGGTCGGCACGCCCTGCAGCTTCGCGTCGGCCTCGGGCACGACCTTCAGCACGCCGTGATCCTGCACGAGTGCGAAGCCCTGCATGCGCAGCGCCGACTGCAGCGTCTTCAGCGCCTGGTCTTCCGGCACCGGCCGTTCGGCCACGAGGTTGAGCTGCCCCTTCACACGCGGGTCGACGATGATGGTCTTGTTGGTTGCGGCGCCGATCGCCTTGGCGACCTGGTCGATATCCGCGTTCACGAAGTTGAGCGTGACCTGAGCGTAGGCGGCCTGCGAGACGATGATGCCGGCGACGATCAAGGTCGTGGCGACACGCCGCATAACGAAGCGATTTCTTGTCATGGATGAATGGGTCGATGCCGGCTCAGGCCACTTCCGGCGGTAGTGCTGGGATCCAAGTCCGAAAGAGGCGACATTAGCAGTTTTTCATGTCCGAAATATCACATTGATCCGAGGACTGTCTCACATACGACATGTGTCCGGCGAACCGTATGCAATCTGTAAGATTCGGCATTGTTTTCGGCGAGCGGCCATCGCCCCCGTTTCAAGATGAACCGACACGGAAGTGCGGTATAACCGGGCGGCCGTATTCCTGACTGTCGCAAGCTGACGGACTGTCGGTATGATACGGGCGGCACGATTCTCGTCGCACGAATAACAGGCACGGGTTTTCCCGACCCTCACGCAATTTCTTGTCGATTTCGCACCATGAACAGACGGTTCGTTTCGATCGTGTTGATCGCCGCCGGCGGGTATTTCGCCAGCGCGAACGCTCGCGCGGACTGTTTCGACGAGGCCGCTAAATATCAGCAGGTCAATCCGCTGATCCTGCGCGCGATTGCGTGGCAAGAGTCGCGCAACCGGCCCGGCGCGCTGAACAAGAACACGAACGGCTCGGTCGACTACGGCCTGATGCAGATCAATTCGATCCACCTGCCGACGCTGTCGCGCTATGGAATCGGCCGCGACACGCTGATGGAGCCGTGCAAGAACGTCTATATCGCCGCGTGGCATCTCAAGCAGAAGATGAACCGTTACGGCAACACGTGGCAGGCGGTCGGCGCCTATCATTCGGAAACCCCGTCGCTGCGCGACAAGTATGCACGGCAGATCGCCGGCATCCTGACGCAGTGGAAGCTGCTGCCGCCCGTGCAGTGACGCCGCGGCGCAGCGCGGCCGGATGCCGTACCGGCCGGCCGGCGCGCGTTTGATGCACAATGCGGATCTCACGCCGCAATTTCGCCCGTCCGCGGGACGATCGCGCCCCGGAAGGGCATCGCGGCCGCTTTTTCAATTTTTCCGTTGGTGCATATCGCTATGAATCCGGCAATGAACCAGCCGTTGCCCGTCACCGTGCTGTCCGGCTTCCTCGGCGCCGGCAAGACCACGCTGCTCAATCACATCCTCGCGAACCGCGCGGGCCTGAAAGTCGCCGTGATCGTCAACGATCTCGCGGCGGTCAACATCGATGCGTCGCTCGTGCGCGACGCGCAGGCGCTGTCGCACGTCGAGGAACGCCTCGTCGAGATGTCGAACGGCTGCATCTGCTGCACGCTGCGCGACGACCTGCTCGTCGAGATCCGCACGCTCGCGTCCGAAGGCCGCTTCGACGCGATCATGATCGAATCGACCGGCATCGCCGAGCCGATGCCGATCGCCGAAACCTTCACGTTCGTCGACGATGACGGCACGTCGCTGTCGACCATCGCGCGGCTCGACACGCTCGTCACCGTGGTCGACGCGTACAACTTCCTGCGCGACTACGGCTCGGACGATGCGCTCGCGACGCGCGGCATCGCCGCGTCGGAAGAGGACGACCGCACGCTCGTCGAGCTGCTGATCGAGCAGATCGAATTCTGCGACGTGCTGGTGATCAACAAGGCCGACCTCGTCGCCGCGGACGACCTTGCCCGCCTGCAGCACATCCTCGCGCGACTCAACCCGCGCGCGCACCAGGTCGTGTCGACGTTCGGCAACGTGCCGCTCGACGAAGTGCTGAACACGGGCCGCTTCGATTTCGACGAGGCCGCGAACGCACCGGGCTGGCTCGCGTCGCTCGATCACGATCGCACGCATTGCGACGACCCCGACTGCCATGACGAACATCATGCGCACGTGCACGGCGAAGCCGACGAATTCGGGATCGGCAATTTTGTTTACCGCGCGCGCCGGCCGTTTCATCCGGCGCGACTCTGGGCGCTGCTGCATCAGGAGTGGCCGGGCGTGCTGCGCAGCAAGGGTTTCTTCTGGCTCGCGACGCGCAACGACATCGCGGGTTCGCTGTCGCAGGCGGGCGGCGTATGCCGGCATGGCCCGGCGGGGCTGTGGTGGGCGGCGCAGGATCGTGCCGAATGGCCGGACGACGACGAGCTGCTCGGTGAAATCCGCGCCGAATGGCACGGCGACATCGATGATCGCGCAGTAGGCGACCGCCGGCAGGAACTCGTGCTGATCGGCATCGCGCTCGACGCGGAGGCCTGGCGCGCGAAGCTCGATGCGTGCCTGCTGACCGATGCGGAATTCGCGCTCGGCGCGGCCGGATGGCACGCGTTCGACGATCCGTTCCCGGCATGGGATATCGATTCGCACGACGACGACGATCACGGCGACACGCAGATCGTGCACGCGTAACGCGTTGTAAAAAGAACCGTTAAATCTTGCAAGAGGGGCGCGGACTGTGGCGAAAATGCTGCGCGCGCCCAACAAAAAACCCGCCGAAAGGCGGGTTTTTCTTGGAACAGGCGCTGGTTTAACGCTTGTTGACGGCGTCCTTGAACGCCTTGCCAGCCGTGAACTTGACCGTCTTGGCTGCCGGGATCTTGATGGTTTCGCCGGTCTTCGGGTTGCGGCCCGTACGTGCTGCGCGCTTGCCCGAACCGAAGCTGCCGAAGCCGATCAGCTGAACCGCATCACCCTTCGACACGGCCTTCTTGATGACTTCGAGCAGCGTGTCCAGCGTTTCGCCGGTTTGAGCCTTGCTGGCGCCCGTTTGGGCGGCGACGGCGTCGATCAGTTCCTGTTTGTTCATTAAGGTTCCTTTATCAGGTTAGGTTGACACGAACAGCGCGAACGCGCCGATTATACGTGCGCGAACCGTGCCGTCGAGAGTCAGACTCCGACGACACAGCGCCGAATCCTGGCCCGCGCGACGCGCCCTCCGGTGAGCCGGTGGCCACCCCGCGGTACGGCGTTGCTATGATAGCGCAGCGCAAACCCAATAACGACAAGGGTTTCAAAGATTTTCATCGGTATTTCGCCGAATGAATCATCGACTGCCCGTTTTTTGACCAGCGCCAACCGGACAGGATACGCAGCGCGGTCCGCCCGTGCGCCGCGCCGTTGGCTTTTTCCAACGACCGGTCGGACGGCCCGGCGCAATCCCTTGCCAGGCTTGGCTGCCACGCTTTTTGTTTCGCATGACCGACCGACTTGTTCCCGCCACGCTCGCGCTTCGCGACGACGGCACGCTCGTCTCGCCCGAGTTCGGCGATCTCCATCGCGGCGCATCCGGCGCGCTCGCGCATCGCGTGTTCGTCGCGGGCAACGGGCTGCCGGCGCGCTGGCAGGGCCGCCGCACGTTCACGATCGTGGCGACCGGATTCGGCGCGGGCGGCAGCTTTCTCGCGGCCTGGGCCGCCTGGCGCGACGATCCCGCGCGCTGCGAGCGGCTGCATTTCGTCGCAGTCGAACCGCATCCGTTTTCACGCGACGACCTGCGCCGTGCAGCTTCCCATATTGTTGCGGACACAACCATATCGGCGGATGTCGATGCACTAGCAGACGCGTGGCCGATGCGCGTACCGGGCCTTCATCGGCTCGAATTCGATGAAGGGCGCGTGGTGCTCACGCTTGCGTTCGGCGATGCGATCGACATGCTGGGGAAGATCGTCGCGCGCGCCGATGCGTTTTGTCTCGACCGCTTCGCGGCATCGAACGACGCGGATCTCCGATCGGTCGACGTGGTCCGCACGCTCTCGAAAATCGCCGGCGAACACGCCACCTTTGCAGCGCATGCGCGTTCGGACGCGTTGAAACACGCGCTCGACACATCGGGTTTCACGTATCGCGAGGTCGACGATCTGCTCGTCGGCGAATATGCGCCGCGCTGGCGCGCGCGCCGGCACGAGCCGCCGCTCCCACTGCCCGTTGCGACACGCCGTGCGATCGTGATCGGCGCGGGGCTGGGGGGCTGCGCGGTCGTCGAACGTCTGGCCGCGCGCGGCTGGGACGTCACGCTGATCGAGCGGCACGAGCGGATCGCGAGCGACGCGTCGGGCAATCCGGCCGGCGTATTCCATCCGCTGATGACACGCGACGACAACGTCGCGAGCCGGCTCACGCGCGGCGGCTTCCTGCACGCGATCGCACGCTGGCAGGCACTCGAACGCGCGGGCCACGCATTCGCGCGCAGCACGCGCGGGATGATCCATCTCGCCGAATCGGCTGGCGACTTCGAACGGATGCGCGACGCATTCGATGCGTTCGGTGCGCCGTCCGACTATGTCTCGCTGCTCGACGTCCAGGCCGCGCGCGCGCATCTGAACCTGCCGGTCGCGCAGGGCGGCCTGCTGTTTCCGCACGGCGGCGCCGTCTGGCCGGCCGGGCTGTGCGCGGCCCAATATGCGGCGGCCGGCGAGCGCGTACGCCTGCTCGCGTCCACCCGCGTTGCCAAGCTCGAACGGCGGGGCGACGCGTGGCATGCCCTCGACGATGCGGGCGGCACGCTGGCCGAAGCGCCCGTCGTCGTGCTCGCGAATGCCGGCGACGCCGCGCGTCTTGCCGGGCTGCAATATGTCGCGCTGCAACCGGTGCGCGGCCAGCTCACGTTGCTGCCGGCCGGCAGCACCGCACCGCTGCCGTGCCCGACGATCGGCAACGGTTACGCGGTGCCGCTCGACGACGGCACGCTGCTGATCGGCGCGACCTTCGAACCCGACGACGTCGATCCCGCGATGCGTGAAGCCGGCCACCTCGAAAACATCGAGCGCGTCCGGCATCTGCTACCGGGCCTGATCGGCGACCTGCCGGACGCCGCCACACTGCGCGGCCGCGTTGCGTTCCGCTGGGTCGTCGGCGACCGCCTGCCGCTGCTCGGCCCGCTCGCGGACGAAGCAGGCGCCGTCGCCCATGCCCGCGCGCTGAGCGGTGCGCAGGCGCGCGACCTGCCGCGCATGCCCGGGCTCTACGGCGCATTCGGGTTCGGCTCGCGCGGCCTCGTATGGGCGGCGCTCGGCGCGGAACTGATCGCGTCGCAACTCGAAGGCGAGCCTTGGCCGCTCGAGCGCGAACTTGCCGATGCCGTCGACCCCGCACGCTTCCTGATCCGCGCGTTGCGCGCGCGCCGCGTCGGCCAGGCCGGCTGACCGCTCACCCGAGTCGCTCACAGGTTCCCGACTTTTTCGCGCAAGGTTATCCACTCGACGCTGTGGATAACCGCGCGAAATCCGCGCGCACTTCGTGTGTAATCACAGTGGACGTAAACTGGGCAACTCGGCACAGCTGTGAGGCGGCCCCAAAGTTGCTCAACTCAAACCTCTGTGCACGAACAGTCTGTGCAACGGGTTATGGGTTCTGCAACACCTTGATCTGTCGACGTAAACCGAAGTTATCCACAGAACTGTGCGTCCTTTGTTAACTTCTACTACGTATATATACAAGTAAACCTTTGAAACTAAAGACCTGTGGTGCCGCACAGCGCCGCGAGTCGATTCAATGGGTTCCAGACCGAAAAAGCTGTGGCACAATCGGTTTCCTTCGCGTTCATCCGGCCAGGCGCCGGACATGCTTCAATGGAACGGTCGGCACGATTTCGAATCTGAATCTTCGAGACTGCGCAGTCCGTTCACACACCAGGCCGACAATCCAGATCGGCAACCTGAACGACTTTCCGCCCTGTGGTGGAAAAGGCGGATCCCATGTCCCGCCGTCGTCGACACAACAATCACATTCGGGGCGATACCCAGCCGGCGCGCATTCCATTTCTGACGCTTGACCCCGCGTCGCTGGCGGTCGCTTCCAAAGGAGAAGTCACCACGATGAAGTCGGCGTTCTCATTCCTGCCCAACTGGCCGCTCACGCCGGATGCCGTGTTCTGGGCCGGACTCGCGTTGTTCGCGGCCGGCCTGTGTGGCGAGCTTTGCTATCGCGCATGGCGTCTGCCTCGCATCACCGGCTATGCGGTGATCGGTCTCATCGCCGGGTCGTTCGGCTTCGGCGTGATCGATGCCAGCACCGACGAAACCTCCCGGTTGCTGATCGACGTCGCGCTCGGCCTCTTGCTGTTCGAGCTCGGCAGCCGTCTCGACCTGCGCTGGATCCGGCGCAATCCGTGGCTCATCGCGTCGAGCCTCGCCGAAGCCACGCTGACGTTCGTGCTGGTGCTGTTCGTGATGCTCGCGCTCGGGGTGTCGGGGATGGTTGCGTTGGTGTTGTCGGCGATCGCGATCGCGACGTCGCCGTCGATGGTGATCCAGCTGAAGACCGAACTGCGCGCGGAAGGGCAGGTGTCGCAACGCCTCATCACGCTCACCGCGCTCAACAGCGTCTATGCGATCGTGCTGACCAAGCTCGTGACGAGCTGGCTCCACCAGGAAGCGTACGGCAACGTTTTCGCGACGATCCTGCAGCCGCTCTACCTGCTCGCGGGGTCGTTCATCGTCGCGTATGTCGTCGCGCGTTCGTGCAACTACCTGTTCCGCCACATGACCGCGACGATGCGCGACGAGCATTCGTTCGTCGCGTTGTTCGGGCTCGTGATGCTCGCGATCGCCGTCGCCCAGGCGCTGAAGCTGTCGACACTGCTCACGCTGCTGCTCGCCGGCATCATCGTGAAGAACCTCGAGGCGCGCCCGCAACTGTGGCCCGAGCACTTCGGCACGGCCGGCTGGCTGCTGACGGTGACGCTGTTCGTGCTCACGCTCACGTCGTTCACGTGGGGTGACATCGCGCTCGGCGGGCTGCTCGCGATCGTGCTGATCGTCACGCGGCTCGTCGCGAAGCTGGCCGGCGTCGTCGCGTTCGCGAAGCCGAGCGGCATCGGCATGAAGCAGGGCGTCGCGCTCGGCATCGCGCTTACGCCGATGTCCGCGCTGTCGTACCTGCTCGTCGACGACACCTACCAGCTCTATCCGAATTTCGACCCGCACCTGCGCGCGATCGTGATGTGCACGATCGTGATCCTGCAGCTCGTCAGCCCGTTCATCGTGTACCGCTGCCTGTCGGCGGTCGGTGAACGCAGCGACGGCAACTGATTCCGGAACCTGCCATGGCACTCGAAACCTTCGTCAATTCCGAGCCGTTCACGTTCGGCGTCGAACTGGAGATCCAGGTCGTCAACACGCACAACTACGACCTGACCAAAGCGGCCTCCGACCTGATGCGCCTGATCCAGGGCGAGACCTTCCCGGGCAACATCACGCCGGAAATCACCGAGAGCATGATCGAGCTGTCGACCGGCATCTGCCATTCGCACGAGCAGGCGGTGAGCGAGCTGCATGCGATCCGCGACGTGCTCGTGAAGGCGGCCGACCAGCTCAACGTCGGGCTGGCCGGCGGCGGCACGCATGCGTTCCAGCAATGGAGCGACCGGCAGATCTACGATGCGCCGCGCTTCCAGTACATCTCCGAGCTGTACGGCTATCTCGCCAAGCAGTTCACCGTGTTCGGCCAGCACGTGCACATCGGCTGCCCCGATCCCGACAGCGCGCTGTTCCTGCTGCACTCGATGTCGCGCTTCATTCCGCACTTCATCGCGCTGTCCGCGTCGTCGCCGTTCGTGCAGAACGTCGACACCGGCTTCCATTCGGCACGCCTGAATTCGGTGTTCGCGTTCCCGCTGTCGGGCCGCGCGCCGTTCGTGCTGACCTGGGACAGCTTCGAGGAGTACTTCACGAAGATGGTGAACACCGGCGTCGTCAACTCGATGAAGGACTTCTACTGGGACATCCGGCCGAAGCCCGGCTACGGGACGATCGAGGTGCGCGTGATGGACACGCCGCTGTCGGTCGACCGCGCGGCGGCGATCGCCTGCTACATCCAGACGCTCGCGCGCTACCTGCTGACCGACCGGCCGCTGAAGCTGTCCGAGGACGACTACCTCGTGTACACGTTCAACCGTTTCGAGGCGTGCCGCTTCGGGCTCGAGGGCACCTGCGTGAATCCTCAGACGGGTGAGCGCCGCACGATCGCCGAAGACATCCTCGACACGCTCGACCGGATCGCGCCGCATGCGGCCGCGCTCGGTTCGCGCGCGGCGCTCGACGAGATCGGCGCGCTCGCGAAGGCGCGCGTGAACGACGCATCGTGGTTGAGAACCGTTTTCAAACAGGAAAAATCGCTCAATGAGACGGTCCGCCAGCAGTGCTTACGTTGGCGCGAGTGAAAAAATGTTTTGCAGATTACGGGGTCGACCGAGTCGCGATTCACTGAACGGCCGGCGGCCCCGATTGCCGCCGAAATCGTTGCCGGTTGTCCTGAAAATCTGTGGATAACCTGATATTCCGCTGCAAAGTCAACGATCTGTGCACGGGATAACCCGGTGGATCATTGCGGTTGACCCGATGGCCGATCCGAACAGGAAAATGCCCCGGCGCACCGCTTGGCGGTCGTTCGACATTGCTGGCACAACGAAAAATTCTGGTTATCCAGTGATTTTCCACAGAATGAAGGGGATAACTTAGCTGTGCGATTTTCCGCTCTCGCTTAGAATGTCGGCTTTGCGGACACCGGAACGTCGAGTGTCTTACCGGTCGCCGCGAACGCGACCGCCGCGTGTGCCCTCGCGACGGCCGTGCTGACATACTCGCAAGAGCATGTCTGTTTTGAGATAGACATTCGATCTCCACACTACGGCTGCTCGGCAAACCGGGCGGCGGCAAAGCGAAAAGACTATGAGCGAAGGCGTTTACGGGAATCAGGCTTCGGGACGTGTGACCCACAGCCTGCTGCGGTTGAGTACGGCCATGCGGAGCCAGGCATGGGATTGGGCGGAAGGCGCAGGCCTCACGCCGACGCAGGGCGAGATTCTCGTGCTGCTGCTGCAGCGCAAGGGCCCGATGCGGCTCGGCGAGATCGCGCGCGAGACGCAGCTGACCGCGGCGACCACGAGCGATGCGGTGAGCACGCTCGAAACGAAGGGTCTCGTCGAGAAGCGCCGTGCGCTGGACGACGGCCGCGCACTGGCCGTGCGCCTGTCGGCTCGTGGCCGGACGGCCGCGAAGAAGGCGCTGCAATGGCCTGAATTCCTGACGAAAGCGGTCGGCAAGCTCGGCGCGGACGAGCAGGGCGCACTGTATCGCGCGCTGCTGAAGACGCTGCGCGAACTGCAGGTGGCCGGTGCGACGCCGCCGCAGCGCATGTGCCTGACGTGCGCTCACTTCCAGCCGGGCAAGCTGTCGAAGAAGACCGTGCATCACTGCGCGGCGCTCGACATCTCGATGTCCGACAGCGATCTGCGTCTCGACTGCTCGGTGCAGGAAGAGGCCGACGCGGCAACGCAGAAGAAGACCTGGAAGATTTTCGCCGGCTGACGTCCGTCGATCGACCGGGAGGCCGATGATGAACGCTGAAGTCGTGGCGATCCGCCACGTGCATTTCGAGGATCTCGGGAGCTTCGAGCAGGTGCTCGGCGAACGGGGTCGGCGGGTGCGCTACGTCGACGTCGGGTCGTCGCGGGTCGAGGTGCTCGACGTGCTCGAGCCGTCGCTGCTCGTCGTGCTCGGCGGGCCGCTCAGCGTGTACGACGATGCGCAGTATCCGACGATCGCGCCGCTCGCGGCGCTCGTGCGCAAGCGCATCGACGCCGGGTTGCCGATCCTCGGGATCTGTCTCGGTTCGCAGTTCATCGCCCGGGCGCTCGGTGCGCGCGTCTATCCGGCTGCCCAGCACGAACTCGGCTGGACGCCGCTGACGCTCACCGATGCCGGCCGCGCGTCGCCGCTGCGCCATCTCGATGGTGCGGCGACGTCGATGCTGCACTGGCATGGCGACACGTTCGACCTGCCGGGCGGGGCGATTCATCTTGCGTCGACCCCGGCCTGCCGTCATCAGGCATTCGCTTGGGGCCGGCACGTGCTGGCGCTGCAATGCCATCCGGAAATCCGCACCGACCGTTTCGAACCGTGGCTGATCGCGAACGCCGGCGAAATCGCGGCGACGCCCGGCATCGACGCGCGCCAGTTGCGCGCCGATACCGTGCAGCACGGCCCCGCGCTCGAGGCGGCCGCGCGACGCATGTTCGCGGAGTGGCTCGACAGCGTCGGGCTCTGACGCCGTCAGCGGCGCCGCCGCTCGCCGCGAACGGGATGCCCGGCCCGCATTCGTTGCAGGCCGGCGCCTCGCCGTATGCGCCGCCTTTTCTCCATTGCCGGCAACCTGCCGCGCGCCGTACCTGACCATCCGCTTACTGCCGAACGCGCCGTCTGCACGCTTGCCGCCTGCGTGCTACGCTCGTTCGCTCTTTCCCTTCCAGGCGAGCGGCTTCCATGACTGCGCTGTTTTCCCCGTTCACGCTGCGCGGCGTGACCCTTCCGAACCGGATCGTGATCTCCCCCATGTGCCAGTATTCGGCCGAACGCGGTGAAGCGACCGACTGGCACATGATTCACCTCGGCCATCTCGCACTGTCGGGCGCGGGGCTGCTCTGCATCGAGGCAACCGCGGTGGAACCCGACGGACGCATCACGCATGGCGACCTCGGCCTCTGGGACGACGCGACCGAAGCCGCGCTGAAGCCGGTGCTGGCCGCGATCCGCAAGCATTCGCCGGTCCGCATCGCGATGCAGTTGTCGCATGCGGGGCGCAAGGCGTCGAGCGACGTGCCGTGGCAGGGCGGCCAGCTCGTGTCCGTCGCGGACGGCGGCTGGTTGCCGCATGCACCGTCGGCCGTGCCGCACAAGGATGGCGAGACGCCGCCGCTCGCACTGGATGCCGCGGGCCTGAACCGGATCCGTGAAGCGTTCGCGGCGTCGGCGAAGCGGGCCGCACGGCTCGGCATCGACGCGATCGAGGTGCACGCGGCCCACGGCTACCTGCTGCACCAGTTCCTGTCGCCGCTCGCGAACCAGCGCACCGACGAATACGGCGGCTCGCTTGAAAACCGCATGCGCTTTCCGCTCGAGATCTTCGAGATCGTGCGCGCGGCGTTTCCGGAAGACCGGCCGGTCGGTGTGCGCGTGTCCGCGACCGACTGGGTCGAAGGCGGCTGGGAGCTCGACGATACGATCGCGTTCGCGCACGAACTGAAGCGCCGCGGCTGCGACTGGATCGACGTGTCGTCCGGCGGCGTGTCGCCGCTGCAGAAGATTCCGCTGTCGCCCGGCTACCAGGTGCCGTTCGCGCAGGCCGTGAAGCGTGCGGTCGGCATGCCGACGATCGCCGTCGGCCTGATCAACGAGCCCGCGCATGCGAACCGGCTCATCGAGGCCGGCGATGCCGATTTCGTCGCGATGGCGCGTGCGATGCTGTACGACCCGCGCTGGCCGTGGCATGCGGCGGCCGAGCTCGGCGCGCAGGTGACGGCGCCGCCGCAATACTGGCGCTCGCAACCGCGCGAGCACAAGGCGTTGTTCGGCGACATCGCGTTCGGCCAGCGTTGAGCACCGCGCGCGCAATATTGCGCGTGATGTTGAACGAAGCAATCGTGAACGTGTAGGATGCGGGTGATTCGCCGCATGCCCCGACGCGGCACCCACCGGTGCCGCGTTTTTCGTTTTGCGCGGCGTCGGGCCGTGACCACGGCCGTCTTCCATTCAAGTCGTCTTCACAAGGATTCGTTCGATGAGTTCACGCAGGATCGCGGTGCGCCGCTCGGGAGTACACGGCAAGGGCGTGTTCGCCGTGGCGCCGATCAAGGCCGGTGAGCGCGTAGTGGAATACAAGGGCGAACGAATTTCGTGGAAGGAAGCGCTGCGCCGCCACCCGCACGACCCGAGCGAACCGAACCATACGTTCTACTTCGCACTGGACGAGGGCGGGGTGATCGACGGCAAGATCGACGGCAACAGCGCGCGCTGGATCAACCACTCGTGCGCGCCGAACTGCGAAGCCGAGGAAGTCAAAGGCCGCGTGTACATCCACGCGCTGCGCGACATCGGGCCGGAAGAGGAATTGTTCTACGACTACGGCCTCGTGATCGACGCGAAGCTGACGAAGAAGCTCAAGCGCGAGTACGCGTGCCATTGCGGCGCGGCGTCGTGCCGCGGCACGCTGCTCGCGACGTCCGACGAGGGCGGCAAGAAGAAAAAGAAGAAGGACAAGAAGGACGGCAAGTCCGAGTCCCGGTCGAAGGACAAGAAAAGCAAGAAGTAACGCAGGCGGCAGCGCATCGTGCGCTGCCGTTGTCGTTTCAGCGGATGGCTGCACGCGTCGCGCAGCCGTGTTTTTCGCTTCCCTCATCCGGCGCGCGGCCTGCTCAGCGGCCGCCCGCCGCGAGTCCCTCGGTCCCTCAGTGCGTCGACGCCGCGGCCGGTGTTTCGCTGGCCGGCTGCTCGATGTGCGCAACCAGCGGCACCCTCACCACGAAGCGCGAGCCGCCTTCCGATGCATCCTCGTACGAGACGGTGCCGCCGTGCATCGCGATGATGTCGTGCACGATCGCGAGGCCGAGCCCGGCGCCTGTCTCGACGCCGTTGCCGCTTTGCGCGTCGCCGCGGAAGAAGCGCTTGAACAGGTCGGCCTGCTGGTTGGCGGGCACGCCGGGGCCGTTGTCCTCGACGACGATCTCGGCGGCCGGCTGACCGTCCTCGAGTGCGCCGCGCGCAACGTTCACCGTGATCCGTGCACCGTCCGGCCGCGCGAGCGGCACGTACTTCAGCGCATTGTCGAGCAGGTTCGCGATCACCTCGCGCAACAGCACCGGGTTGCCGCGCACGACCAGCTTCTCGTCGTCACCCGGATCGTCGGTGCGCTGGAAGCCGAGGTCGACGTGCGTCGCAAGGGCGCGCGGCACCCACTCGGCGCCCGTCTCGAACGCCATCGCCGCGAGGTCGACGTCGACGAATCGCGCGGCCTGTTCGCCGGGCTCCGCACGGGCGAGCGACAGCAACTGGTTGGACAGCCGCACCGCGCGGTCGGCGGCCGCGCGCAGCTCGCGCACGGCGGCGAAGGTCTGGTGCGGGTCGCGCGCGACGGCTGCCTGCTCCGCGTGCAGCTTCACGGCCGTGAGCGGCGTGCGCAACTGGTGCGCGGCATCGGCGATGAACTTGCGTTGCGCGTCGAGCGCGGTCTTCAGGCGGCCGAGCAGCGCGTTCATCGCGCTCGTCAGCGGCCGGATTTCCAGCGGCACCTCGGTTTCGTCGACCGGTTCCAGCGACGTGTGGGTCTGCCGGTTCAGCGAATCGGCCAGGTGCGTGAGCGGGCCGAGCTGCTGGTTCACGACGCGCCATACGATGCCCCAGCCCGCGAGCAGCAGCAGCAGCAGCGGCATCATGATGGCGACGAGGAATTCAGCCGCGATCCGGTAGCGGTGCCGCACCGGCTGCGCGACCTCGACGACCATCGGCTTGCCGCCTTCGACGTCGTCGACGCGCACCTGCGCCACCCGCACCGCGCGGTTGTCGTATTCGGCCTCGAACACGTACGCGTGATGCATGCGGCGCACGTTGATGCCCTGCAGCGGCAGCTTCGGATCGCCGGCGAGTTCCTGTTCGCCGTCGCTGATCCGGTAGATCAGCGCTTCGGCGGGATCGGAGAACATCGCCTGCGCGAGCGGCGGCACCGTGAACGGCGCGTCGGGGCCGGCGATCTGGATCTGTTTGGAGATGGCGGTCGCGAGATCGGCGAGCGAGCGGTCGATCACGTGCTGCGTGTATTGCCACGCGAGCCAGTAGGCGATCAGGCCGCTCATCAGCGCGAGCATCGACAGCGGGGCGGCGAGGCGCCGAAGCAGCGAGCGGCGCAGGCTGGTGGTCACAGCCGGATCAGGAGACATTTCGACGGGCAAATGGATAAGCGCCGCTCACGGGGAGCGGCGCGGTCGTGCGCCGGGCGGCGACGCGGGCAGGGCGGCACGCCGGCGCACGAGGCCGGCCGGCGCGCGGGCACTGCCGCTCAGACGCTCGCCGTCTGGCGGATTTCCTGCAGCAGGTAGCCGAAGCCGCGCACCGTGACGATTTCGACACGGCACTGCTCGAGTTTCTTGCGCACGCGGTGGACGTAGACTTCGATCGCGGTGTCGCCGAGATCGCCGCCGAAGTGCGTGAGGTGATCCTGCAGCTGGGCCTTGCTGACCACGCGGCCGTGACGCAGCAGCAGCATCTCGAGCACCGCGAATTCACGCGGCGACAGTTCGAGCGGCTTGTCGTCGTTGAAGATGCGGCGGTCGACGCCCGACAGGCGGACGCCACCGAGCGACACTTCCGGACGCGGCATGTCGCTGTGCGGGCCGCTGCGGCGCATCACCGCGCGGATGCGCGCTTCGAGCTCGGCCGGCTCGAACGGCTTGAGCATGTAGTCGTCGGCGCCGGAGTTCAGGCCCTGGATCCGGTCGTTCAGCTCGTCGCGTGCGGTCAGCACGATGACGGGCGTGTGGCGGTTGGTCTGGCGGAAGCGCGTGAGCAGCGTCATCCCGTCGATGCCCGGCAGGCCGAGGTCGAGGATCACGAGTTCGTGGCGGTTCTGTGCCAGCGCCTGTTCGGCAAAGATGCCGTCATGCACCATGTCGACGGTGAAGCCAGCCTGCTCGAGGCTGCTCTGGATACCGCGTGCGATGGGGCGGTCGTCTTCGATCAGAAGGAGTCGCATGAAGTTCGCTCAAGTACAATGGGTTGGCGGTTCAGGCACGCGGACAGCACGACGCCGTTTCCACAGGGGCGCCGCAACACCTGACATCAAGCATGGCGGCCAGCGAACGTTTAAATCCAAACATGTCCGATATTTCGATCAACGACCTAGAAGCCGCGATCAATTTCTGGCGCGCCCGCTCGCCGTCGAGCGGCGACGAACTCAAACTCTGCGAAGAGGCCAGCGCGCTTTCCAAGCCGTATGCGCTGCTGATTGTACAGCGCCAAAGCGCGCTACGACTGGAAGGATTGGACCCCAAGGCACGGAATGCGTACGAGACTTACGTGCGCCTTAAGGATGGCTTGGAAAGCTGAAGGCTTTCGCTCACTACATCCTAGAAAACGTTCATCGAAATGAAAAGTTGACGCGCCGCGCATCGAAAGACGCGCGGCGGTAGAGGAAGGCCTCAGGCGGCCGGTTGCGCGTGCGCGCCGGCACGGTCGATGAACAGCGCCAGTTCGATGTCGCGTTCGGTCAGGCCGTCGGCATCGTGGGTCGACAGCGTGATGTCGACGCGGTTGTACACGTTGAACCATTCCGGATGGTGGTTCATTTCCTGCGCCTTGATTGCGACGCGCGTCATGAAGCCGAACGCTTCGTTGAAATCGGCGAAGCGCAGGCTGCGCTGGATCGCATCGCGGCCCGGGACGGCCGTCCAGAGCGGCAGGCCTTCGAGCCGGGTCTTGCGTTCTTCTGATGTGAGCTTGTGGATCATCTTGCACCTCTCGGTCGGTAACGGCGCCCGCGCGCGGCTTCGCCGCGCGGCGAAGCCGGCATCGGTCATTGTTTCATAGTTGTGGGACGGCCATCCGGCGACGGGCATCCGGGGACGGCCATCGGGAGACCGCCAGCGGCGCGTCCCGGCGCCCTCGAGCGTCACGCGTCCGCGTCGTCGGGCCAGCCGTCGCCCGTGCCGCGATGCAGCACGCGATCGGTATCGAGCACCGCGCCGGCCGCGAACTCCGGCAACGCCGCCAGCCGGTCGGCCAGCGCACGGCCGTCGACGTCGGCGAGCGCGAACAGCTGCGCGAAATCGTCGATCACGAAGTAGGTCTTCTGGAACGTGTCGATCCGGTACTTCGTGCGCATCACGCGCTCGAGGTCGAAGCCGAGCCGGTTCGGCGCCGCGCTTTCGAGGCTGTACAGGCTTTCGCCCTTGCTCGACACGATCCCGGCGCCATAGATCGACAGCCCGTTCGTGCCGCGCGCATCGCGAATCAGCCCGAATTCCACCGTATACCAGTAGAGCCGCGCGAGGCGCGCCAGCGCCGCTTCATCGTCGGCGACCGCGAGCGCGGTGCGGCCGTATGCCTGCATGTAGTCGGCGAACACCGGGTCGATCAGCAGCGGCACGTGGCCGAACAGGTCATGGAAGCAGTCGGGTTCCTGCAGGTAGTCGAGCTGGTCGGGGCGGCGCATCCACCAGGTGACGGGGAAGCGCCGGTTCGCGAGATGCTCGAAGAACACGCGATCGGGCACGAGGCCCGGCACCGCGACGATCTCCCAGCCCGTTGCCGGCTTCAACTGGCGGTTCACGTCAGCGAACGACGGTACGCGGTCGGCCGGCAGGTCGATCTTCCCGAGCCCCGTGACGAACGCGTCGCAGGCGCGCCCGCGCAGCAGCGCGGACTGGCGTGCATAGAGCTGCTTCCACACCGCGTGGTCGACCTGGCCGTAACGCGCGAGCGGCTGGTCGATGGTGAAATCGGCGCGGGTTTCGAGGCCCGCATCGAACTGCTCCTGCAGTTTCGCGGTGACGACGGTGGACATGATCTGGCTCTGCACGTGGCGGTTGGGAACCATGCAAGTGTAGAGCGGGCGGCGCGCGGAATGGGCGCATAGTTGGCGTTGATTCGCTCGATGATGCGATAATCTCGCATCAAATCACGAATCAATGCGGAGAATGCTCATGCTGGAACTCGATCACTTCGATCTCGCGCTGCTGGACGTGCTGCAGCGCTTCGGCCGCGCGACGCATCAGCAGCTCGGCGAGGAGGTGCCGCTGTCGCCGTCGCAGATCGGCCGGCGGCTGCAGCGGCTCGAGGCGGCCGGCGTGATCGAAGGCTACCGCGTGATGTTGCGCCCCGAAAAGCTCGGGCTCGGCGTCACCGCGTTCACGAGCCTCAAGCTCAAGCACCACGGCGACTCGATCATCGAGCAGTTCCAGCAGCAGATCGACGTGCTGCCCGAGGTGCTCGAATGCCATGCGGTGGTGGGCGATGCCGACTACCTGCTGCGGATCGTCGCGCCCGACCTGAACGCGTTGTCGCAGTTCGTGATGAAGAAGCTGATGCGCGTGCCGGGTGTCGACAGCGTGCGCTCGAACATCGTGCTGACGACCTTCAAGCGCAACGGCGCGCTGCCGCTCGCGCACCTGGCGCCCGGCGCCGCCTGACGCGGCCACCGCGCGGCGGCAGGGGGAAGGCGGCGCGGGGTGCGCCGCCTCGGGGCAGGGCCGGATCAGGCCGCTTCGTGCGGCGTGTCGGCGTTCAGCAGGTCGACGTACGCGACGGCGACGAGGTCGTCCTGCGACACGCCGAGCTTCGCGAACACGTCGTGCGCTTCGGCTTCGCCACCGGCTTCGTCGTCATCGGGGCCGAGCACGACTTCCAGTTCGATGAAATCGCCGAGGCCGTCGACGCGGTCGAGGTGGATGCGCGTGCGGCCCGCGAGGTATACGTGCCGTTCCTTCGTCACGATGCCGCGCGTGGTCAGCGCGGTGGCGAGCAGCGCGTGCATCGCGTCGGGGTTCGTCACCGGGCTGCGCGTGTAGTACGACGCCTTCGGGCCGTCGCGGTCGTCGCGCTGGTAGAAGATCAGTTCGGCCGGCGTGCCATCCTCGAAGCGGCGCAGCTTCAGCCGGCCGCGCGGCACGTCATAGAAGAAATCCTGCTGGCGATAGAACAGCGGCGCTTCGGTCGCGAGCCTGGCCGCCTGTTCGCGCAGCTGGTCGAATTCGCGGGCGCGGGCTTTGATCTCGATGTTGCGGGCCATGCGGGTCTCCTTCAATCGGGGTCTCGCGGTGTGCGAACGCACAATCTAGCAAAAAGCCCGCGAAGGTGGCGTGACGACCGGCGGGACGCGGCGACACGCCGCGGCCGGGAGGTTCGGCTTCCGTGATTTCCCCATTCCCGCACGCGTGAGGGCCCGCACGGTCGCCGGCTGCCGACCGGCGACGTGTCGGGCGTTGGCGCCAGGTGCGCGGCCGGCCCCCGCGCTATCAGCAGCCCTCATATCGCCCACTGCGCTTCGATCAGCCGCAGCGCCGCAGCGATCGCCGGTTCGTCGCGCCGCTCGGCGAGCGTCACGAACGTCAGCTCGGTGGGCACCGTCACCGGCTCGACGATCGTCAGCGCATGCGCATGCGCTTCGGCCAGCGCGGTCGAGTCGCGCGCGAGCGTCAACCCGATCCCCGATTTGACGAGGTCGAGCATCGACTGCTCCTGGTCGACCTCGGCCACCTTGAGCGGCTGCGCGCCGGCCTCCGTGAAGCGTCGCGACAGCAACCGGTGGTGCGCGGACGCCGGCGGCGTCCAGATCCACGGCAGCGCGGCAAGCGCGCGCCAGTCGTGGGCGCGCTGCACGCGCTCCTTCCAGCCGGCCGGCGCGAGCACGCGGTACTGGAAATGCGTGAGCGTGACGGTATGGAACAGCGCGCCGTCGAACGGATCGTCCTCGCCCGGCCGGCCGATGTAGTAGCCGACGTCGAGCGCCCGCGTGCGCACCTGTTCGATGACCCAGCCCGACATCCCGTGCCGCAGCGCCGTCTCGATCTGCGGATGGGTTTCGACGAGCGCGCGCAGGAAGCCGCCGAGCCGCAGGAAGCCCGGGTCGAGGATCGTGCCGATCCGCAGCCGGCCGCGTACCTCGTGCCGCAGCGCAGCAGCCGCGCGCTGCACGTCGGCGGCCGCGGCGAGCGCACGTTCCGCATGCGGCAGCAGCGTCTGGCCGTCGCGCGTGAGCGCGAGGCCGCGCGATGTGCGCGTGAACAACGTGACGCCGAGCGTTTCCTGCAGATGCTTGATCTGCAGGCTGACCGCCGGTTGCGTCAGGTGCAGCTGCACGGCGGCGCGCGTGAGGTTGCCTTCGCGCGCGACCGTCGCGAACGCGCGGAGCAGGGTGAGATCCATCGTCGTGATATGAGCGCCGCTTATAACGCAGTTCAGCATAACTCATTGGATCGGCGGCCGGCGGCCGGAGTACGCTTCATCGGTCGTGGCGCGGGGCCGCAAGCGCGGCTCGTGACGCACTATGCTGAAAATGACGCGCGGCGTTGCGCCGCGTGACAGGAGACAAACCGTGACCACCCAACGCACGCTAGAAGGCGAATTCGATTACGTGATCGTCGGCGCGGGCACCGCGGGCTGCGTGCTCGCGAACCGCCTGACCGAGGATCCCGACATCCACGTGCTGCTGCTCGAAGCGGGCGGCAAGGACGACTATCACTGGATCCACATCCCGGTCGGCTATCTGTATTGCATCGGCAACCCGCGCACCGACTGGCTGTACAAGACGCAACCCGAAGCGGCGCTCAACGGCCGTGCGCTGTCGTATCCGCGCGGCCGGGTGCTCGGCGGCTGCTCGTCGATCAACGGGATGATCTACATGCGCGGCCAGCGCGAGGATTACGACAGCTGGGCGCAGGAAACCGGCGACGCCGGCTGGTCGTGGGACAGCGTGCTGCCGATCTTCAAGCGCAGCGAGGATCACCATGCGGGCGCGAGCGATGCGCACGGCGCGGGCGGCTACTGGCGTGTCGAGAAGCAGCGGCTGCGCTGGGAGATTCTCGAATCGTTCGCGCAGGCCGCGCAGCAGACCGGCATCCCGGCAACCGACGATTTCAACCGCGGCGACAATGCCGGGGTCGGCTATTTCGAGGTGAACCAGAAGCGCGGCGTGCGCTGGAATACGTCGAAGGCGTTCCTGCGGCCCGCGATGGCGCGCCCGAACCTGACCGTGATCACCGGCGCGCAGGCGCAGCGCGTGATCTTCGACGGGCGGCGCGCGGTCGGCGTCGAATACCGCGGCGGCGGCACGGATTACGTCGCGCGGGCGCGTTCGGAGGTGCTGCTGACGTCCGGCGCGGTGAATTCGCCGCAGCTGCTCGAACTGTCGGGTATCGGCGACGGCCGGCGGCTGCAGGCGCTCGGTATCGACGTCGTGCAGGATCTGCCGGGCGTCGGCGAAAACCTTCAGGACCACCTGCAATTGCGGATGGCGTTTCGCGTCGAAGGCGTGCGCACGCTCAACACGCTGTCCGCGCACTGGTGGGGCAAGCTGATGATCGGCGCCGAATATGCGTTGCTGCAGCGCGGGCCGATGTCGATGGCGCCGTCGCAGCTCGGCGCATTCGCAAAATCCGATCCCGACGATCCCGCGCTCACGCGCCCCGATCTCGAATACCACGTGCAGCCGTTGTCGCTCGAGCGCTTCGGCGAGCCGCTGCACAGCTTCAACGCGTTTACGGCGTCTGTATGCCATCTGCGGCCGACGTCGCGCGGCAGCGTGCATATCGCGAGCGCCGATCCGGGCGCGGCACCCGCGATCGCGCCGAACTATCTGTCGACCGACCACGATCGCCACGTCGCCGCGAACGCGCTGCGGCTCACGCGCCGGATCGCGTCGGCGCCGGCGCTCGCGCGCTATCGGCCCGAGGAAATCCTGCCGGGCCTGCAGTATCGAAGCGAAGCCGAGCTGATCGAGGCGGCCGGCGCCGTCGGCACGACGATCTTCCATCCGGTCGGCACCTGCCGGATGGGGCGTGCCGACGATGAGCGCGCGGTGGTCGACAGCCGGCTGCGCGTACGCGGCATCGCCGGGCTGCGAATCGTCGATGCATCGGTGATGCCGTTCATTACGTCGGGCAACACCAATTCGCCGACGCTGATGATCGCCGAGCGCGCGAGCGACATGATTCGTGCCGATCGCCGTGCGGCGCGCGAAGCGACACCGGTGCGCACGGAGCCGGCGGTGACAGCCGCGTGACGGAACGCTGACACGTACGACAGCGGGCCGTCATGAGGACACCCGCTGATTCGATCTGCGAAACAAACTGCCGTTGCAGCAGCGGTGCCGAGGGGGCCGATAGAAGCGACTAACGCCGGTTCGTCCCGCAAGATCCATGCAAGCCGTGCAGCCGCACGGCTTTTTTGTTGCGTGCGTGCCGGACCGTGCGGAGGAGGTCAACGCACGATGATGCACGTGTCAAAAAAACGGCGTGTAAAACCGTGCACAGCCGCGTGCGACAGGGCGGCCCGCCCTATAAGTGCAAATCCCGATGATTGCACTGCACCAACGGCGAGACAATGTGGCGCAGTGTGCATACGCGTCGGCGCGGGAGACCACCCTCGAGGCGTAACACGGCGCCCGGGGCGGCCCGCTCATCCGCTGACCTGTTTCGCGGACGCTTCTCGCGAATTTTCCCGGTGCTTCGCCTGACTTCGTACGGAAGGGAACATGATTCTCGGCGACACGATTCTGGAAACACGCGGACTGACCAAGGAATTCAGGGGTTTCACGGCCGTCAACGGCGTGAACCTGCGTGTGCGTCGCGGTGCGATCCATGCGCTGATCGGGCCGAACGGCGCGGGCAAGACCACCTGCTTCAACCTCCTCACCAAATTCCTGACGCCGACGGCCGGCCAGATCGTCTTCAACGGCATCGACATCACCGACGAGCGGCCCGCGCAGGTCGCGCGGCGCGGCATCATCCGCTCGTTCCAGATCTCGGCCGTCTTTCCGCACCTGACCGCGCTGCAGAACGTGCGCATCGGGTTGCAGCGCGCGCTCGGCACCGAATTCCATTTCTGGCGCAGCGAACGCACGCTGAAGCGGCTCGACGACCGTGCGATGGACCTGCTCACGCAGGTCGGCCTCACCGATTTCGCGCAGGTGCCGACCGTCGAGCTCGCATACGGCCGCAAGCGCGCGCTGGAGATCGCGACCACGCTCGCGATGGAGCCCGAACTGATGCTGCTCGACGAGCCCACGCAGGGGATGGGCCACGAGGACGTCGATCGCGTGACCGCGCTGATCAAGAAGGTCGCGAGCGGCCGGACGATCCTGATGGTCGAGCACAACATGAACGTGATCGCGGGCATCTCCGACACGATCACCGTCCTGCAACGCGGCGAGGTGCTGGCCGAAGGCTCGTATGCGGAAGTGTCGAAGAATCCGCTCGTCATCGAGGCCTACATGGGCAGCGCCGACGCGGCGCTCGCGGGGGCGCACGCATGAAGCACAGCGAACGGGAGGAACGCGAATTGAGCGGCGTCGAAAGCGGTACGCCCGCGCTGGAGATCACGGGCCTGGAGGCCTGGTACGGGGAATCCCACATATTGCACGGTGTCGACCTGACGGTGCATCGCGGTGAAGTCGTCACGCTGCTCGGCCGCAACGGCGCGGGCCGCACGACGACGCTGCGCGCGATCATGGGCCTGACGGGCCGCCGCAGCGGGTCGATCAAGGTCGCGGGCAACGAGACGATCGGCCTCGCGACGCATCGCATCGCGCATTACGGCATCGGCTACTGCCCGGAGGAGCGCGGGATCTTCTCGAGCCTGTCGTGCGAGGAGAACCTCATGTTGCCGCCGTTGATCGGGCCGCGCGAGCACGCGATGCCGATCGACGAGATCTACGCGATGTTCCCGAACCTCGCGTCGCGCCGGCAGAGCCAGGGCACGCGTCTGTCCGGCGGCGAGCAGCAGATGCTCGCGGTCGCGCGGATCCTGCGCACCGGCGCGAACCTGCTGCTGCTCGACGAGATTTCCGAAGGCCTCGCCCCGGTGATCGTGCAGGCGCTCGCGCGGATGATCGTCGCGCTGAAGGCGCGCGGCTACACGATCGTGATGGTCGAACAGAATTTCCGCTTCGCCGCGCCGCTCGCCGACCGCTTCTACGTGATGGAGCACGGCAGCATCGTCGAGCATTTCCAGGCGGCCGAACTGGAAAGCAAGATGCCGACCCTGCACGACCTGCTCGGGGTGTGACGCCGCCCCGTTTCCCTTGCCGCTAGCCGTGGCGGCCTTCGAACAACCACAACGCATCAGAACAACAGGAGACGTCAATGAAAATGAAGACCCTCGCACAGGCCTGTCTCGCGCTCGCGACTGCCGCGTTCACCGCCGGCGCCGCACACGCGGCGGATACCGTGAAGATCGGCTTCATCACCGACATGTCGGGGCTTTACGCGGATATCGACGGGCAGGGCGGCCTCGAGGCGATCCGCATGGCAGTGGCCGACTTCGGCGGCAAGGTGCTCGGCAAGCCGATCGAGGTCGTCTATGCCGATCACCAGAACAAGGCCGACATCGCCGCGTCGAAGGCGCGTGAATGGATGGACCGCGGCGGGCTCGACCTGCTGGTCGGCGGCACGAACTCGGCCACCGCGCTGTCGATGAACCAGGTCGCGGCCGAGAAGAAGAAGGTCTACATCAACATCGGCGCGGGCGCCGACACGCTGACCAACGAGCAGTGCACGCCGTACACGGTCCACTACGCGTACGACACGATGGCGCTCGCGAAGGGCACCGGTTCGGCGGTGGTGAAGCAGGGCGGCAAGTCGTGGTTCTTCCTGACGGCCGACTATGCGTTCGGCAAGGCGCTCGAGAAGAACACGTCGGACGTCGTGAAGGCGAACGGCGGCCAGGTGCTCGGCGCGGTGCGCCACCCGCTGTCCGCGTCGGACTTCTCGTCGTTCCTGCTGCAGGCGCAATCGTCGAAGGCGCAGATCCTCGGCCTCGCGAACGCGGGCGGCGACACGATCAACTCGATCAAGGCCGCGAAGGAGTTCGGCATCACGAAGACGATGAAGCTCGCCGCGCTGCTGATGTTCATCGACGACGTGCACAGCCTCGGTCTCGAGACGACCCAGGGCCTGGTGCTGACCGACAGCTGGTACTGGAACCGCGATGCGGCGTCGCGCCAGTGGGCGCAGCGCTACTTCGGCAAGATGAAGAAGATGCCGTCGAGCCTGCAGGCGGCCGACTACTCGTCGGTGACGACCTACCTGAAGGCCGTCCAGGCCGCCGGCACGACCGATTCCGACAAGGTGATGGCCGAGCTGAAGAAGATCAAGATCAACGACTTCTATGCCAAGGGCTATATCCGCACGGACGGCAGCATGATCCACGACATGTACCTGATGGAAGTGAAGAAGCCGGCGGAATCGAAGGAGCCGTGGGATTACTACAAGGTGCTCGCGACGATTCCGGGCGAGCAGGCGTTCGGGACCAAGCAGGAAACGCGCTGCGCGTTGTGGAAGTAGGCAGGGCGTAGCGGCGCGCGCGGGCGCGCCGCTCGGTGGCGGCTGCGGCGATGTGCCCGCTGCGCCGCCCGCGCGTGCGACGCATGAAGGTTGCGCACGCAACGAAACTCATTCTGACGGCTAAGTCGATGGAAATCTTTGGCATTCCGTTGCCGGCGATGCTGAGCCAGTTGCTGCTCGGGCTCGTCAACGGCTCGTTCTACGCGATCCTGAGCCTCGGGCTCGCGGTGATCTTCGGGCTGCTCAACGTGATCAACTTCGCGCACGGCGCGCTGTTCATGCTGGGCGCGATGCTTGCGTGGATGGGCCTGTCGTATTTCGGGCTGCCGTACTGGGCGATGCTCGTGATCGCGCCCCTGGTCGTCGGCGCGTTCGGGATCCTGATCGAACGCTCGATGCTGCGCTGGCTGTACAAGCTCGATCACCTGTACGGGCTGCTGCTCACGTTCGGGCTCACGCTGGTCGTCGAAGGCGTGTTCCGGTCGATCTACGGCTCGTCCGGCCAGCCGTACGACGTGCCGTCGCAGCTGTCCGGCGCCACCAACCTCGGCTTCATGTTCCTGCCGAACTACCGCGCATGGGTGGTGGTCGCGTCGCTCGCGGTGTGTCTCGCGACGTGGTTCGTGATCGAGAAGACGCGCCTGGGCGCGTACCTGCGGGCGGGCACCGAGAACCCGAAGCTCGTCGAGGCGTTCGGCGTGAACGTGCCGATGATGATCACGCTCACCTACGGCTTCGGCGTCGCGCTCGCCGCGTTCGCGGGCGTGCTGGCCGCGCCGGTGATCCAGGTGTCGCCGCTGATGGGGCAGCCGATGATCATCACCGTGTTCGCGGTGGTCGTGATCGGCGGGATGGGCTCGATCCTCGGCTCGATCGTCACGGGCCTGCTGCTCGGCGTGATCGAGGGCTTCACGCGCGTGTTCTACCCCGAAGCGTCGGCCACGGTCGTGTTCGTGATCATGGCGATCGTGCTGCTGTTCCGCCCGGCGGGCCTCTTCGGCAAGGAAAAATGATGCAGAGAAAAGTGCTCTACGGCGTGCTGCTCGCCGCACTGCTCGCCGCGCCGTTCATCGGCGCGTATCCGGTGTTCGTGATGAAGGTGCTCACGTTCGCGCTGTTCGCGGCCGCGTTCAACCTGCTGATCGGCTATACGGGGCTGCTGTCGTTCGGCCATGCGATGTTCCTCGCGACCGCCGGCTATGCGACCGGTTATTCGATGCAGACGCTCGGTTTCACGCCGGAGCTCGGCGTGCTGGTCGGCACCGTTGCCGCGACGCTGCTCGGGCTCGTCGTCGGGCTGTTCGCGATCCGGCGGCAGGGCATCTACTTCGCGATGATCACGCTCGCGTTCGCGCAGATGGTCTACTTCATCTACCTGCAGGCGCCGTTCACGCACGGCGAGGACGGGCTGCAGGGCGTGCCGCGCGGCCATCTGTTCGGGCTGCTCGATCTGTCGAACGACGTCGCGCTGTACTACGTCGTGCTCGCGGTGGTGGTCGCCGCGTGCGCGTTCATCGTGCGGGTCGTGCATTCACCGTTCGGCCAGGTGCTCGTCGCGATCAAGGAGAACGAAGCGCGCGCGATCTCGCTCGGTTACGACACCGACCGCTTCAAGCTGCTCGCGTTCATCCTGTCGGCGGGCATCGCGGGGCTGGCCGGCTCGCTGAAGGTGCTGGTGCTCGGTTTCGAGACGCTGTCGGACGCGTACTGGACGATGTCGGGTCTCGTCGTGCTGATGACGCTCGTCGGCGGGATGGGCACGTTGTTCGGGCCGCTGCTGGGCGCGGCACTGATCGTCGCGCTGGAAGACCGGCTCGGCGACATCGGGGAATGGCTTGCATCGACGACGGGCGTCGCGTGGTTCCATTCGCTCGGCGAATCGGCGACGATCGTCACGGGACTGATCTTCATCGCGTGCGTGCTGGCGTTCCGGCGCGGCATCGTCGGCGAGATGGTCGCGCGGATCAAGCCGCTCAGGGCGTCCTGAATGCGTGCTGCGCGCGTCGCCGCGCATTGATGCGAAGCACCATCCGGCATGCTCCGGAAGGACGCAGGAGCGGGCTCGGGCCGGTGCCGAGCGGCAGGCTAGTGCCCCATTTTCGTGCGGCGATGCACCATAGGGGTAAATGCTAAGTTGCCGTGGTGCTTAAGCCTCTTTAAGATCCACTTTAGTTCTGATGCACCGCGAAACGAATTTGCAGGTGGAGAACGAGGAGACAATCGAGGCACAAAGTGCCCGAACCCCAAAGCGCTGTTGGACGGAATCCAACAGCGCTTTTTCATTTGCGTGCACGGATTTCCGCTGTTGGTGCATCGGCCTGTGCGGCGGCCGTATTCCACGCCTGCGTTCGCCCCGCGCTTCACCGCGTCCCCCGTTTTCCCGTTTTCCGTTTTCCGCTTTCCGCTTTCCGCTTTCCGCTTTCCCTCGATTCGTTCGCAGACGATGCTCAGCCGTGCCCCGGCCGTTCGGGCTAACCCGGTTGGCGTGCGCAAAACGCGTCCGTTACACTCAGCTTTCGCCGACCGCGCGGTCGGGAAAATCGGTCGGCAGTTCTCCTACAAGCAGAATGCAGAAGAGGGAGTACGGTTGGATGAGCAGCGCAGCACGATGGATCGGGGCAGGAAGGGCGGCAGGTGCCGTTCGTTCGTCGTGGGGTTGGGCTGCTGTCGCCGCGGCCTTCCCGAGCCGTTCTGCGGCCGGTAGACGCGTTCCGGCGCCATTGCCGGTCGTTGCGTGCGCATCCGTATCGATATTCGCAACCGTATTCGCATGAGCGGCCGGCTTTCCGATCATGTGCCGCGCGTGGGCCTGGCCGCATCAGGCCGGATCGACGTGCCTTTCCTTGATCGTTGCGCATGCATCGATTGCGCACACGATTGCACCTTTCTCCGCTTTCTTCATCCAGACGACACCGCCGCTGCGCATCGTGACGGTCGAACGACCGTTTCGACTGCCGGCCGGTGCGTCCGTGCGTGGTTCCGTCCGGGTGCCGTTGAAGATGAGGTGTTTCACGGGAAAACGAGCGTAGACGCGGTATGGCGAGATAGTTAATTTATTAACTTGTTTGAGGACCGGGAGCCGCCCGAGCGACCCGCGGATTTTTCGAGCAGCGTTTGGAGACAACGTAAATGAAGATGAATCGATGGATGGAGGCCGTGCTCGCCGCGGGCCTCGTGTGCGCGGCGGCAACGGCGTCGGCGCAGGTGAAGATCGGCGTGACGCTGTCGGCCACCGGGCCGGCCGCGTCGCTCGGGATCCCGGAGAAGAACACGATCGCGCTGCTGCCGAAGGAAATCGCCGGCAAGAGCGTGCAGTACATCGTGCTCGACGACGCCTCCGACACGAGCCGCGCGGTGCAGAACGTGCGCAAGCTGATCGATGAAGATCACGTTGACGCGATCATCGGCTCGTCCGTCACGCCGAACTCGCTGGCAATGCTCGACCCCGTGTCGCAGGGCAAGACGCCGACGATCTCGCTCGCGGCGAGCGCCCAGATCATCTCGCCGATTGACGCGAAACGCGCATGGATGTTCAAGGTGCCGCAGAACGACCAGCTGATGGCCGACGCGATCGCCGGCTACATGGCGAAGCACGGCGTGAAGACGGTCGGCTTCATCGGTTTCGCCGATGCGTACGGCGACAGCTGGTACAAGACGTTCGATGCGGCGGCCGCGAAGAACGGGCTGAAGCTGGTATCGAACGAGCGCTACAACCGCACCGACGCGTCGGTGATGGGGCAGGTGCTGAAGCTGATGGGCTCGAATCCGGATGCGGTGCTGATCGCCGGCTCCGGCACGCCGGCGGCGCTGCCGGCGAAGACGCTGAAGGAACGCGGCTACAAGGGCAAGGTGTACCAGACGCACGGTGTCGCGAACAACGACTTCCTGCGCGTGTGCGGCAAGGATTGCGAAGGCGAGATCCTGCCCGCCGGCCCGGTGCTCGTGACCGACCAGCTGCCCGATTCGAACCCGGTGAAGAAGCCGGCGCTCGGCTACAAGGCCGCGTACGAGAAGGCGTACGGCGCGGGCTCGCTGGCGACGTTCGGCGGCCATGCGTGGGATGCCGGGCTGCTGCTGCAGCGTGCGATTCCGGACGCGCTGAAGAAGGGCCAGCCGGGCACCGAGGCGTTCCGCGAGGCGCTGCGCGCGTCGATCGAGAACGTGAAGGACCTGCCCGTGTCGCACGGCGTGATCAACATGACGCCGACCGACCACAACGGCTTCGACACGCGTGCGCGCGTGATGGTGCAGATCGTCGACGGCAAGTGGAAGCTGCAGGCCGAGTAAGCATCATGTGAAACCGGCGTGCGCGGCGCGACAGGCGTCGTGCATGCCGTCGGCAGGGCGCCGGGCCCGACGGGCCGCGACCATGCCCATGTCGTGTGGAACCGCAGGGGCTCGCTGCGTGGCGCCCGACGCGCCGATCTTGCGGCCCGTGCGCCCCGGCCGTTCCTGTCTTTCGTTTCTCCGCAGCCTTCTCGATACACGAAACGTATGGATCTCTCGATTGCAGCGATCCTCGCGCAAGACGGCATCACGACCGGCGCCATATATGCATTGCTGTCGCTGGCGCTCGTGCTGGTGTTTTCCGTCACGCGGGTGATCTTCATTCCCCAGGGCGAATTCGTCGCCTACGGTGCGCTGACGCTTGCCGCGTTGCAGGCGCAGAAATTTCCCGCCACCTGCTGGCTGCTGTTCGTGATGGGCATCGCGTGCTTCCTGCTCGAAGTCGGCGGCCTGATCCGGCATCGCGAACGGCGCCATCAGCTCGGCCGCACGCTCGCGACGCTCGGCAGCCGCTACGTCCTGCTGCCGCTCGCGGTGTTCGCGATCACGCGCAGCTTCGCGATGCAGCCGCTGCCGATGCTCGCGCAGATCGCGCTGACGCTCGCGATCGTCGTGCCGATGGGGCCGTTCGTCTACCGGCTCGTCTACCAGCCGATCGCCGAAGGCACGACGCTGCTGCTGCTGATCGTGTCGGTCGCCGTCCACTTCGCGATGGTCGGGTTGGGGCTCGTGATGTTCGGCGCCGAAGGCTCGCGCACCAATGGCTTCTCGGATGCGTCGCTGTCGATCGGCAGCATGACCGTGTCGGTGCAGAGCATCCTGGTCGTCGTGACGGCGCTCGTGCTGATCGGCGCGCTCTACGTGTACTTCGGCCGCACGATCGCCGGCAAGGCGCTGCGCGCGACGTCGGTGAACCGGCTCGGCGCGCGGCTCGTCGGCATCGGCACGACCGAGGCCGGGCGGCTCGCGTTCACGTTCGCGGCGGGGCTCGGCGTGCTGTCCGGGATCCTCGTCGGCCCGTTGACGACGATCTACTACGACTCGGGCTTCCTGATCGGCCTGAAGGGTTTCGTCGGCGCGATCATCGGCGGGCTCATCAGCTATCCGCTCGCGGCCGCCGGCTCGCTGCTCGTCGGCGTGCTCGAATCGTATTCGTCGTTCTGGGCGAGCGCCTACAAGGAGGTGATCGTGTTCACGCTGATCATTCCGGTGCTGCTGTGGCGGAGCTTCGCCACGCCTCACGCGGAAGACGAAGAGGAGTGACACGATGAAGACGATGGTACGCAACAAGACCTTCTGGGTGTTTCTCGTGGTGCTGTTCGCGCTGCCGGTGCTGCCGGGCGCGCTGCAGGTGCCTGAATACTGGATCACGCTGCTGAACTACATCGGCCTCTACGCGATCGTCGCGATCGGGCTCGTGCTGCTCACGGGCGTCGGTGGGATGACGAGCTTCGGGCAGGCCGCGTTCGTCGGCATCGGCGCCTACGCGACCGCGTTCCTGACGACGCGCTATGGCGTATCGCCGTGGCTCGCGCTGATCGTCGGCGTCGTGCTGACGGCGCTCGTCGCGCTCGTGCTCGGTGCGGTCACGATGCGGCTGTCCGGCCACTTCCTGCCGCTTGGCACGATCGCGTGGGGCCTCGCGTTGTTCTACCTGTTCGGCAACCTTGAACTGCTCGGCAAGTACGACGGGATCAACGGGATTCCGGCGCTGAACCTGTTCGGCATCACGCTCGACAGCGGCCGCAGCCTGTATTTCCTGATCTGGGCCGTCGTGCTGGCCGCGATCGTGTCGGTGCAAAACCTGCTGAACAGCCGTCCGGGCCGCGCGATTCGTGCGCTGCGCGGCGGCGGCGTGATGGCCGAGGCGATGGGCGTGAACACCGCTTGGATGCGCGTCGTGATCTTCGTCTATGCGGCCGTGCTCGCGGCCATCTCGGGCTTCCTGTACGCACACCTGCAGCGTGCGGTGAACCCGACACCGTTCGGGCTGAACCACGGGATCGAGTTCCTGTTCATGGCTGTGGTCGGCGGCGTGTCGCACGTGTGGGGCGCCGTGCTCGGCGCGGCGATCCTGACCGTGCTGCAGGACTACCTGCAGACGCTGCTGCCGAAGCTGCTCGGTTCGGAAGGCAACTTCGAGATCATTGTGTTCGGCGTGCTGATGGTGCTGCTGCTGCAGTACGCGCGCCAGGGCGTGTGGCCGTTCGTCGCCAGGCTGTTCCCGCGCGGGCCGCGTGCGCATGTGCCCGAGCACGCCGATCCGTTGCCGCAATGCGCGAAGCCCGTGGCTGGCGAGCCGCTGCTCGTCGTCGACAACGCACGCAAGCAGTTCGGCGGGCTCGTGGCCGTCAACGACGTCAGCTTCGACGTGAAAGCGGGGCAGATCATCGGGCTGATCGGCCCGAACGGCGCGGGCAAGTCGACCACGTTCAACCTCGTGACGGGCGTGCTGAAGCCGACGGGCGGCACGATCACGTTCCGTGGCGAGCGCATCGACGGGCTCACCTCGCGCCAGATCGTCCGCCGCGGCATCGGTCGGACGTTCCAGCACGTGAAGCTGTTGCCGGCGATGACGGTGCTCGAGAACGTCGCGATCGGCGCGCACCTGCGTGGCCATACCGGCGTGTGGCGTAGCGTCGCGCGGCTCAATGCCCACGAGGAGGCGCAGCTGCTCGCCGAGGCCGCCCAGCAGATCCGCCGCGTCGGGCTAGAGAAGCACATGTACGACGAAGCGGGCAGCCTCGCGCTGGGCCAGCAGCGGATTCTCGAAATCGCGCGGGCGTTGTGCTGCGACCCGACGCTGCTGCTGCTCGACGAGCCGGCCGCCGGGCTGCGTTACCAGGAGAAGCAGCAACTCGCCGACTTGCTGCGGCGGCTGAAGGCGGAGGGCATGAGCGTGTTGCTCGTGGAACACGACATGGATTTCGTGATGAATCTCACCGACCGGCTGGTGGTGATGGAATTCGGCACACGGATCGCGGAAGGGCTGCCGCAGGACGTGCAGCAGGATCCGGCGGTGCTCGAAGCGTATCTGGGCGGGGTGGAGTGATGACGGACACGACGATGCCAATTCTCGACGTGCGCGGGCTGGCGGTCCGGTACGGGAAGGTGGAGGCGCTGCACGGCGCGGCGATCAGGGTCGGTGCGGGGCAGATTGTCAGCGTGATCGGGCCGAACGGCGCCGGCAAGTCGACGCTGCTGAACGCGATCATGGGCGCGCTGCCGGTGACCGGGCATGCGTCGGGCGCGATCGTGTATCGCGGTCACGATGTCGGTGCATTGCCGGTCGAGCAGCGCGTCGCACGCGGGATGTGCCTCGTGCCGGAAAAGCGTGAGCTGTTCAGCACGATGACGGTCGAAGACAACCTCGTGCTGGGCGCGTATCGGCGCAAGCTGGCAGGTGAAGCGAACTTCCTCGATCAGCTCGATCACGTGTTTGCGCTGTTTCCTCGGCTGAAGGAGCGGCGCAAGCAGGCGGCCGGCACGCTGTCCGGCGGGGAGCGGCAGATGCTCGCGGTTGGCCGGGCGCTGATGGGAAAGCCCGACCTGCTGATGCTCGACGAGCCGAGTCTCGGGCTGGCGCCGCTGATCGTGAAGGAGATCTTTCATATCATCAGCGCGTTGCGTGGGACGGGCGTGGCGACGCTGCTGATCGAGCAGAATGCGCGGGCGGCGCTGCAGATCTCCGACTACGGCTACGTGCTGGAGACGGGCGAGTTTGCGCTGGAGGGGCCAGCGGCCGACCTCGCACAGAATCCGCGTGTGATCGAAACCTACCTCGGGCTGGCGAAGAAAACGGCTTGATCGGTGGCTCGGTGGGAGGGAAACGGGCGGCGTGTTTCACGTGAAACACGCCGCTTTTGTTTTTGAGTCGAGATCCGACCTCCAATGCATCGGCGGTTAGCAATCAGGGGATAAGTACCGGAGGAACAATCAAAAGCGCTGTGCAGTGGCGGCAGGTGGAGGCATCCAGCGTGCAGATGGCGATCTGGTTTGTCGATCGGGGTAGGTTGCCACGCGTTCCACAGAACGATGATGTGCCGGGTCACAGGGGATAAGTGCCGAGCGAACCGATGGAAATTCTGTGAGGAAGAGATGTAGGGTGCTTCGCTGGGGCGTTGGGCGGGCACAGGCCTCGAACGGGTTGTATGTTCCACGTGAAATTTCCCGGCACATGGATCTCTGCACAGGCGCAACGATGTGCGGCGGGATGGCCTGGAAGCTTCGCAGGCATGGGCGCTGAACCACAGATTCATCGGTCCGACATCGAAAAATCGACGAAATGCACAGACCCTACCATTCGGACGGCATTCGGGTGAAAAGCGAACCCGCTATAATTCGCCCCATACATTTCTCAGATAGGTTCGTGCGCAGTCCTGCGTACGGAATCCACCATGCTTTTTCCCACAGAATTTGACGTCATCGTCGTCGGTGGCGGTCATGCCGGCACCGAAGCTGCGCTGGCGTCCGCCCGCATGGGCGCAAAGACACTGCTGCTGACCCACAACATCGAAACGCTTGGGCAGATGAGCTGCAATCCGTCGATCGGCGGCATTGGCAAGGGCCATCTGGTCAAGGAAGTCGATGCGCTGGGCGGCGCAATGGCAGCCGCGACGGACGAGAGCGGTATTCAGTTCCGGATCCTCAATTCGTCGAAGGGTCCGGCCGTGCGCGCGACGCGTGCGCAGGCCGACCGTATCCTGTACAAGGCCGCGATCCGCCACCGGCTCGAGAACCAGCCGAACCTCTGGCTGTTCCAGCAGGCCGTCGACGACCTGATGGTCGAAGGCGACCGTGTGGTGGGCGCCGTCACGCAGATCGGCATCCGCTTCCGCGCCCGTGCGGTCGTGCTGACCGCCGGCACGTTCCTCGACGGCAAGATCCACGTCGGCCTGAACAATTACACGGGCGGCCGCGCGGGCGATCCGGCAGCCGTGTCGTTGTCGTCGCGCCTGAAGGAGCTGAAGCTGCCGCAGGGTCGCCTGAAGACCGGTACGCCGCCGCGTATCGACGGCCGCTCGATCGATTTCTCGCAGCTGACCGAACAGCCCGGCGATCTCGATCCGATCCCGGTCTTCTCGTTCCTGGGCCGCGCGGAGCAGCATCCGCAGCAGCTGCCGTGCTGGGTCACGCACACGAACGAGCGCACGCACGACATCATTCGTGGCGGTCTCGACCGTTCGCCTATGTATACAGGCGTGATCGAAGGCGTCGGGCCGCGCTATTGCCCATCGATCGAGGACAAGATTCACCGGTTCGCGTCGAAGGAATCACACCAGATCTTCCTGGAGCCGGAAGGGCTGACGACCAACGAGTTCTATCCGAACGGGATCTCGACGAGCCTGCCGTTCGACGTCCAGCTCGAGCTCGTGCATTCGATGCGCGGCCTCGAGAACGCACATATCCTGCGCCCCGGCTACGCGATCGAGTACGACTACTTCGATCCGCGTGCGCTGAAGGCGTCGCTCGAGACGAAGGCGATCAACGGTCTGTTCTTTGCGGGCCAGATCAACGGGACGACCGGCTATGAAGAAGCGGCCGCGCAGGGTCTGCTGGCCGGCCTCAATGCGGGCCGCTATGTGCAGGAGAAGGATGCATGGTGCCCGCGCCGTGACCAGGCCTACCTTGGCGTGCTGGTCGACGATCTCGTGACGCGTGGCGTGGCCGAGCCGTACCGGATGTTCACGAGCCGCGCCGAGTATCGCCTGAGCCTGCGTGAAGACAATGCCGACATGCGCCTGACCGAGATCGGCCGCGAACTGGGGCTCGTCGACGACGTGCGCTGGGATGCATTCAGCCGGAAGCGCGACGCTGTTTCACGTGAAACCGAACGCCTGAAGTCGACGTGGGTTACGCCCAAGACGTTGCCGCCGGAAGAGGCGACCGCGCTCCTCGGCAAGGCGATCGACCACGAATACAGCCTCGCCGAGCTGCTGCGTCGTCCGGGTATCAGCTATGACGGCGTGTGTGGCTTGAAGGGCGGCGAATGCGGCCCGGCAGAGCCGCTGGCCGACGATCCGGTGATGCTCGAGCAGATCAAGGAGCAGGTCGAGATCGGCATCAAGTATCAGGGCTATATCGAGCGCCAGGCCTCCGAGATCGAACGCAACGACGCGAACGAGAACACGCGCCTGCCGGACGGTATCGATTACCGCGAAGTCCGCGGCCTGTCGTTCGAGGTGAGCCAGAAGCTCAACGAGTTCCGGCCGGAAACGATCGGGCAGGCATCGCGCATCTCGGGCGTCACGCCGGCTGCGATCTCGCTGCTGATGGTGCACCTGAAGCGCCGCGGCCTGGGTCGCCGTAATGGCACTGCCGCAGAGGCAACGGCGCAGGGGGACGGCGCCGTCCCGACGCAACAATGACGGCGCGTCGCGCGCCGGCGGTTAATCGGGACGTACTGGAACAGATGCTCGTCGAAGGCACGACGGCGCTCGACCTCACGCTGACGGATGCACAACTCAACCAGCTGCTCGACTACGTCGCGCTGCTCGGCAAGTGGAACGCGGTCTACAACCTGACCGCGATCCGCGACCCGAAGCAGATGCTGATCCAGCACATCCTCGATTCGCTTTCCATCGTCCCGCATCTGCGCGGCCGTGCATCGGCCCGCGTGCTCGACGTGGGCTCGGGCGGCGGGTTGCCGGGTATCGTGCTGGCGATCGTCGAGCCGGACTGGCAGGTCACGCTGAACGATATCGTGCAGAAGAAGTCTGCCTTCCAGACTCAGATGCGCGCGGAGCTGAAGCTCGCGAACCTGTCGGTGGTCACCGGTCGGGTCGAATCGCTTCAGCCGGGCGTCGAAGTGCCGGAAAAATTCGACATGATCGTATCCCGCGCTTTCGCGGATCTATCCGACTTCGTTAAACTTGCTCGTCATCTGGTCGCGCCGGGCGGATCGATCTGGGCGATGAAGGGCGTTCATCCGGACGACGAGATTGCGCGATTGCCGGAAGGCAGCCGCGTGAAGCAGACGATACGGCTGGCGGTTCCGATGCTCGATGCCGAACGGCATCTGATCGAAGTGGCCGTCGACGAAGCGAATTGAAGGGCAGGCGCGCAGTAGCGCGCCGTTTGTTTGAAGGTAAAGGGAACACACCAACGATGGCAAAGATCTTCTGCGTTGCGAACCAGAAGGGGGGCGTCGGCAAGACGACGACATCGGTCAATCTCGCCGCAAGCCTTGCAGCGCAGGAGCAACGAGTCCTGCTGATCGATCTCGACCCGCAGGGTAATGCGACGATGGGCAGCGGGATCGACAAGGCTGCTTGCGAAGCGACCGTGTACGAGGTGCTGGTCGACGGCGTGTCGGTGACCGACGCGCGCATCCGTCCGGACGGCGTCACGTATGACGTGCTGCCCGCGAATCGCGAGCTGTCCGGCGCCGAGATCGAACTGATCAGCATCGACAACCGCGAGCGCCGGCTGAAGGCTGCGCTCGAGCACGTGTCCGACGACTACGACTTCGTGTTGATCGATTGTCCGCCGACGCTGTCGCTGCTGACGCTGAACGGACTGTGCGCGGCGCACGGCGTCGTGATCCCGATGCAGTGCGAGTACTTCGCGCTGGAAGGGTTGTCGGACCTCGTCAACACGATCAAGCAGGTTCACGCGAACATGAACCGCGACCTGAAGATCATCGGCTTGCTGCGCGTGATGTTCGATCCGCGCATCACGCTGCAGCAGCAAGTCTCCGATCAACTGAAAGCGCACTTCGGCGACAAGGTGTTCGACGCGGTGATTCCGCGTAACGTGCGCCTAGCGGAAGCGCCGAGTTACGGGCTGCCGGGCGTGGTGTTCGACCGCAGCTCGCGCGGTGCGCAAGCGTATCTCCAGTTCGGAGCCGAGATGATCGACCGCGTTCGCGCGTTCGAGGTGTCGTGATCCGGACATGAGCGAAGCGAGGAAGAAAGACATGAACGCGGTACCAAAGAAGAAGGGCTTGGGACGTGGCCTCGAAGCGCTGCTCGGCGGCAGTGCCGATATCACCGAAGCGGTGAAGATCGAAGGGGCACCGAACACGCTCGCGCTCGGCAAGCTGCAGGCCGGCAAGTACCAGCCGCGTACGCGGATGGACGAAGGCAGCCTGCAGGAGCTCGCGGCAAGCATTCGCGCGCAGGGCGTGATGCAGCCGATCCTGATACGGCCTATTTCGTCAGATAAATACGAGATCATCGCGGGCGAGCGCCGTTTCCGAGCGGCGCGCCTGGCGGGTCTCGATGAAGTGCCGGTGCTCGTGAAGGACGTATCGGATCAGGCCGCCGCGGCGATGGCGCTGATCGAGAACATCCAGCGCGAGGATCTGAACCCGCTCGAAGAAGCGCACGGCATCCAGCGCCTGCTCGACGAGTTCGGTTTCACGCACGAACAGGCGGCCGAATCGGTCGGCCGTTCGCGCAGCGCGGTGTCGAACCTGCTGCGCCTGCTGAACCTGGCTTCGCCGGTGCAGACGATGCTGCTGGCCGGTGATCTCGACATGGGGCATGCGCGCGCGCTGCTCGCCGTCGATGCGGCCACGCAGATCACGCTTGCCCATCAGGTCGTCAACAAGCGCATGTCGGTGCGTGAGACCGAGAAGCTCGTCACGCACACGACGAAGGAAGCGCCGGCGGTGAAGGCGCGCGCGAAGGACGATGGCGGTCGCGATACGCGCCGTCTCGAGGAGGAGTTGTCAGACCTGCTCGCGTCGACGGTGAAGATCAAGCTTGGCCGCCGCGGGCGAGGGCAGGTGACGATCGACTTCGGCAACCTCGACGCACTCGAAGGCATTCTCGTGCGACTGCGCGGCAACGTCGCAACCGAAGAGTAAAGGGCGGCGCATGGCGGAGACGGACGCACCGGCGCCGCGCCGGTGGTTGGGATGGCTTGCGCAGGAGCCCGTGCTATCGGTGCTCGTGGTTGGGCTGATTGTGCTGCAATGGGTGCGTCCGCAACCATTTTCCGTTTTGGCCGATCGCGTGGACTGGCAGACGGTCGCGACGCTCGCGGGCCTGCTGATGCTGACCAAGGCGCTCGAGTTGTCCGGCTGCCTGATGTGGCTCGCACACCGCATCGTGCATCACGTGCACTCCGAGCGCGGGCTCGCGATGCTGCTCGTCGGATTCGCCGCGTTGCTGTCGATGTGGCTCACCAACGACGTCGCGCTGTTCGTCGTCGTGCCGCTGATGGTGTCGCTGCGTGCGCTGACGCCGCTGCCGTTCCGGCGGCTCGTGATCGTCGTCGCGCTGGCCGTCAACGCGGGGTCCGTCGCGACGCCGCTCGGCAATCCCCAGAATCTTTTCCTGTGGCAGTTGAGCGGCGTGTCGTTCGGCCGCTTCGTGGTCACGCTCGGGCCGCTCGCGATCGCGCTGATGGCGCTGCTGCTCGTGCTGACCGCGTGCGCGTTTCGCGCGAAACCGCTCGACCTGTCCGGCGACGTCGTCGCCATTCCCGTACAACGCCTGCACGCGCTGATCGCGGCGGTGCTGTTCGCGGCCTTCGTGCTGCTCGCCGATGCGCACCATCCGCTGCCGGGCCTGCTTGCCGTCGCGATCGTGCTGCTCGTCGTCAAACGTGACGCAGTCCTGAAGATCGACTGGCTGCTGCTGCTGATCTTCGTGCTGATGTTCGTCGTGCTGCGCAGCGCGGCTGCGCTGCCCGTCATTCATGACGCGATTGCGCATGCGAATCTCGATTCACCGCTGCGCATCTTTGCGGCCGGCGCCGTGCTGTCGCAGGGCATCAGCAACGTGCCGGCCGCGATCCTGCTGTCGGAGTTCACGCATGACTGGCGCGCGCTCGCGTTCGGCGTATCGGTCGGCGGCTTCGGTTTCGCGATCGGCTCGCTGGCGAACCTGATCGCGGTGCGTCTCGCGAAGGAGCCGCGCATGTGGTTGCCGTTCCACCTGGTCTCGATTCCGTTCGCGCTCGTGAGCGCGGCACTCGGCGCGTGGCTGCTCGTTCACGGTTGAACGACGTGATGCGTGTGGCACAGGCGTGCCATTCGGGTGGTGGGGAGGGCGCACAGCATTCGCGCTGGTGCGGGCTGTTGATAAGTGCCGCAATCCACAGTCGATCGACTGTGGTGGCATGACAACTGATTGGATAATTCGCCGCGTCAGCGTCAGTCCGGATTTCGTGCATCGGACGTGGCCGGGTGATCACAGTGTTTCGGCTGTTCGGGGCTTCGTGCCGAGCCTGAGGTCGGAGCCGCGTCACGGCGCGGGTTCTGGGTGGTGATCGTGCCGCCTCGACGGCGCCCGCGCCGGGCGTCGTTTCCTCGCCATTCCGTCGTCGCCGGATTTTTCGGGCAAGAAATACCGGTGCAAAAAAGCGACCTTACAACTGTCATCGTACGTCGTCGAATCGCCCGTTTTTTCACATGATGAGGCGTCGTTTTACGCAGGTTTTTGTCGCGTCTAAAGCCTTGAATCACTTGCAACTATCGCTTACAATCGCCCGGATTTGTTAGCTAGGCACCCCTGAAAGCTTTCAGAAAGCTTGGGGCCGGGTTCAAGGATTTTGCGGAAGATTGCGATGGCGGGTCAGGCGCCGGACGACAGGCACGATGATCAGCGCACGCAACGCACCGCTTCAGCGGCCGGCGAGCGGCGCGAATTCGACGATGACTGGGATGCCGAGCAACAAGATAACAACATCGTTCCGCTCACGCGGGCAGACGCCGAAAAGCTGTTCGGCCCGAACGTGAGCAAGCCCTCGCGCGTGACCCCCTATAAGGTGGTCCTCGCGCAAGTGGTTCTGTCCCTGGTTGCAACGCTGGCGTGGTGGCTGTTTTCAAAGTCGCCGGGCGCCGCTGCGCAATCCGCGTTTCTGGGCGGAGCGATCGGCTGGGTGCCCAGTGCGGTATTCGTGGCACGACTGAAGGCAGGTGGCTCGGCCACCGTGATGAGCTGGGTGATGGGCGAAGCCCTGAAGCTCGCTCTGACGATCGGGATGTTCACTGCAGTGGCGTTCGGCTGGTCCGGCGTGCACTGGGTGCCGTTCCTCGTCACGTACCTCGTCGTGCTGAAGACGTACTGGATCGCGCTGGCCTGGCGGTAAGGAACAAGCAGCGTGCGGTTTCGACAACGAACCGCACCAGCCCGTTCCCGCAATAGCGTGTTGCGGAACAGGCAAAACGATTTTCGACAATTTGGGTGGCATTAACGATATGGCAGCTAGCGAAGGCACGCGCGGTCCGGATCCGTCCGAGTACATTGCGCACCACTTGCAGAATTTCTCCACCTCGCATCAGACGTCGATTTTCGACATCCACGTCTGGAATCTCGACACGCTGTTCTGGTCGATCGTTTGCGGCATCGTGACGATCATCGTGCTGCGTCTGGCCGCCCGCAAGGCGACGTCGGGCGTGCCGGGCCGTTTCCAGTGCGCGATCGAGATGCTCGTCGAGATGGTCGAAGACCAATCGAAGGCCATCGTTCACGGCAATCGTGCCTTCATCGCCCCGCTCGCACTCACGGTGTTCGTGTGGGTCGCGCTGATGAACTCCCTCGACTTCCTCCCGGTCGACCTGCCGGGCCGCGTGATCGGCCTGCTTGGTCTGTCGGACGTGATTTCCCACCATCGCATCGTCCCGACGGCCGACCTGAACGGCACGCTCGGCATCGCGCTCGGCGTGTTCGTCCTGATGATCTACTACAGCATCAAGATCAAGGGCGCGGGCGGCTTTGTGCATGAGCTGCTGTCGGCACCGTTTGGCGCCCACCCGCTGCTGTGGATCCCGAACCTCGCGCTCAACATCGTCGAATATCTCGCGAAGACCGTCTCCCTCGGTATGCGGCTGTTCGGCAACATGTACGCGGGTGAGCTGTTGTTCCTGTTGATCGCCCTGCTCGGCAGCATGTGGAGCTTCGGTGGCGACGCAACGTTCCTCGGCTTCGTTGGTCATGTGATCGCGGGTAGCGTCTGGGCAATCTTCCACATTCTGATTGTTCTGTTGCAGGCATTCATTTTCATGATGCTGACGCTGGTGTATCTCGGCCAGGCGCACGACAAGCACTAAGCGCGGCGTGCAACAAAGAGTTTCCGTTTTAGTTTTTTAAATCTCAGTTCCAAGTCTTTTCACAAAGGAGTGATCATGCAAGCTTACATCGCCAACATCCAGGGTCTGACCGCCATCGGTATCGGCATCATCATCGGCCTGGGTGCAATCGGCGCCTGTATCGGTATCGCGCTGATGGGTGGTAAGTACATCGAAGCCTGCGCACGTCAGCCGGAACTCATCAACCCGCTGCAAACGAAGATGTTCCTGCTGGCTGGTCTGATCGACGCGGCATTCCTGATCGGCGTGGGTGTTGCAATGCTGTTCGCGTTCGCGAACCCGCTCCTGTCGAAGCTCGCAGGCTAAGGTTCCTCGGAAATATGCGTCCGGCGCAAGCCGGCGCAGGGCGGAACGGAGACTTGGGGCGCTGATCGAATGCAACTCGATGAGCGCCTTACCGTTTCATTTTTCCGGAATAGCAGATAAGGAAACACCGTGAATCTCAACGCAACTCTGTTTGCGCAAATGGTCGTGTTCCTGGTCCTCGCGTGGTTCACGATGAAATTCGTGTGGCCGCCGTTGATCAACGCCCTCGACGAACGTTCGAAGAAGATCGCCGACGGCCTCGCCGCCGCCGAGAAGGGCAAGGCAGAACTCGACGCAGCGCACAAGCGCGTGGACCAGGAACTCGCGCAGGCCCGCAATGACGGCCAGCAGCGCATCGCCGACGCTGAAAAGCGTGCCCAGGCGGTCGCCGAGGAAATCAAGGCCAACGCCCAGGCTGAAGCCGCCCGCATCATCGCCCAGGCGAAGGCGGAAGCAGAACAGCAAATCGTGAAGGCGCGCGAAGCGCTGCGTGGTGAAGTCGCCACGCTGGCCGTGAAGGGCGCCGAGCAGATCCTGAAGCGCGAAGTCGATCAAACGGCCCACGCCCAACTGCTGAATCAACTGAAAGCCGAGCTCTGATCATGGCCGAACTTGCAACCATCGCCCGCCCTTACGCAGAAGCGCTGTTCCGCGTGGCCGAGGGCGGTGACATCGCCGCCTGGTCCACGCTCGTGCAAGAGCTGGCCCAGGTTGCGCGTCTGCCGGAAGTCCTGTCGGTCGCGTCGAGCCCGAAGGTGACGCGCACGCAAGTAGCCGAGTTGCTGCTTGCTGCGGTGAAGTCGCCGCTCGGAGCTGGCGCCGAAGCGAAGAACTTCGTGCAGATGCTGGTCGACAATCATCGCATCGCGCTGCTGCCGGAAATCGCCGAGCAGTTCGAGGCGCTCAAGAACGAACGTGAAGGTGCAGCCGACGTCGAGATCGTGAGCGCGTTCCCGCTGAACGGCGCGGATCTCGAGAGTCTCGTCTCGGGCCTCGAACGCAAGTTCAAGCGCAAGCTGAAACCGACGGTCGCAGTCGATTCGTCGCTGATCGGCGGCGTGCGCGTGACGGTCGGCGACGAAGTGCTCGACACCTCGGTTCGCGCGCGCCTCGCATCGATGCAGGCTGCGTTGACCGCCTGAGCGCCACGCCGGCACGCAACAGAATTGACTATCAGGAGCGAATAATGCAACTCAATCCCTCTGAGATCAGCGAGCTGATCAAGAGCCGGATCCAGGGCCTTGAAGCGAGCGCAGACGTTCGCAACCAGGGCACCGTGATCTCCGTGACCGACGGTATCGTGCGTATCCACGGCCTGTCGGACGTGATGCAGGGCGAAATGCTCGAGTTTCCGGGCAACACGTTCGGCCTCGCGCTGAACCTCGAGCGCGACTCGGTCGGCGCGGTGATTCTCGGCGAATACGAACACATCTCGGAAGGCGACATCGTCAAGACGACGGGCCGCATTCTCGAAGTCCCGGTTGGTCCGGAACTCGTCGGCCGCGTGGTCGATGCGCTCGGCAACCCGATCGACGGCAAGGGCCCGGTCAACGCCAAGCTGACCGACGCGATCGAAAAGATCGCCCCGGGCGTGATCTGGCGTAAGTCGGTGTCGCAGCCGGTGCAGACGGGCATCAAGTCGATCGACGCAATGGTGCCGATCGGCCGTGGCCAGCGTGAGCTGATCATCGGCGACCGTCAGTGCGGCAAGACCGCGGTGGCGCTCGACGCGATCATCAACCAGAAGGGCAAGGACCTGATCTGTATCTACGTCGCGATCGGCCAGAAGGCTTCGTCGATCATGAACGTGGTTCGCAAGCTCGAAGAAACGGGCGCGATGGAATACACGATCGTCGTCGCCGCTTCGGCTTCGGATTCGGCAGCGATGCAGTACCTCGCACCGTACGCCGGCTGCACGATGGGCGAATACTTCCGCGACCGCGGCCAGGACGCGCTGATCATCTATGACGACTTGACCAAGCAGGCTTGGGCATACCGTCAGATCTCGCTGCTGCTGCGCCGCCCGCCGGGCCGTGAAGCGTACCCGGGCGACGTGTTCTATCTCCACTCGCGTCTGCTCGAGCGTGCTGCTCGCGTGTCGGAAGAGTACGTCGAGAAGTTCACGAACGGCGAAGTGAAGGGCAAGAGCGGCTCGCTGACGGCACTGCCGGTCATCGAAACGCAGGCTGGCGACGTGACCGCGTTCGTTCCGACGAACGTGATCTCGATTACCGACGGCCAGATCTTCCTGGAAACCGACCTGTTCAACGCAGGCATCCGCCCGGCAATCAACGCCGGCGTGTCGGTGTCGCGAGTCGGTGGCGCCGCGCAGACGAAGGTCGTGAAGAAGCTGTCGGGCGGTATCCGTACCGACCTCGCGCAGTATCGTGAACTGGCGGCATTCGCCCAGTTCGCATCGGACCTCGACGAAGCGACCCGCAAGCAGCTCGAGCGCGGCCGCCGCGTGACGGAACTGCTGAAGCAGCCGCAGTACCAGCCGCTGCAGGTGTGGGAACTGGCCGTGTCGCTGTACGCCGCCAACAACGGCTACCTCGACGACCTCGACGTCAAGCAAGTGCTGTCGTTCGAGAAGGGCCTGCGCGAAAACCTGAAGACCAGCCACGCTGACCTCATCAAGCGCATCGAAGACACCAAGGATCTCTCGAAGGACGACGAAGGCGCACTGCGCTCGGCGATCGAATCCTTCAAGAAGTCCGGTGCCTATTGATCCGCGAGTGACACACTGAGGCCGCGCGGGTGCTGATGCGCCCGCGCCGCTTCGGTCAAGGAGCAAGCTATGGCTGGAATGAAGGAAATTCGCGGCAAGATCAAGAGCGTGCAGAACACGCGCAAGATCACGAAGGCGATGGAAATGGTGGCCGCATCGAAGATGCGCCGCGCGCAGGAACGCATGCGCGCCGCTCGTCCGTATGCGGACAAGGTCCGTGCCATCGCCGCGCACATGAGCCGCGCGAACCCGGAGTACCGCCACCCGTTCATGGTGGCGAACGAAGATGCGAAGACGGCCGGCATCATCCTCGTCACGACGGACAAGGGGCTGTGCGGTGGTCTGAACACCAACGTGCTGCGTGCGACGGTGCAGAAGTTCAAGGAGCTGGAAGAGAAGGGCCAGAAGGTCGAAGCCACCGCGATCGGTAGCAAGGGCCTCGGGTTCCTGAACCGCTTCGGCGCGAAGGTGATGTCGCAGGTCGTGCACCTCGGCGACACCCCGCATCTGGACAAGCTGATCGGCGCCGTGAAGACGCAGCTCGACCTGTACTCGGAAGGCAAGCTGTCGGCGGTTTATATCGCTTACACGCGCTTCGTCAACACGATGAAGCAGGAAGCCGTGATCGAGCAGCTGCTGCCGCTGTCGTCGGAACACTTCGAAGCCGACGATGGTACGCCGGCCACGTCGTGGGACTACATCTACGAGCCGGACGCGCAGGCAGTCGTCGACGAACTGCTCGTGCGTTACGTCGAGGCGCTGGTGTACCAGGCCGTCGCGGAAAACATGGCGTCCGAGCAATCGGCGCGCATGGTCGCGATGAAGGCCGCGTCCGACAACGCGAAGACGGTGATCAGCGAACTGCAGCTCGTATACAACAAGAGCCGTCAGGCCGCGATCACGAAAGAACTGTCGGAGATCGTCGGCGGCGCAGCCGCTGTTTAAGCGCGCGCCCGGGACGACAACTGCGCCTTTGCGCGAGTAAAGAATCAGGTATTTAAAGGAAAAGCGATGAGTACTGCTGCTTTGGTAGAAGGCAAGATCGTACAGTGCATCGGCGCCGTTATCGACGTGGAATTCCCGCGCGACAGCATGCCGAAGATCTACGACGCGCTCATTCTCGATGGCTCGGAACTGACGCTCGAAGTCCAGCAGCAGCTGGGCGACGGCATTGTCCGTACCATCTGTCTGGGTGCATCCGACGGCCTGCGCCGCGGCCTGACCGTGAAGAACACGGCAAAGCCGATCTCGGTGCCGGTCGGCAAGCCGACCCTCGGCCGAATCATGGACGTGCTTGGCCGTCCGATCGACGAAGCTGGCCCGATCGAAAGCGAAACGACGCGTTCGATCCACCAGAAGGCGCCGGCGTTCGACGAACTGTCGCCGTCGACCGAACTGCTCGAAACGGGTATCAAGGTCATCGACCTGATCTGCCCGTTCGCAAAGGGCGGCAAGGTTGGCCTGTTCGGCGGTGCTGGCGTGGGCAAGACCGTCAACATGATGGAGCTCATCAACAACATCGCGAAGGAACACGGCGGTTACTCCGTGTTCGCGGGCGTGGGCGAGCGTACCCGTGAAGGGAACGACTTCTACCACGAAATGAAGGACTCGAACGTTCTCGACAAGGTCGCGCTGGTGTACGGCCAGATGAACGAGCCGCCGGGCAACCGTCTGCGCGTCGCGCTGACCGGCCTGACGATGGCCGAGCACTTCCGTGACGAAGGCCTCGACGTGCTGTTCTTCGTCGACAACATCTACCGTTTCACGCTGGCCGGTACCGAAGTGTCGGCACTGCTTGGCCGTATGCCGTCGGCAGTGGGCTATCAGCCGACGCTGGCTGAAGAAATGGGCAAGCTGCAAGAGCGCATCACGTCGACCAAGAAGGGCTCGATTACGTCGGTCCAGGCCGTGTACGTCCCTGCGGATGACTTGACCGACCCGTCGCCGGCTACGACCTTCGGCCACCTGGACGCAACCGTCGTTCTGTCGCGTGACATCGCTTCGCTGGGTATCTACCCGGCGGTCGACCCGCTCGACTCGACGTCGCGCCAGATCGACCCGAACGTGATCGGTGAAGAGCACTACTCGATCACCCGTCGCGTTCAGCAGACGCTGCAGCGCTACAAGGAACTGCGCGACATCATCGCGATTCTGGGCATGGACGAACTGTCGCCGGAAGACAAGCTGTCGGTCGCGCGCGCGCGTAAGATCCAGCGTTTCCTGTCGCAGCCGTTCCACGTTGCTGAAGTGTTCACGGGCTCGCCGGGCAAGTACGTGCCGCTGAAGGAAACGATCCGCGGCTTCAAGATGATCGTCGACGGCGAGTGCGACCACCTGCCGGAACAGGCGTTCTACATGGTCGGCACGATCGACGAAGCCTTCGAAAAGGCCAAGAAGATCTCGTAAGGGTCGGGTGTAACGCAGCGGGTGCCGTTGGCCGTTGATTCTCCTATAGCGCTGGCGATAGGAGACACGGCACCCACGCACTATGCTCAATCCGCCGTGCATGGGATCGAAGTGGGCGTTTTAGCGCCCGCTCCGATCGACAGGAGTCGATATGGCAACCATCAAAGTAGACGTCGTCAGCGCGGAAGAGCAGATCTTCTCGGGCGAGGCGAAATTCGTCGCGCTGCCGGGCGAAACGGGTGAGCTGGGCATTCTGCCGGGCCACACGCCGCTGATCACGCGGATTCGTCCGGGTGCGGTGCGCATCGAAGTCGAGGGCGGCAACGACGAATTCGTGTTCGTCGCGGGCGGCATTCTCGAAGTGCAGCCGGGCGCCGTGACGGTGCTCGCCGATACCGCGATCCGCGGCAAGGACCTCGACGCGGCGAAAGCCGAGGAAGCACGCAAGCGTGCCGAGGAAACGCTGCAGAACGCGAAGTCGGATCTCGACCTCGCGAAGGCGCAATCCGAGCTCGCGACCGCGATGGCGCAGCTCGAGGCGATCCAGCGTCTGGCGAAGATTCGCAGCCGGCACTGAGCCGCGCCGCGTATCCCGCGAAAGAAAGCAGCCTTCGGGCTGCTTTTTTTTCGTCCGTCGGGTTCGTCTGATTTTTGCGGGCCGGATCATTCCGTCCGGTCGTGCTATTTCATCCGTTCGCCGTGATTTGATGTCAGAGTGTCGTCAGCCACGCGCGTCATCATCCGCGTGGAGGCCGTTCGTCGCGAGTGCGCGGCGGAGGCGGGCGCCGAAGGCGCGCGCAGGCCGACCAGACAAAAAGGACGGAGACATTCATGGCAGCAGACCTTGGCGTAGGCGCGCTGATCGCGCCCGAAAACGGCTTGTCGTATGTGCGCGGCACGACCGACGTGCCGCTCTCCGAAGCGACGATCGGCCGGTTCCTGCTCGACACGGCCGGGCGCTTTCCCGATCGTCCGGCCGTCGTGTTCCGCGAGCAGCAGGTGCGCTGGACCTGGCGCGAGTTCGCGAACGAGGTCGACGTGCTGGCCGCGGGCCTGGCCTCGCTCGGCATCGTGAAGGGCGATCGCGTCGGCATCTGGTCGCCGAACCGCAGCGAATGGCTGCTCACGCAGTTCGCGACCGCGCGGATCGGCGCGGTGCTCGTCAACATCAATCCGGCCTACCGGCTGTCGGAGCTCGAATACGCGCTGAACAAGGTCGGCTGCAAGGCCGTGATCGCTGCCGAGCGCTTCAAGACGTCCGCGTACGTCGAGATGCTGCAGACCATCGCGCCGGAGCTCGCGACCGCGACGCCGGGCGATCTCCATGCGGCGCGCGTGCCGAGCCTGCGCACGGTCGTGTCGATGGGCGACGTCGCGCCGGCCGGCATGTTCCGCTTCGCGGACCTGATGGCGAGCGGCCGCCAGGCCGTCGATCCCGCATTGCTCGATGCGATCGGCGCGACGCTCTCGGCCAACGAGCCGATCAACATCCAGTTCACGAGCGGCACGACGGGCAGCCCGAAGGGCGCGACGCTCACGCACCGCAACGTCGTCAACAACGGGCGCTCGATCGCGACGGCGATGCGTTTTACCGAGCAGGACACGCTGTGCATCCCGGTGCCGCTGTATCACTGCTTCGGGATGGTGCTCGCGGTGCTCGCGTGCGTGTCGAAGGGCGCGGCGATGGTGTTCCCCGGTGAAGCGTTCGACCCGGTCGCGACGCTCGCGGCGGTGGCCGAAGAACGTTGCACCGCGCTGCACGGCGTGCCGACGATGTTCATCGCCGAGCTCGATCACCCCGAGTTCGCGAAATTCGACCTGTCGACGCTGCGCACCGGGATCATGGCCGGCTCGCCGTGCCCGATCGAGACGATGAAGCGCGTCGTGTCGCAGATGCACCTGTCGGAGATCACGATCGCGTACGGGATGACGGAAACGAGCCCCGTGTCGTTCCAGAGCTCGACCGACGATCCGCTCGAGAAGCGCACGACGACGGTCGGGCGCATCCAGCCGCACCTGGAAGTGAAAATCGTCGATCCGGGCGGCGCGATCGTGCCGCTCGGCACGACGGGCGAGCTGTGCACGAAGGGCTATTCGGTGATGCTCGGCTACTGGGACGACGACGCGAAGACGCGCGAGGTGCTGGTGGACGGCTGGATGCATACGGGCGACCTCGCGACGCTCGATGCGGACGGCTACTGCAACATCGTCGGCCGGCTGAAGGACATGGTGATTCGCGGCGGCGAGAACGTCTATCCGCGCGAGATCGAGGAATTCCTGTTTCGGCATCCGAAGATTCAGAGCGCGCAGGTATTCGGCGTGCCCGATGCGAAGTACGGCGAGGAGCTGTGCGCGTGGATCGTGCTGCGCGCGGACGAGCAGATGACGGAGGACGACGTGCGTGCGTTCTGCCACGGGCAGATCGCGCACTACAAGATCCCGCGCTACATCCGCTTCGTCGACGAGCTGCCGATGACGGTGACGGGCAAGGTGCAGAAGTTCGTGATGCGCGACCGGATGATCGAGGAATTGAAGCTCGACGTGCAGAAGACCGCGTAGCGCGGCATGAAGGCGGGAAAAACGCGGCAGCCTGCGGGCCGTTGCGTTTTCGATGGACGAAAAAAAGCGGGCTTATTAGCCCGCTAAAAACCACACGCTACGGGGTTAGCGCGAGGAGACCAAAGATGAAACCGAATCCGGCGGGGGGCCGGAAACGACTCCAACAGGGATGCCCCTCGGAAGGGCTTCGGTACGTGACCGACTGGCTCGCAGCGCTTCGCGTCCGCTCACACTTGGCACACGAGACCGCATCCGTGTTGAAACCGTTGCGGCCATTGTGGGCGAATTAATGACCCGTCGCGGTAACAAAGTGTTTCAGGTTGTAACGCCCGCCAGATAAGGCTTTCCGGGATTTTTTGCTGTTTTTGAGGGCCTGAAAAAGGTCATTTTTACCCATATTTTCCGCAGCGTTTTCAGCGCATGCGCACGATGCGTTTTTCACGCGTATCAGGCTCGACGAATTGCCGATTTGCACGCGAGAAAATGCGCCGTCCGGCCGATACCGCGCATGACGATTCATTCGTCAGAAAGATTTTGAAACGTGATTGGCAGGCGCGGAAGTCGGCCGTTCGGCCAATTCGGTGGCACCGGGCCGATTTTCCGGGCGTCGGCACACCGCAGCGAAGTGTAACGGCGGTGATGAGGCCACCGCCGCGCAGCGATTTTTGCGGGCGTCGGAGGCGGGGTCGGTGCCCGCTATCTGCCGCCACGCACGAGCCTGCTTACTTCAACCATTTATCCGAAATCGCCTGATATTCGCCGGTCGACAGCGCGAGATGCAGCCACTGGTCGACGTACTGCTGGAACGCGACGTCGCCGCGCGGCACCATGTACGCCTTCTCGCCGAACTGGAACGGCTTGTCCGGGTGCACCGAGCACAGGCCCGGATTCAGCTTTTGCTGCAGCAGCGTCTCGGATGCATCCGTCACCATCACGTCCGCCTTGCCGGCGAGGATCTGCTTGAAGATCGTTACGTTGTCCGGATAGACGGTGAGGTTCGCGTGCGTGAAATACTGCTTCGCGAAACGCTCGTTGGTGCCGCCCGGGTTCACGATCACGCGCGTTTCCGGCCGGTCGATCTGCGCGACGCTCTGGTATTTGTCGGCGTCCGCGCAGCGCACGATCGGCGTCTTGCCGTCGACGACGTACGGCTGCGTGAAGAACACGCGCTTCTGGCGCTCGAGCGTCGTCGACACGCCGCCCACCGCGATGTCGCATTTCGCGACGAAATCGCCGGTCAGGTTCGGCCAGCTCGTCTTCACGTAGTCGGCCTTCACGCCGAGCGACTTCGCGAGCGATTCGGCCATGTCGATGTCGATGCCCTCGAAGCGGCCGTCCGCGCGGTAGTACGAATACGGCTTGTAGTCGCCCGTCGTGCACACGCGCAGCGTGCCGCGCGCGAGCACGTCGTCGAGCCGCGAGCCGGCGCCCGGTGCGGCGGCAGCGGCGAGCGTGGCGGTCTGCGCGTGCGCGGCGGTGCAGCAAAGCAGTGCGGCCGCGGCGAGCGTGGCGAGTGTCTTCATCGGTCTCCTCCTTCGTTTCGTTCGATATGAGCGTCCGATCATAACGGAGCCATCGCGCGCGTCATATGGCCGCCATCGCGTCGGCATGCGCAGCCTGAGGGCGGCTGTCCGGTAAAATGCCGCTTTGCCCTCGCATCGTCGCTCCTACCGTGGCCCATACCCTGCTCAACGACACCTTCCTGCGTGCGCTTCTGCGCGAGCCGACCGACTACACGCCGATCTGGCTGATGCGCCAGGCGGGCCGCTACCTGCCCGAATACAACGCGACGCGCGCACGCGCCGGCAGCTTCCTCGGTCTCGCGAAGCATCCCGACTACGCGACCGAAGTGACGCTGCAGCCGCTCGAGCGCTTTCCGCTCGACGCCGCGATCCTGTTCTCGGACATCCTGACGATTCCGGACGCGATGGGGCTCGGCCTCGACTTCCAGGTCGGCGAAGGGCCGAAGTTCGCGCATCCGGTGCGTACCGAGGCCGACGTCGCGAAGCTTGCGGTGCCGGACATCGAGGAAACGCTCGGCTACGTGACGGGCGCCGTGCGCGAGATCCGTCGCGCGCTCACCGACGGCCAGGGCCGCCAGCGCGTGCCGCTGATCGGTTTTTCGGGCAGCCCGTGGACGCTCGCGTGCTACATGGTCGAAGGCGGCGGGTCGGACGACTTCCGCACGGTGAAGTCGATGGCGTATTCGCGCCCCGACCTGATGCACCGGATCCTCGACGTGAACGCGCAGGCGGTGGCCGCGTACCTGAACGCGCAGATCGAAGCGGGCGCGCAGGCCGTGATGATCTTCGATACGTGGGGCGGCGCGCTGGCGGACGGCGCGTACCAGCGCTTCTCGCTGGACTATATCCGCCGCGTGGTGTCGCAGCTCAAGCGCGAGCACGACGGCGAACGCGTGCCGGTGATCACGTTCACGAAGGGCGGCGGGCTGTGGCTCGAGGAGATCGCGGCGACCGGCGTCGACGCGGTGGGGCTCGACTGGACGGTCAATCTCGGCCAGGCGCGCGAGCGCGTCGCGGGCAAGGTCGCGCTGCAGGGCAACCTCGACCCGACGATCCTGTTTGCGCCGCCGGCCGCGGTGCGCGAGCAGGCGCGCGCGGTGCTCGACAGCTATGGCAACCATCCGGGCCACGTATTCAACCTCGGGCACGGCATTTCGCAATTCACGTCGCCCGATCACGTCGCCGAACTCGTCGACGAAGTGCATCGCCACAGCCGCGCGATCCGTAGCGGAGCCGCCGGCTGAACGCAAGCGCTGTCATGCTGCACTGCGGCGTGACGGCGTTTCGCTATCGGCACTAAACAGGGCGCAACCCCGCACCGGTTGCCGATTCAGTGCTTGTCAAGACTTGACTTATACACATTTTCCACGTTGCAGCGCGGTAGAGCCCTGTATCGGTCAATTTGTCTCGCTATGGTTCGGTAATTTGAATAGCAGCCTTATGGCATAAGGCTTCGCGGGGCACCGCAACAAGCGGGCAAAATCAGCGGAAAGCGCGGCCCGGCGCGCGTTGCGGCCGTCGAGCGGCGAGTTCTCAACAAAGTTATCCACAGGCTGGGCAGGGTATACGGCGATTCCTAATGCGAATCCAAAACTTAGCGCCGAATCTGAAGTTTTACTTTAAGTTTGCTGCCCCGATGCGGGCGCGGATGTCGGCCGTCCATGCCCATGCGGCGCATCCCGCCGCCGGAGCGCCGCGATGAGCGGCACCTATCTGCGCGTCGCGCTCGACCATCCGCTCGCCACCCTGTTCGACTACCGCTGCGACGCGCAACCGGCGCCGGGGCCTGGCACGCTCGTGCAGGTGCCGTTCGGCAAGCGGCAGGCCGTCGGGCTCGTCTGCGAAGTGACGACTCACACCGACGTGCCGCCGTCGCGGCTGCGCGCGATCGACGCGATCTGCACCGACCTGCCGCCGTTGTCGCCGGACTGGCTCGCGCTCGTGTCGTTCGCCGCGGATTACTACCAGCGCGGGCGTGGCGAGGTCGCGCTGCCGGCGTTGCCGCAGGCGCTGCGCGATGCCGGGCGCTGGGGGCGGCTGCTCGCGCCCGAGGTGCGGTACCGGCCGACGGAGGCGGGCCGCGCGGCGCTGCCCGATGCATTGCCCGCGCGCGGCGCCGCGCTGCGTCGGCTCGCGCAGGCGCTGGTCGACACCGGCTCGCTGGCGCTGCCCGACGCGCGCGCGCTGCACCCGAAGGCCGCGGCCACGCTCGACGACTGGGCGGCGCGCGGCTGGGTCGACATCGAGGAGATCGGCTGGGCCGATGCGCCTGTGCCCAAAGCTGTGGATAACCTGTTGGCAGCCGGTGGACGAACTGTGCCGCCGGCGCTCACGGACCAGCAGGCCGAGGCGCTCGACGTGATTCGCGCCGCGCAGGGCTTCGCGCCGTTCCTGCTGCACGGCGTGACCGGCAGCGGCAAGACCGAGGTCTATCTGCATGCGCTCGCGTCGCTGCTCGACGCGCGGCCGGATGCGCAGGCGCTCGTGCTCGTTCCCGAAATCAACCTGACGCCACAGTTCGAGGCCGCGTTTCGCGCGCGCTTCGCGGGGGCGCTCGCCGACGACGCGATCGTCACGCTGCACAGCGGGCTCGCCGAGGGCGAGCGTGCGCGCAACTGGCTCGCCGCGCATACGGGCCGCGCGCGGATCGTGCTCGGCACGCGCCTCGCGGTGCTCGCGTCGATGCCGACGCTCGCGCTGATCGTCGTCGACGAGGAGCACGAGCCCGCGTACAAGCAGCAGGAAGGGCTGCGCTACTCGGCGCGCGATCTCGCCGTGTGGCGCGCGAAGCAGCTCGGCATCACGGTCGTGCTCGGCTCGGCGACGCCGTCGCTCGAAAGCTGGTGGCAGGCCGAGCAGGGCCGCTACACGCGGCTCACGCTGTCGCGCCGCGCGGTGGCCGACGCGACGCTGCCGACCGTGCGGCTGATCGATCTCGAAGAGGAACGGCGGCGCGGGCGCGCGTCGATGGGCGGGCTGTCGGGGCCGCTCGTCGCGGCGCTGAAGGCGCGGCTCGAGCGCGGCGAACAGAGCCTCGTGTTCCTGAACCGGCGCGGTTACGCGCCGCAGCTCGCGTGCGACGCCTGCGGCTGGGTCGCCGGCTGCCCGCGCTGCAGCGCGTACGTCGTGCTGCACAAGCCCGAGCACGCGCTGCGCTGCCATCACTGCGGCTGGGAAGCGCGCATTCCGCGGTCGTGCCCCGAGTGCGGGAACGTCGACATCGCGCCGCTTGGGCGCGGCACGCAACGCATCGAGGAGGCGCTCGCCGAGGCTGTGCCGGGTGCGCGCGTGCTGCGGATCGACGCGGACAGCACGCGTCGCAAGGGCAGCGCGCAGGCGCTTTTTTCCGATGTGCACGCGGGTGAGGTCGATATCCTCGTCGGCACGCAGATGATCGCGAAGGGGCACGACTTCCAGCGCGTGTCGCTCGTCGGCGTGCTCAATGCCGATACCGCGCTGTTCTCGCATGACTTTCGCGCGAGCGAACGGCTGTTCGCGCAGCTGATGCAGGTGAGCGGCCGTGCGGGGCGTGCCGGGCTGCCGGGCGAGGTGCTCGTGCAGACGCGTTACCCGCGCCACGCGCTGTACCACGCGCTCGGGCGGCAGGATTACGTCGGCTTCGCGAATTCGACGCTCGGCGAGCGCCGCGACGCGCACCTGCCGCCGTTCGTTTACCAGGCGCTGCTGCGCGCCGAAGGGCGCACGCTGGACGCCGCGCTCGCGTTCCTGCTGCAAGCCGCGGCCGCGTTGCCGGGGCTGCCGGGCGCCGATCGCGTGACCGTCTACGACGCGGTGCCGATGACGATCGTCAAGGTCGCGAACGTGCATCGCGCGCAGTTGCTGCTCGAAAGCGCGTCACGGGCGGCGCTGCAGCATGCGCTGCGCGCATGGCAGCCGGAGCTGCGCGCATTGAAAGGCGTGCTGCGATGGAGCGTCGAGGTCGATCCGCTGGATATCTGAGCTGAGCGGCGGCGCGGCATGCGGCCGTCGTGCTGCGTGCCGCTGCGTTGCATTCCCAACCGCCGGGCCGGGTACCCCCGAACCGTCTCTTGCCGCCCGGCCGCACCGTGGCGTTTCACCTTCCGTCGCACCCAGTGCAACCCGTTTTCGTCCGCCGCGACCCGCGCGGAAGGTTGCGCACGCCTGTCAAACCGGCCCGCTCAGGGAAAACACCGATCCTCCGACCACGGGCAACCCCTAGGTTGCAACCGCATAAGTGGCTGATTATATTGAGTAACTTATGGGTGCAACCTATCTCGCAATTTGGTTGCACCTTTTTATTGCGTGCCGTAGGATTTCGCGCATCCTCTCACACCACATTGCCGGGCTCGCACCGGCGCACGAACCCACCATGGCAAGCACGACTCTCGGCGTCAAAGTCGACGACCTTCTCCGCTCGCGCCTCAAGGACGCCGCCGCGCGTCTCGAGCGCACTCCCCACTGGCTGATCAAGCAGGCGATCTTCGCGTATCTCGAGCGGATCGAGCACGGCCAGCTGCCGCCCGAGCTGTCGGGCCACAGCGGCGTGACGGAGCTCGCCGACGGCCAGTCGGCGGACGGCGACGACGACAACTCGCCGCATCCGTTCCTCGAGTTCGCGCAGAACGTGCAACCGCAATCGGTGCTGCGCGCGGCGATCACGGCGGCGTACCGCCGCCCCGAGCCGGAATGCGTGCCGTTCCTGCTCGGCCAGGCGCGCCTGCCCGCGAACCTGCAGGCGGACGTGCAGGCGCTCGCGACGAAGCTCGTCGAGGCGTTGCGCGAGAAGAGCTCGGGCGGCGGCGTCGAAGGGCTGATCCACGAATTCTCGCTGTCGAGCCAGGAAGGCGTCGCGCTGATGTGCCTCGCCGAAGCGCTGCTGCGCATTCCCGATCGCGCGACCCGCGATGCGCTGATCCGCGACAAGATCAGCAAGGGCGACTGGCGCTCGCACGTCGGCCACGCGCCGTCGCTGTTCGTGAACGCGGCCACGTGGGGGCTGATGATCACCGGCAAGCTCGTGACGACCAACAGCGAAGCGGGGCTGTCGTCGGCGCTGACGCGCCTGATCGGCCGCGGCGGCGAGCCGCTGATCCGCAAGGGCGTCGACATGGCGATGCGCCTGATGGGCGAGCAGTTCGTCACCGGCGAAACGATTTCCGAAGCACTGGCGAACAGCCGCAAGTACGAAGCGCGCGGTTTCCGCTACTCGTACGACATGCTCGGCGAAGCGGCGACGACCGAAGAGGACGCGCAGCGCTACTACGCATCGTACGAACAGGCGATCCACGCGATCGGCAAGGCGGCCGGCGGCCGCGGCATCTACGAAGGCCCGGGCATCTCGATCAAGCTGTCCGCGCTGCACGCACGCTACTCGCGCTCGCAGCAGGACCGCACGATGAGCGAGTTGCTGCCGCGCGTGCGCGCGCTCGCGCTGCTCGCGCGCCGCTACGACATCGGCCTGAACATCGACGCCGAAGAGGCCGACCGCCTCGAACTGTCGCTCGACCTGCTCGAGGCGCTGTGCTTCGATCCGGATCTCGCGGGCTGGAACGGCATCGGCTTCGTCGTGCAGGGCTACCAGAAGCGCTGCCCGTTCGTGATCGACTACCTGATCGATCTCGCGCGCCGCAGCCGCCATCGCCTGATGATCCGCCTCGTGAAGGGCGCGTACTGGGATACCGAGATCAAGCGTGCGCAGGTCGACGGCCTCGAAGGCTATCCGGTCTACACGCGCAAGATCTACACCGACGTGTCGTACCTCGCGTGCGCGAAGAAGCTGCTCGCGGCGCCGGATGCCGTGTACCCGCAGTTCGCGACGCACAACGCGTACACGCTGGCCGCGATCTACCAGCTCGCGGGCCAGAACTACTACCCGGGCCAGTACGAGTTCCAGTGCCTGCACGGGATGGGCGAGCCGCTGTACGAGGAAGTCACCGGCCGCGACAAGCTGAACCGCCCGTGCCGCGTGTACGCACCGGTCGGCACGCACGAGACGCTGCTCGCATACCTGGTGCGCCGCCTGCTCGAGAACGGCGCGAACACGTCGTTCGTGAACCGCATCGCGGATAAAACCGTGTCGGTGAAGGAACTGGTCGCCGACCCGGTCGACGAGGCATCGAAGGTCGTGCCGCTCGGCGCGCCGCACGCGAAGATCCCGCTGCCGCGCAACCTGTACGGCGACGAGCGTCCCAACTCGATGGGCCTCGACCTGTCGAACGAACACCGCCTCGCGTCGCTGTCGTCCGCGCTGCTCGCGAGTGCGCATTTCCCGTGGCGCGCCGCGCCGATGCTCGCCGACGACACGCTCGCCGACGCACCGGCCCGCGACGTGCGCAACCCGGCCGACCAGCGCGACCTGGTCGGCACGGTCAGCGAAGCGACGGCCGAACACGTGAGCGCGGCGCTCGCGCACGCGGTGGCCGCCGCGCCGATCTGGCAGGCGACGCCGGTCGACGCGCGTGCCGACTGCCTGGTGCGCGCGGCCGACCTGCTCGAAGCGCAGATGCACACGCTGATGGGCCTGATCGTGCGCGAAGCCGGTAAATCGCTGCCGAACGCGATCGCCGAGATCCGCGAAGCGGTCGACTTCCTGCGCTACTACGCCGCACAGATCCGCGACGAATTCTCGAACGACACGCACCGCCCGCTGGGCCCCGTGGTCTGTATCAGCCCGTGGAACTTCCCGCTCGCGATCTTCATGGGGCAGGTCGCCGCGGCACTCGCCGCCGGTAACACGGTGCTCGCGAAGCCGGCCGAACAGACGCCGCTGATCGCCGCGCAGGCCGTGCGCCTGCTGCGCGAGGCCGGCGTGCCGGCCGGTGCAGTGCAGCTGCTGCCGGGCACCGGCGAGACGGTCGGCGCGGCGCTGGTGGCCGATGCGCGTACGCGTGCGGTGATGTTCACCGGCTCGACCGAAGTCGCGCGCCTGATCAACAAGACGCTGTCCGCGCGTCTCGACCCGGACGGCAAGCCGATTCCGCTGATCGCCGAAACGGGCGGCCAGAATGCGATGATCGTCGACTCGTCGGCGCTCGCGGAGCAGGTCGTCGCGGACGTGATGCAGTCGTCGTTCGACTCGGCCGGTCAACGGTGTTCGGCGCTGCGCGTTCTGTGTCTGCAGGACGACGTTGCGGACCGCACGCTGACGATGTTGAAGGGCGCGATGCACGAACTGGCGCTCGGCAATCCCGACCGGCTGTCGACGGACGTCGGCCCGGTGATCGACGGCGAAGCGAAGCAGACGATCGACGCGCACGTCGCGGCGATGAAGGACAAGGGCCACGCGGTCACGCAACTGCCGATGCCCGACGCATGTGCGCACGGCACGTTCGTGCCGCCGACGCTGATCGAGATCGGCAGCATCGACGAGCTGAAGCGCGAAGTGTTCGGCCCGGTGCTGCACGTGGTGCGTTACCGCCGCAGCCAGCTCGACAAGCTGCTGGAGCAGATCCGCGCGACCGGCTATGGCCTGACGCTCGGCATCCACACGCGCATCGACGAGACGATCGCGCACGTGATCTCGAATGCGCACGTCGGCAACATCTACGTGAACCGCAACGTGATCGGCGCGGTGGTCGGCGTGCAGCCGTTCGGCGGCGAAGGGCTGTCGGGCACGGGCCCGAAGGCCGGCGGCGCGCTGTACCTGCAGCGCCTGCTCGCGACGCGTCCGTCGGGCCTGCCGCGTTCGCTCGCGCAGTCGCTGGTGGCGGACGGCGCGGTGGAAGGCGACGCACGCGGCAACCCGGCGGCGGCGCTCACGACGCTGCGCGACTGGCTGATCGAGCAGCGCGAGCCGGCGCTGGCCGCGCGTTGCGACGGCTATCTGGCCCAGGTGCCGGCCGGTGCGACCGCAGTGCTGACCGGTCCGACGGGCGAGCGAAACACGTATACACTCGGCCCGCGCGGCACGGTGTTGTGTGTCGCGGCCACGCCGGGCGGTGCGCGCGCGCAGTTCGCGGCGGTGCTGGCGACCGGTAACCGCGCGCTGTTCGCGGGTGCCGCTGGCGAGGCGCTGGTTGCCGCGCTGCCGGCATCGCTGAAGGCGCACGCGAGCGTGCGCAAGCAGGCCGACGCGCCGTTCGACGCGGTGCTGTTCGAAGGCGACAGCGACGAACTGCAGACGCTCGTGAAGGACGTCGCGCAGCGGCCGGGCCCGATCGTGTCGGTGCAGGGCGTGTCGGTGGGCGCGTTCGAGAACGGCGATGCGGAAGATTACGCGCTGGAACGGCTGCTGACGGAGCGCTCGGTGAGCGTGAACACGGCCGCGGCGGGTGGCAATGCGAATTTGATGACGATCGGCTGACCATCCTTGCCGTTCGGATCAAACATAGGAAGCGGCAAGGCGATCCCGAAGCCGCTCCATTTACCCTGGTACCAAGGAGATGCTATGCAACACACGATGAAAAAGCTGGCAGGCGCGACGTTTGTCGCGGTCATGTCGCTGGCGGGGACGGCCCATGCGGATGACGTGAAGATCGGTTACGCAGGGCCGATGACGGGCGCGCAGGCGCACTACGGCAAGGATATGCAGAACGGGATCGCGCTCGCGATCGAGGATTTCAACGCGACGAGCCCGAAGATCGGCGGCAAGCCGGTGAAGTTCGTGCTCGACACGCAGGACGACCAGGCTGACCCGCGCACCGGCACGACGGTCGCGCAGAAGCTCGTCGACGACGGCATCAAGGGCATGCTCGGCCACTTCAACTCGGGCACGACGATTCCGGCTTCGCGCATCTACGCGAACGCGGGCATTCCGCAGATCGCGATGGCGACCGCACCGGAATACACGCAGCAGGGTTACAAGACGACCTTCCGCATGATGACGTCCGACACGCAGCAGGGCTCGGTGGCCGGCACGTTCGCGTCGAAGGATCTCGGCATGAAGAAGATCGCGATCGTCGACGACCGCACGGCCTACGGCCAGGGTCTCGCCGACCAGTTCGAGAAGGCCGCGAAGGCCGGCGGCGCGACGATCGTCGACCGTGAATTCACGAACGACAAGGCGGTCGACTTCAAGGCGATCCTGACCAAGCTGAAGGCGGCGAAGCCGGATCTCGTCTACTACGGCGGCGCGGATTCGCAGGCGGCACCGATGGTCAAGCAGATGAAGGCGCTCGGCATCACCGCCCCGCTGATGAGCGGCGAAATGGTGAAGACGCCGACGTTCCTGAAGATCGCGGGCAACGCGGCCGACGGCACGATCGCTTCGCTGGCAGGCCTCCCGCTGGAAGAAATGCCGGGCGGCAAGACGTACGCCGACAAGTACAAGAAGCGCTTCGGCGAAGACGTGCAGACGTACTCGCCGTACGCGTACGACGGCGCGATGGCGCTGTTCAACGCGATGAAGAAGGCCGATTCGACCGATCCGGCGAAGTACCTGCCGGTGCTCGCGAAGACCGACATGGCCGGCGTGACGTCGACGCACGTCGCGTATGACGCGAAGGGCGACCTGAAGAACGGCGGCATCACGATGTACAAGGTCGAGAAGGGCGAGTGGAAGCCGCTGAAGAGCATCGGCGGGAAGTAAGCCGCCTTTGATGTGACGCGCAGGCGGCGGCGCATGTCGCCGCCCCGTCGATCATGCGAAAAAGCCACCGGGCCGTCGGGCCGGGTGGCTTTTTCTTTGGCGGTGCACAGCCAGGTAGTACATACGGCTCTTGCCGGCGATGATTCAACGGTTTGGGTACGTTCCGAGGGGGGCGCCGCGTGAATACGTCAATGCCTCATCGATGCGACTGGCGGCAGTGCGGGGTTACTTATCTTCACAGCACTTGTTGGGGCAATCGGGCAGGAAGGAAATTTCCACACGCCGCCCATTATCCACGTCCCCATGCGAATAGACGCGGGCGCTCGTCTTAATGGTTCCGCGTAGAAAACCGAATTGCTTCAGCAGCGCATACGCGGTTTGCATTCGCGATTGTGCAAGGGGCAGTGCGCTCTGTTCGCTTTCCTCGGCATGGCCGCTAATCAGCGTTGTTTCCTTGGTTACGTGACGTGCGTAGGCGATTTTCTGGTTTGCTGTCCAGTTTGCAGTGCGGACGATTTCAGAATTCGATACATTTGAACTGTTTTTCGGAAAATGGATATCGAAATTTTCACTTGCGACACACGCAGATGCATGGCTAGACGCGACGACGCATAGGCCAGCAATTGATTTCATAGTTTATTATTTGGTGAGTTTTGTTGTCGGCGAGACGCCGGAGCGTCGCATAAATTTCCACATCCATTTTTGCAGAAAGGCAGAAGACTCACGCCGAGCTGCAAGTATCCTCCATGGCCGGTGCTATCGATTGGGTATGTAATTCGATTGACGTGCGTGTCAACATAGATATATTGAGGCTTGATGCCAAGCTGTATCAGGAAGTCTTTCAGCTGGTCACCTCTTGACTTTGCCAGATTCAAAGGGTTGCGTTCGTCGACATATGCGCTGGCGATGATTTGCGCCTGCACTTCAACATCGGGCCATTGCCGCGCAGCCAAAACCATATCCACTATCTTTATTCGATATGTATTTGGAATGCCGGGATAATTCAGAGGCACGCTTTCGAGCATGTGTTCCGATATCGTACAAGCGCTTGCGTGTTGAATAAAAGCAGTACCAGCAAGCGCGGCAACGGAAATCAGAAATTTTATCATTCAGTCACCAAATATTCTTTTTTAAGAATTCACTTATGTCATCAAAGTGCGCGATGTAGCATGCAATGCTGTCTGCATTTCTATGTGCACCTTCTGGATTGGCTTGTGCCCAATACCCGATCCCCCGAGCAAACCCATAGTTGACGTCGTCCGCATCGAATGTGTCAATGTAATGGGAACATTCGTGAATGAGAATTTTCAATTTGCAGTTTCCAGCAACGTACACATCCTCGACAGTGCAGAAATGCGGGTAAATCGCGATTATTCGACGTGCCGAATCGGGCTTGCATACAGCCGCGTCATTTGCGCCAGTATCAGGGGCCACTGAGCATGTAAGTTGCCGTTGGCTTTGTTCGTCCCATCTTATGATCTTCTCGGGCTGTAGTTCGCACATAGCCGCAGCGAGCCTGGGCAGGCCGAAACTTAGTTTTTGACGTATCGCTTCGTCGCTTCGGCCAAACCAGAATTGCACTCTATCTCGGGCAATTTTATCCCATCGCGCCAGATCCGATATGCGTTCCTCAATTAAGATCACCGCGGTGTCCCGTAGTCGCATTATTAGGGATCTGAACGCCTTGTTACTCATGTTGGGGCAGATTGGCATCGTGTTGATTGATATATAGACCATGGACCCCGGATTGGTGTTGGTGACGGCCCCCGAATGGACGAGGACCCATTCTTCGTTTTCCTGAACTTCGAATTCGTATTTATTTCCCGAAAAGCCGCTCATTGCGTCAAGGCCCCTTTGTATAGATTTTCAGAGATGCTGCGGCGTCGGTCGCAATTCGATCTGTTTGCCCGGCCGCGTCCGTGATGCCTGCGAAGATCTGCCCGGTGTCGGTGATGATTCGATAGCGAACGTTGGCGAGCGGGCGGTGTGCATCATCGAGCAAGGTAAATTGCTCGTCATGTACGGCATCCGATAAGGCAAACGGCAGATGGGCTGCACCAGGTTTGCGCCCATCCAGCGTCGAAATTTCGCCCGCAGTAAAAGTCATCCGCATGCCGCGCTCAGCGTAGAAGATCGGCGGTGGGTTGCATCCGCAGACATTGATATCCCCGCTCAATGCCCACTGTTTGCCGTTCGGGCCGGTGCCTGGCCAACGCGGCCCTTGCGGTGCGATGTATCCTTCGCGCTTGCAGGCCGAGCAGTAGGTCTTCATATCGAGTGTGGCGATATGAACCGTCGGCGGCGGATTGGAACAGGTCACGCGGTCGAGGCCTTCAACAATGACCGCTTCCCCGGCGCGGTCGCCTTTGGCAAGAAAGTAGCGGATCATGAGCGCTACCTCAGCGGGGCATGGCCGAGCGGGTGACGATGCCAAAAACAGCGGACGACGCCACGCCTTGTCGCTCGGGACTATCGGTGATCGTGTCGCCGTTATCGAGTTCGCTGCCAACGAAGGCGAGCGGCGCGAAGTCGGCCCGGTCGGCCAAACCCAGACCGGTCGTCACGCGCGCGGTTGAGCCGTCGGGATAGCGGATCAGGTCGCCCACCGTGGCAGCTTTGCCCAAGTGCGGCGCTACTTCCCATGTGCCGGACGGCTCGCGTAATGCACCGCCGCGCGCTGTTGTCGCGCCACGTACCGCCAGTCTGTAGGCAGGCGGTGCGGGTGGCGGCACATAGGTCGGATCGAACAGGCCCGAAACGCATTGCCCATCCCCTGCGTGAATGCCCCACGAAGTGCGCAGCGTTTCGGTAATGCGGTCGCCGTTGCTCAACCGGCTGCCCACTAACGCGAATGGCTTGCCTCCGCTATGGTTGTTTCCCGCGCCGTCGATAATCGCGGCCTCGCTACCGTCGTCGTAGGTCACCACATCGCCGACGCAGGCGACTTCCAATCCGGCCAATGTCAGGCCGCTGGTTGCGGTGGTGACACGTCCACCGCGTTCCGTGAGCGCGCCAACGGTGGCGAAAAGATGGGTCGGTCCTTTGGGTTCGTTTTTCATCCGGCTTCCCTGTCTCAGTAAATGGAATGGCTGCCTAGAGACGCTATTCCAGTTAAGAAACGTCGATCAATCGGACGAATATGATTCAGAGCTGGTAACTTCTATTACTTGTTCCGTTCTGCCTGTTGCATTGACCGCGCGTGCGCGAATGCGCTAGCTCAATCGCGGATACTCAGTCCCTGCGCACACGCAGCAAGAACTTCTGCAGCTTCCCCGTCGGTGTACGCGGCAGCGCCTGCGCGAACGTGAATTCGCGCGGGATCTTGTACGCGGCCAGCCGCTCGCCGCAGAACGCGCGCAGTGCATCCGCGTTGGGCACGCTGCCCGCGCGCAGCACCACGTGCGCGACGACCGTCTCGCCCCAGTCGGGATGCGGGACGCCGACGACCGCCGCCTCGGCGATGTCCGGGTGCGCCCCGAGCACGTCCTCCACCTCCTTCGAATAGACGTTCTCGCCGCCTGTCACGATCATGTCCTTCAGCCTGTCGACGATGAACAGATAGCCATCCTGATCTATCCGCGCGATGTCGCCGGTGCGATACCAGCCGTCCGGCGCGAACGCGGCGCGCGTCGCGGCCGCATCGTCGAGATAGCCGAGCATCATGCTGTCGGTCTTCAGCCAGATCTCGCCGGTCTCGCCTGGTTGTGCGTCGAGGCCGTCCATCCGCACGACGCGCAGGTCGACGCCCGGGCCGCCGGTGCGGCCGATCGAACCGGCCTTCGCGATCTGCTCGTCCGGATACAGCGTCGTGCCGGCCGGCCCGGCTTCCGTCATGCCGTACACCTGGAAGAACGCGTTGCTGCGATACGCACGCGTGAGACGCTCGGCCTGCGCGGGGCCGATCGGGCCGCCACCGTACAGCCACGCGCGCACGCTCGACAGGTCGAACGCCGCGAAGCCGTCGACCGTGTCGAGCGGCAGCAGGTACGACACCGGCGCGCCGAAATACAGCGTCACGCGCTCGCGCTCGACGGCCTGCAGGAAGCGCAGCGGATGATATTCGCGCAGCAGCACGACGGTTCCGCCCGCGACTAGCGTGCCGCCGAACCAGTTGTTGAGCGGCGACGAATGCCAGATCGGCATCGCCATCAGCGTGCGCTCGTGGCGGCCGATGCCGGTCGCGAGCGCCGCCTGCATCGCCGCGAGCGTAACGGTGCGGTGGCTGTGCACGCAGCCTTTCGGGTGGCCGGTCGTGCCGGACGTATAGAGGATCTGCGCGATGTCGTCGTCGGCCGGCTCGATGCCCGCGAGGCCGTCCATCGTCGCGCACAGCGTGTCGAAGCACGGCACGCCGTCGAGTTCGCCTTCGGTCACGAGCCGCCGCGCGGGATGCAGGAGCCGTTCGACCACCGGCGCAAGCGCCACGTCGAACAGCAGCGCCTTGCTGCGGCTGTGTTCGAGCACGTAGTCGACTTCCGGCGCCTGCAGCTTGTGGTTGACCGGCACGAACGTCGCGCCGAGCCGCCACGCGCCGAACATCAGGTCGACGAACGCCGGCGTGTTGAAGCACATCGCGGCGACGCGGTCGCCAGCCGCGACGCCGAGCGCGCTCAGCACGGCTGCCGCGCGGTGCGAGCGCTCGCGCGCGGCGGCATAGGTGATCGTCGCGGATTCGCTGACGAGGAATGGCTGGTCGGGCGTCGCACGGGCGGCGCGGTCGAGGGCGGCGACGAGGTTCATCGTGACTCCGGGCGGGCGTGCGAAGGCGAACTGGGCCTTACCAAGCTATCCAAAGGGCATCAGGCCGGGTACGCGCGCTGCAGCAGCGCGGCGACGTCGATCGCGTGCGGATCGAAGCCGCCCGCGATGCGGCCCCAGTCGGGCGCGGCGAGCCGCGTCGCGACGAATCCGTCGGCAACGGCCGCCGGCGCATCGCGGCGCAGCAGGCACGCCTGCGCGAGCACCGCGAGCCGCTGCGCGAACACGCGGCCCGACGCCTCGAGCGTGTCGGCCGGCGCCGCGAGCATCGCACGCAGCGCTTCGAGCGCCGTGCGGATGCGCGGTTCGCCCGCGCCGAGATCGGCGAGTTCGGCGAACAGGGCGGCGGCCGCGTCGGGCTCGCGCGATATCGCGCGCAGCACGTCGAGGCACATCACGTTGCCGGAGCCTTCCCAGATCGAGTTGACGGGCGCCTCGCGGAACAGCCGCGCGATCGGGCCGTCGTCGACGTAGCCGTTGCCGCCGAACACTTCCATCACCTCGCCGGTCAGCTCGACCGCGCGCTTGCACACCCAGAATTTCGCGGCGGGCGTGACGATGCGCTTCCATGCGCGTTCGCGCGGCGAGTCGTCGCGCTCGAACGCATCGGCGAGACGCATCGAGAGGGACAGCGCGGCCTCGCTTTCGAGCGCGAGATCGGCGAGCACGGTGCGCATCAGCGGCTGCTCGGCGAGCGCGCGGCCGAACGCATGACGCTGGCGCGTGTACGCGATCGCCTGCACGACGCCCTGGCGCAGCATCGCCGCGCTGCCGAGCACGCAGTTCAGCCGCGTGGTGGTGGCCATCTCGATGATGGTCGGGATGCCGCGGCCTTCGTCGCCGAGCATGATGCCCCACGCGTCGTTCAGCTCGATCTCGCTGCTCGAGTTGCTGCGGTTGCCGACCTTGTCCTTCAGCCGCTGGATCTCGACCGCGTTCTTGGTGCCGTCCGGCCGCCAGCGCGGCACGTAGAAGCACGACGGGCTGCCGGCTTCGGTGCGTGCGACGACGAGGTGGGCATCGCACATCGGCGCCGAGAAAAACCACTTGTGGCCGTGCAGCCGGTATTCGCCGCCGCGTCCGCCCGCGCCGACGGCGCTCGCGAGCGTCGTGTTCGCGCGCACGTCGGAGCCGCCCTGTTTCTCGGTCATGCCCATGCCGAACCAGATCGAGCGCTTGTCGGCGACCGGCACGTCGCGCGGATCGTAGTCGTTGCTGTAGAGCTTGTCGCGCAGCAGGTCCCACAGCGCGGGCTCCTTCTGCAGCACGGGAATCGCGGCCTGCGTCATCGTCGCCGGGCACAGCGTGCCGGCCTCGATCTGGCCATGCAGGTAGAAGCCGGCCGCGGTCGCGGCCCAGCGGCCGCGGCGCGTGTCGCGGAACGCGAGCGACACGAAACCTTCGTGGCGGTACTGGCCGAGCAGCGTGTGCCAGGCCGGGTGGAAGTCGACGCGGTCGATGCGCCGGCCGCGCCGGTCGAAGGTGTGCAGTTCCGGCGTGTGGCGGTTCGCCTCGTCGGCGAGGCGCGCGGTGTCGGCGCTGCCGAGCCGCGCGCCGTACGCGTCGAGCTGCGGCACGGCCCAGTCGGCGCCCGCGCGGGTGAGCGCATCGCGCAGCGCGATGTCCGTCGCGAAGAGGTTATAGTCGACCAGTTCGTCGAACTGGTTCGTGACGGCGTGAGTCGATTCGGTCATCGAGGTGTCTCCGGTCTCATGCTGCGCGGGCGGCCGGCGTCATGCCGCACGGATGACGCTTCGGCGCCGGCTCCGGCCCCCGGTAAAACGCATGCCCTGCTGATTTCCAGAGTAGCAAATATGCCGCCGCGACATGTTCAGGTTCCGGCGCCGCCCGGCCAGCCGACGGCGCAACCCGCGCCCGCCTTGCGCCGCCGGCCGCGCCAGTCGCGCGCGCAGGCGAGTTCCGACGCGCTGCAGCAGGCGTTCGTTCAGCTTTTGCTCGAACGCGGCTACGCGAAGGCGACGATCCGCGAGATCGCGGCGGTCGCGGGCGTGAGCATCGGCACCTTCTACGAATACTTCGGCGACAAGCAGAGCCTCGCGGCGCTCTGCATCCATCGGCACGTACAGGCGTTGGCCGACCGGCTGCGCGACGCCATCGCGCGATTGCACGGCGCGCCGCGGGCCGAACTCGCCGCCGCGCTCGTCGACCTGCAGGTCGACGCGATCGGCGCCGACGCGGCGCTGTGGGGCGCGCTGTTCGCGCTGGAGCGGCAGGTGTCGCCGCTCACCGCCTACCGCCGGCATTACGACGCGTACGTCGCGCTGTGGCGCGACGCACTCGCGCACGCGGCCGATCCGCCGCCGGCCGCACGGCTCGACGGGCTCGCGCGGATGGCGCACACGATCTGCTACGGCGGGCTTTCCCAGGCGTTGCTGACGCTCGGGCCCGCGTTCGACATCGCCGCGCTGCGCGACGAACTGCGGGCCGTGCTGCTCGCCTACCTGGCGGCGGCCGGCCGGTAGCAGGCCCTAGGGGAAATGCCTGATTCGCATGTCGCCCCGGCAGGCTAGCCTTGCCGCTGCGTACCCCTTCCCACGGGCCATGAGAAAAATGCATGGCCGCCATGACGAACTTTCGATTGTCGACCGATATTGGCTCGGGCTAAATCGTGCGACAGATGCAGGCCGTGCGTGTCGCACGCGGCCGCCCGAAGGACATCAGAAGGAGGAGTCATGCGAAGCGCGACCGCGCCCCGTTCGAAACTGCCCGACGTCGGGACGACGATCTTCACGGTGATCGGCCAACTGGCTGCCCGGCACGATGCGTTGAACCTGTCGCAGGGGGCGCCGAATTTCGCGCCCGATCCGGCGCTCGTCGAAGGCGTCGCGCGCGCGATGCGCGACGGGCACAACCAGTACGCGCCGATGGCCGGCGTCATGGCGCTGCGCGAGCGGCTCGCCGAGAAGACCGACGCGCTGTACGGCACGCACTACGATCCGGCTACCGAGATCACGGTGATCGCGAGCGCCAGCGAAGGGCTCTACGCGGCGATCAGCGCGCTCGTGCATCCGGGCGACGAGGTGATCTACTTCGAGCCGTCGTTCGACAGCTATGCGCCGATCGTGCGGCTGCAGGGCGCGACGCCGGTGGCGATCAAGCTGTCGCCCGAGCATTTCCGCGTGAACTGGGACGAAGTCGCCGCGGCGATCAACCCGCGCACGCGGATGATCATCGTCAACACGCCGCACAACCCGACCGCGACCGTGTTTTCCGCCGACGACCTCGAACGGCTCGCGCAGCTCACGCGCGATACCGGCATCGTGATCCTGTCCGACGAGGTCTACGAGCACGTCGTGTTCGACGGCGCGCAGCACCAGAGCATGGCGCGCCATCGCGAGCTGGCCGAGCGCAGCGTGATCGTGTCGTCGTTCGGCAAGTCGTTCCACGTGACGGGCTGGCGGGTCGGCTATTGCCTCGCGCCGGCCGAGCTGATGGACGAGATCCGCAAGGTGCACCAGTTCATGGTGTTCGCAGCCGACACGCCGATGCAGGTCGCGTTCGCGGAGATCCTCGCGCGGCCGGACAGCTATCTCGGCCTGTCGGCGTTCTACCAGGCCAAGCGCGACCTGCTCGCGCGCGAGCTGGCCGATTCGCGTTTCGAACTGCTGCCGAGCGAAGGCTCGTTCTTCATGCTCGCGCGCTTCCGGCACTTCTCGGACGAAAGCGACAGCGATTTCGTGCTGCGCCTGATCCGCGACGCGCGCGTCGCGACGATTCCGCTGTCGGCGTTCTATACCGACGGCACCGACGCCGGCGTGATCCGGCTCAGTTTCTCGAAGGACGACGCGACGCTGATCGAAGGCGCGCGGCGGCTGCGTTCGCTGTAAGGCCCGTACGGAAACCGGCGACGGGCACCCGGCGACGGGACGTCGCACCGACCAGACACAGGAGATCACGATGAAGCACACGGCCACCCTGAAACTCGCGTTCGCACTCGCGTGCGCCATCGGCTCGGGCGCGGCGCTCGCCGACGCGCCGACGCTGCGCTTCGGCCTCGAAGCGCAATATCCGCCGTTCGAATCGAAAGCGCCGAACGGCGACCTGCAAGGCTTCGACATCGACGTCGGCAATGCCGTCTGCCAGACGGCGAAGCTGTCGTGCAAATGGGTCGAGACGTCGTTCGACGGCCTGATTCCCGCGCTGCAGGGCCGCAAGTTCGACGCGATCAACTCGGCGATGAACGCGACCGAGCAGCGGCGCCAGGCGATCGACTTCACGACGATCATCTATCGCGTGCCGACCCAGTTGATCGCACGCACCGGCAGCGGCCTGCTGCCGACGCCGGAATCGCTCAAGGGCAAGCGCGTCGGCGTGCTGCAGGCGTCGATCCAGGAAACCTTCGCGAAGGCGCACTGGGAGCCGGCGGGCGTCGCGGTCGTCGCGTACCAGGACCAGAACCAGGCGTACGTGGACCTCGTCGCCGGCCGTCTCGACGCGACGCTCGTGCTCGCACCGTCCGGCCAGCGCGGCTTCCTGTCGCGTCCGGACGGCAAGGGCTTCTCGTTCGTCGGCCAGCCCGTGCGCGACGACAAGATTCTCGGCAATGGCATTGCATTCGGGCTGCGTAAAGGCGACAGCGCGCTGAAGGCGAAGCTCGACGCGGCGATCGACAAGCTGAAGGCGGACGGCACGGTGAAGTCGCTCGGCCTGAAGTATTTCGGCGATATCGACATCTCGGCGAAGTAAGCGGAGCCGCGCGCGATGCAGAACGGGAACACGGCCGCCGCGGGTGGCGAACAGGGCCACGCATCGTTGTCGGGTGACGCGATCGAAGCCGTGCTCGTCGCCGAACTGGGCGACGCGCTCGTGACGCGCGCGGTGGATATCGATCCGCGTTACTTCACCGCGTACAACGAGCCGGCCGGCGTGCGGCCGCGTGCGCTGGTGCGACCGCGCAGTGTCGACGACGTGTCGCGCACGCTCGCGCTGTGTGCGCGGCTCGGCCAGCCGGTCGTGCCGCAGGGCGGTTTGACCGGACTCGCGCGCGGTGCGGTCGCGCTCGGCGGCGAGGTGGTGCTGTCGATGGAGCGCTTCGCGGGCATCGAGGCGCTCGACGCGGCGGCCGGCACGATGACGGTACGCGCCGGAACGCCGCTGCAGACGGTGCAGGAAGCCGCGGAAGCGGCGGGTTTCACGTTCGGCGTCGATCTCGGCGCACGCGGCTCGTGCCAGATCGGCGGCATGCTCGCGACCAATGCGGGCGGCACGCGCGCGATCCGCTACGGGATGATGCGCGAGCAGGTGCTCGGGCTCGAGGCCGTGCTCGCGGACGGCACGGTCGTGTCTTCGATGAACCGGATGCTGAAGAACAACGCGGGCTACGACCTCAAGCAGCTGTTCATCGGCAGCGAAGGGACGCTCGGCGTCGTCACGCGCGCGGTGCTGCGGCTGCATCCGCTGCTGGCCGCGCCGGCCACGGCGCTCTGCCGCGTGCGCGACTACGACGCGGTCGTCGCGCTGTGGAACAGCGTGCGCATGTTGCCGGAGGTCGTCAGTTTCGAGGCGATGTGGCCGGCGTTCTACGACTACGTCGCGCGTCATACGCCGGGTGTTTCGGCGCCGTTCGTCGGCGACGATGGTTTCGCGATCCTGATCGAATGCGCGACGAGCGCACCGGGCGGCGATGCGCACCAGGTGCTGGAAGCCGGTCTCGCGGCGGGGTTCGACGCAGGGCTCGTGGAGGATGCGGTGCTCGCGACGTCGGAGCGGCAGGCGCGTGACTTGTGGACGCTGCGCGAAGGCCTCGCGATCGACGCGTTGCCGCAGCTCGTCAACTTCGACGTGAGCCTGCCGACGGGCGAACTCGGCGCATTCGCCGAGCGTTGCGAGGCGGCATTGCGGGCGCGCTGGCCGGACCTCACGTGCCTGTTCTTCGGCCATGTCGGCGACGGCAACGTGCATATCGGTGTGTCGCTGGCCGGGATGACCGACACGGACCTCGATGCGCTCGATCACTGCGTGTACGCGGTGGTGCGTGACATGGGCGGCTCGGTGTCGGCCGAGCACGGGATCGGCGTGCTCAAGCGCCCCTATCTCGCGCACACGCGCAGCGACGCGGAAATCGGATTGATGCGACGCCTGAAGGCCGCGCTGGATCCGCTCGGCATCCTGAACCCCGGCAAGGTGCTTTGATCGGGGTGACGCACGTTGCCGGCGGGAGCCGGCCGGCGTAACGCGTCAGCCGTCCACCCAGCGCAGCGCGCCGATCTTCAGGTGCTCGACGACGCTGCGTGCCCAGTCGAGTTCGGCATTGAGCAGGACGAGCGCATGCTCGTTCTGCAGCAGGAACAGGCGCGGCACCTGATCGGCCTGCGCGGTGGCGCGCAGCGTTTCGAGGCGTTCGCGCTCCGCGTCGAGCCGCGTGATTCGAAGCTCGAGCTGGTGGCGGGCATCTTCGGCGTCGAGCAGCGGCAGGAATGCGAGACCGGCGCCGAACGCCGGGAATTCACGCGCGGGCTCCGCGAGCAGCGCATGCAGCCACGCCTGCCCGGCCGTGTGCCCGGCCTCGGTCAGCGCATACAGCGTGCGCTCGGGAAACGCGCCGTCGCGCTCGGTGTCGTGCACGGCGATCAGCCCGTCGCGCAGCAGCCGGTCGATCGTCTGGTAGAGGCTCGTGCGCTGGCGCACGTTGACGACTTCGTCGTACCCGCGCGCCTTCAGCTGCTGCAGCATCCCGTAGGGATGCATCGGCGTTTCGGTGAGCGTCGCGAGGACGGCCAGCGCAAGCGGAGACGGACGGCTGGTGGACATGAATAGTTATTCAATATCTAGTAAGAATATAACTATTCTCAACCAGACTATCATATTTCACAAGGGTTTCAGCCGAGGTGCGAGCGCTTCGCGGCCGGGGCGACGGTTTCCATCGTCGCGAGACCATGCACGATGCCGCAATCCTCGACCGAATGCTCGCCGACGCACTGGCGGCGCAATTCGGTGAGCTGGTCGCGCAGATGCGTGAGTTCCGCGAGGCGTGCATCGACGTGTCCGATGTGCTCGTCGAGCAGCGAATTGATCGAATCGCAGGGGTCGGCCGGTGTGTCGGTGAGCTGCAGCAGCGCGCGGATTTCGTCGTGCGCCATGTCGAGCGCGCGGCAGTTGCGGATGAAGCGCAGCCGCTCGACGTGCACGTCGGTGTAGTTGCGGTAGTTCGAGTCGGTGCGCTCCGCATCCGGCATCAGACCCTCTTTCTCGTAGAAGCGGATCGTCTCGGGTGTGCAGCGGGCCGCTTTGGCTAGTTCGCCGATCTTCATGCCTTTCTCCCGTGTAAGGGTTGACCTTGTAGTGGCTTCAGGGTGTTAACTCTACACCGTTAGCCATTGAGGAGGTTGTCATGACCGACGCCCAGCGTACCCACGACCCACGACACCGTCATGCCGGCGGCGCCGCTCCGTGCTGCGCCGACGCGCACGATACGGATACGGCGACCGTCGCCGAGGCGGCGCCGACGGCCGGCGAGCACGCGCACGGCGAGGTCGCCGCAGCGCGCGGCGCGCAGTCGCATGCCCACAGCCACGACCAAGAGCATGATCACGCGCATGCGGTTCGTGAAGAGGGCCATGCCCACGGCGCCGGTTGCAGCCACGGCAGCGGCAAGGAACACGACCACGACCATGGTCATGACCATGCACACGAGCACGGCGACGGCCATGTCCATGGCACCGCCTGTGCACACGGCAGCGCCGCGCACGACCATGCCGGTCACGACCACGACCACGACCACGACCACGACCACGACCACGCGGCCGGCGACTGCTGCGCGCCTGCCGCGCTGACGCTCGCGCCGCTGCCGGTCGCGCAGGCGACCGCGTCGGGTCACGTGCGCTCCGCATTCCGGATCATGCAGATGGACTGCCCGACCGAGGAAACGCTGATCCGCAAGAAGCTCGGCGGGATGAGCGAAGTGTCGGCGCTCGAATTCAACCTGATGCAGCGGATGCTGACGGTCGAGCACGTGCCGGACGCCCAGCCGGCGATCGAAAGCGCGATCCGCTCGCTCGGGATGACGCCCGAGGCGGCAGCGCCCGGCGCACCGGCCGCGCGCGTCGCCGACGCGCCCCCGAAGCGGTGGTGGCCGCTGGCGCTCGCCGGTGTCGCCGCGATCGCGTCCGAAGGCGCGACCTGGGCCGGCCTGCCCGTGTGGCTCGCGGCGGCGCTTGCGCTCGCGGCGGTGCTCGCATGCGGGCTCACCACGTACAAGAAGGGCTGGATCGCGATCCGCAACGGCAACCTGAACATCAACGCGCTGATGAGCATCGCGGTGACGGGCGCGATGGCGATCGGCCAGTGGCCGGAAGCCGCGATGGTGATGGTGCTGTTCACGATCGCCGAGCTGATCGAAGCGAAGTCGCTCGACCGCGCACGCAACGCGATCCAGGGCCTGATGCAGCTCGCGCCGGACACCGCGACCGTGCAGGATGCCGACGGGTCGTGGCGCACGATCGAGGCCGCGCAGGTGGCGCTCGGCGCGGTCGTGCGCGTGAAGCCGGGCGAGCGGATCGGGCTGGACGGCGAGGTCGTCGCGGGCCGCTCGACGGTGAACCAGGCGCCGATCACCGGCGAGAGCCTGCCCGTCGACAAGACGACCGGCGACGCCGTGTACGCGGGCACGATCAACGAATCGGGTTCGTTCGACTATCGCGTGACGGCCGTCGCGGCCAACTCGACGCTCGCGCGGATCATCCACGCGGTTGAGGAGGCGCAAGGCGCGAAGGCGCCGACGCAACGCTTCGTCGACCAGTTCGCACGTGTCTACACGCCGATCGTGTTCGCGGTCGCGCTGCTGGTCGCGGTGGCGCCGCCGCTCGTGATGGGCGGTGCGTGGCACGACTGGATCTACCGCGCGCTGGTGCTGCTCGTGATCGCGTGCCCGTGCGCGCTGGTGATCTCGACGCCGGTGACGATCGTGTCGGGGCTCGCGGCAGCCGCACGACGCGGGATTCTCGTGAAGGGCGGCGTGTACCTGGAAGAAGGGCGCAAGCTCGCGTGGCTCGCGCTCGACAAGACCGGCACGATCACGCACGGCAAGCCGGTGCAGACCGACTTCGACCTGCACGCGACCGACGCTGACGACGCACGCGTGCGGCACCTCGGCGCGAGCCTCGCGGCGCGCTCCGATCACCCGGTGTCGCAGGCGATTGCCACGGCTGCCCGCGATGCCGGCACGACGGCATTCGCCGATGTGCAGGACTTCGAAGCGATCGTCGGGCGCGGCGTGCAGGGCACGATCGACGGCACGCGCTACTGGCTCGGCAACCACCGGCTCGTCGAGGAACTCGAGCGCTGCTCGACGGCCCTCGAAGCGAAGCTCGACGCGCTCGAGCGGCAGGGCAAGAGCGTCGTGGTGCTGGTCGACGAAGCACGCGTGCTCGGCATCTTCGCGGTGGCCGACACGATCAAGGACACGAGCCGCGAGGCGATCGCCGATCTGCATGCGCTCGGCATCCGCACCGCGATGCTGACCGGCGACAACCCGCATACCGCGCAGGCGATCGCGCAGCAGGCCGGCATCGACGACGCGCGCGGCAACCAGTTGCCGGAAGACAAGCTCGCGGCAGTCGAGGAACTGTCGGCCGGCGGCGCGGGCGCGGTCGGGATGGTCGGCGACGGGATCAACGACGCACCGGCGCTCGCGCGCGCCGACATCGGCTTCGCGATGGGCGCGATGGGCACCGACACGGCGATCGAGACGGCCGACGTCGCGCTGATGGACGACGACCTGCGCAAGATCCCCGCGTTCGTGCGGCTGTCGCGTGCGACGCATCGCGTACTGGTGCAGAACATCGGCTTCGCGCTCGGCGTGAAGATCGTGTTCCTCGGCCTCACGGTCGCGGGGCTCGGCACGATGTGGATGGCGGTCTTCGCCGACGCGGGCGCAAGCCTGATCGTCGTGGCCAACGGTTTGCGGCTGCTGTCGTCCTCGGGGGCGTTCGGCGGCGGGCAGGCCAAGCGTTGAGGAGCGGGCGATGAGCTTTCTGAAACGAATCCTGGGCGGCCACGGCGGTAGCCATGGCGGCGGGCACGGCGGCCACGAGGCGCGTGGCCGCGATCGCCACGGCTGGGGCTGGCAGGCGCCGGCCGACAGTCGAAGCGGGCCGGCCGGCGGCAACGTGCCGCTGACCCAGCTGGCCTGCGCGGGCTGCGGCGCACTCAATGCGGCGGATGCGCGCTTCTGCGCGCAGTGCGGTGCCGCGCAACGCGGCAAGTCCTGCAGCCGCTGCCACTCGGCGCTCGCGGACGACGCGCGGTTCTGCCCCGGGTGCGGGACGCAGGCTGCGTAAGCCGGTTGGTCCGCGCATTCGCGCCGGCGGCGTGTGAACGCCGGCCGGCGCGCTTCGTTTCAGGCCGCCGCGCAGGCTTGCGATCAGCGCAGCGGCAGGTAGATCTCGGTGCGCAGGTCGGCCGGCGCGGCATCCATCGGCGTATTGAGGTACAGCTCGAACGGCGGCGCGTCGGCAGCCTCACGGCCCGCGTGACGCAGCCAGTCGCCGTAGAGCCACTGGTAGGCGGTCTTCAGGTCCGCATACGGCCCCGTATGCAGCAGCACCGCGTATTCGCCGCCGGCGACCGTCGCACGCTCCACCGGCGGTACGGGTTCGATGTCAGGCGCGCCGTCGGCCGGCACGAAGCAGGCCTTCGCGCGCAACTGTGCTTCGGGGGTCGTGTCCGGGTCGTCGTAAAAGATCCCGATCATCTTCGCGCCCGGGCCGATCAGCCCGTGCTGCCCGACCCACGCACCGATCCAGGCGAACGCGTCGCCGACCTTCAGGTACGAACCGGTGTGCGCCACCGCATAGCCGTGCAATTCCGGCAGCCGCCGGATCTCCACTTCATGCTTGAACATGTCTTCTTCTCCACGCTGTAACGGATAGATGGGCCGGTGGCGGCCCGTGCGCCGGTGCTGCACGGGCGGCACGCCGTAAGCGTCGCGAAACGCCCGCGCGAACGCATGCGTCGAACCGTAGCCCGCGCGCCGTGCGATTTCGTCGATCGGCCGCGCCGTGCACACGAGATCCTCGGATGCGCGCACGATCCGCATCCGCCGCACCGTCAGCACGATCGACTCGCCGTACAGCGCGCGATAGACGCGCTGCCAGTGATACGGCGACAGGCACGCGACTTCGGCGAGCCGGTTCAGGTCGAGCGGGCCGTCGAGGTGCGCGTGAATGTACGCGTGGACGCGCGCCACGCTCGCCGCATAGCGAAGCCAGGCGGGCGGGTCGGGTTTCGTTTCGTTGATCATCGCGTGTCCGGGCAGGAACCGACGTCACGGTAGCACGGCCGGATTGGATAAATCTTGCGGAAATGCGTAGGAAACCGATGAATCGCGCCCTTTTTATTTGGGCGAAATAGGGTCTTGCCCCGCGCAGATCTAGAACTAAAGTTAAAGACGGTGAAATCGGGTGATCGCGTCATTTTTCTCGGGTAAGTTGCTCCGTCGGGGCAGCACGTTTTTCGAAGTACGCAGGTAGTTCGTCGATGTTCAATCGCAACACCACGTTTTCGGGAGAAGAAGAAATGGATGCTTCCAGCTTCATCACGTCGCTGCAGACCACGCTAGGGGGGTATCTGCCAAAGATCGCCGGCGCGATCGGCATCCTGGTGATCGGCTGGCTGATCGCCGTCGTCGTGCGGGCCGGCGCAATGCGCCTGCTGAGCGCGCTGAAGGTCGATCAGCGGATCAACGAAAGTACCGGCCAGGGTGCCTGCGTCGAGCGCATCATCGCGGGCGGCCTGTTCTGGCTCGTGCTGCTCGTCACCGCGGTGGGCATCTTCAACGTGCTCAACCTGTATGCGGTCTCGAACCCGTTCTCGCTGCTCGTCACGCACATCGTCAATTACCTGCCGAACCTGATCGGCGGCGCGGCGCTGACGCTGATCGCGTGGCTCATCGCGTCGCTGCTGCGCAGCCTCGCGAACCGCGCGCTGAAGGCGAGCAAGATCGACGACAAGCTGTCCGAAGGCGCCGGCATGCAGCCGATGAGCGGCTATCTCGGCGACGTGCTGTTCTGGCTCGTGATCCTGATGTTCCTGCCGGCGATCCTCGGATCGTTCGCGCTGTCGGGGCTGCTGTCGCCGGTGCAGGGGATGGTCGACAAGCTGCTCGCGATCGTGCCGAACATTTTCGCGGCCGCGGTGATCGGCATCGTCGGCTGGATCGTCGCGCGCGTGCTGCGCGGCCTCGTGACGAACCTGCTCGTCGCCGCCGGCGCCGACCGCCTCACGCAGCGCCTCGACAGCCCGACGCCCGTGCGCGTGTCGAGCCTGGTCGGCACGATCGTCTACGTGTTCGTGTTCGTGCCGACGCTGATCTCCGCGCTCGACGCGCTGAAGATCGACGCGATCTCGGTGCCGGCCACCAACATGCTGAACCAGTTCCTCGGCGCGGTGCCGGACATCGTCGCGGCGATCGTGATCGTGCTGGTGACGTTCTACTTCGCGCGCTTCGTCGCGTCGCTCGCGCAGAAGCTGCTGGAAGCCGCGGGCGCCGACGGGCTGCCGGCCGTGCTCGGCGTCGAGCGCGTGTTCTCGGGGATCCTGCAGCCGTCGGTGCTGGTCGCGCGGCTGATCGTGTTCTTCGCGATGCTGTTCGCGTCGGTCGAAGCGGCGAACCGGCTCGGCTTCTCGCAGGTGCGCGACGTCGTCACGCTGTTCATCGAATTCGGCGGCCACGTGCTGATGGGTGGCGTGATCCTCGTGATCGGCGTGTGGCTCGCGGGCCTCGCGCGCCGCGTGATCGAGCAGGCCGACCGCGAGCACAGCGTGCTGTTCGCGCGCATCGCGCAATTCGCGATCCTGGGCCTCGTGTTCGCGATGGGGCTGCGCGCGATGGGCATCGCCAACGAGATCGTCCAGCTCGCCTTCGGCCTCGTGCTCGGCGCGATCGCGGTGGCGGTGGCGCTGTCGTTCGGCCTCGGCGGCCGCGAAGCGGCCGGCAAGCTGCTCGACCGCTGGTTCAACCAGCGCGGCGGCGGCCAGTAACGCCACCGTCGCGCATCCGTCCGGCCGCGCGGCATGGCCGGGCGGCGCTGCGGCCGCAGGTGGATCCGGCCGGGCGAGAACGGCACGCGATAGCGTCCGCTCGCGCGGCGCCGCCAGCGCCCGGCGTTCGGCGAAGGCTGCCGCTGTGCCGCCTGCGTCACGCGTTCCGTGTCGGCATTTCTGCAAGCGAAATGTCAGCCGCGATCTTTGCCGAATTTCGATAACACGTCGTTTAATGACTCTCTAGCATCGATTCTCAGTCGCGCAGGCCGGCAGGCATGGCGCCTTTGAGGAGAGAGTCCGATGAAAGCAGAGTCGAATGGCCGGCCCGCCGCCGGCGCCAAGTCGTCCGGCCAGCCCGCGCTCCAGCAGACGCTCGGGACCTGGCAACTGTGGGGCATCGCGGTCGGCCTCGTGATTTCCGGCGAGTACTTCGGCTGGAGCTACGGCTGGGCGAGCGCCGGCACGCTGGGCTTCGTCGTCACCGCGCTGTTCGTCGCGGCGATGTACACCACCTTCATTTTCAGTTTCACCGAGCTGACGACGTCGATCCCGCATGCGGGCGGCCCGTTCGCGTATGCGCGCCGGGCATTCGGCCCGACCGGCGGCTATCTCGCCGGTGCGGCGACACTCGTCGAGTTCGTGTTTGCGCCGCCCGCGATCGCACTCGCGATCGGCGCGTACCTGCACGTGCAGTTCCCCGGCCTCGAGCCCAAGCACGCGGCGATGGGCGCGTATCTCGTGTTCATGGCGCTGAACATCGTCGGCGTGCAGATCGCGGCGACCTTCGAGCTGGTCGTCACGCTGCTCGCGATCTTCGAGCTGCTGGTGTTCATGGGCGTCGTGTCGCCGGGCTTCGCGTGGAGCAACTTCATGAAGGGCGGCTGGTCGGGCGCCGATCATTTCAGCGTGGGCGCGTTCCACGGGATGTTCGCGGCGATCCCGTTCGCGATCTGGTTCTTCCTCGCGATCGAAGGCGTCGCGATGGCCGCCGAAGAAGCGAAGAACCCGAAGCGCTCGATCCCGATCGCGTACGTGGCCGGAATCCTGACCCTCGTTGCACTCGCGATCGGCGTGATGGTGTTCGCCGGCGGCGCGGGCGACTGGACCAAGCTCGCGAACATCAACGATCCGCTGCCGCAGGCGATGAAGTACATCGTCGGCGCGAACAGCGGCTGGATGCACATGCTCGTGTGGCTCGGGCTATTCGGGCTGGTCGCGTCGTTCCACGGGATCATCCTCGGCTATTCGCGCCAGATCTTCGCGCTGGCCCGCGAAGGCTACCTGCCGGAATGGCTCGGGAAGGTGCATCCGCGCTTCAAGACGCCCCATCGCGCGATCCTCGCGGGCGGCGTGGTCGGGATCGCGGCGATCTACAGCGACGAGCTGATCCAGTTCGGCGGCCAGACGCTGACCGCGAATATCGTGACGATGTCGGTATTCGGTGCGATCGTGATGTATATCGTGAGCATGGCGTCGCTGTTCAAGCTGCGCCGCTCGCAGCCGAACATGGCGCGGCCGTTCCGCGCGCCGCTGTACCCGATCTTCCCGGCATTCGCGATCCTGGCCGCGCTCGTCTGTCTCGGCACGATGGTGTACTTCAACGGGCTGGTCGCGCTGGTGTTCCTCGGCTTCCTCGCGTTCGGCTACGCGTACTTCCTCGCGACGCGTGCGCAGCGTGCGAGTGCGCCGGGCGACGCGCTGCTGGAGGAGTGAGCAGGGTGACGATGAACGGCCGTTCCTGACGGCATCCGGCGCGCCCCGTCGAACGGGCGCGCCGTCGGCTTTTGGCAAGGAGATTCGCAGATGTCCTATACGGAGACGATCGGTCCGCGCACGTACCGTTTCGCGGACCTGAAGACGCTGCTCGCGAAGGCGAGCCCGTTGCGTTCCGGCGACCAGCTCGCCGGGGTCGCGGCGGCGAGCGAGGAGGAGCGCGTCGCCGCGAAAATCGCGCTCGCGGGCGTGCCGCTGAAGGCGTTCCTGAACGAAGCGGTGATCCCGTACGAAGACGACGAGGTCACGCGCCTCATCGTCGACGATCACGATGCGGCTGCCTTCGCGGAAATCTCGCACCTCACCGTCGGCGAGTTCCGCAACTGGCTGCTGTCGCCGGCGGCCGACGGCGCGGCGCTCGAACGGATCGCGCCGGGCCTCACGCCCGAGATGGTCGCGGCGGTGTCGAAGCTGATGCGCAACCAGGACCTGATCGCGGCGGCGCGGAAGCGCCGCGTGGTCACGCGCTTTCGCAACACGGTCGGGCTGCCGGGCCGGATGTCGGTGCGGCTGCAGCCGAACCACCCGACCGACGACGTCAAGGGCATCGCCGCGTCGATGCTCGACGGGCTGATGTACGGCTGCGGCGACGCGATGATCGGCATCAACCCCGCCACCGACAGCCTCGCGGCGATCGTGAAGCTGCTCGCGATGATCGACGGCTTCCGCGAACGCTACGGCGTGCCGACGCAGTCGTGCGTGCTCACGCACGTGACCAACACGATCGCGGCGGTCGAGAAGGGCGCGCCGGTCGACCTCGTGTTCCAGTCGATCGCGGGCACCGAGAAGGCGAACGCGAGCTTCGGCATCTCGCTCGCGCTGCTCGGCGAGGCGCGCGAGGCCGCGTTGTCGCTCAAGCGCGGCACGGTCGGCAACAACCTGATGTACTTCGAGACGGGGCAAGGCAGTGCGCTGTCGGCGAACGCGCACTTCGGCGTCGACCAGCAGACCTGCGAAGTGCGCGCGTATGCGGTGGCGCGCAAGTTCGACCCGTTCCTCGTGAACACGGTGGTCGGCTTCATCGGGCCGGAATACCTGTACGACGGCAAGCAGATCATCCGCGCGGGGCTCGAGGATCACTTCTGCGGGAAGCTGCTCGGCGTGCCGATGGGCTGCGACATCTGCTACACGAACCACGCGGAAGCCGACCAGGACGACATGGACACGCTGCTGACGCTGCTCGGTGCGGCCGGCATCAACTTCATCATGGGGATTCCGGGCGCGGACGACGTGATGCTGAACTACCAGAGCACGTCGTTCCACGACCAGCTGTACGTGCGCGAGGTGCTCGGCCTGCGCCGCGCGCCGGAATTCGAGGAGTGGCTGGAGACGATGGAGATCGCCGACGCGCACGGTGCGTTGCGCGCCGCGACGTCGCGCGTGCCGCTGCTCGCGGGTGCGAACGACTGGATGGGGATTTCGGCATGAGCGACGCCGTCGAAAAGAACCCGTGGGCGCAGCTGAAGTCGTTCACGAACGCGCGGATCGCGCTCGGCCGCGCGGGCAACAGCCTGCCGACCGCGCCGCTGCTAGCGTTCAACCTGTCGCATGCGCAGGCGCGCGACGCGGTGCACCAGCCGCTCGACGCGGACGCGCTGCGGCGCGAGCTCGACGCGGCCGGCTTCGCGACGCTCGGCGTGCAGAGCGCGACGCCCGATCGCCAGCATTACCTGCGCCGGCCCGACCTCGGCCGCAAGCTGTCGGATGAAGGGCGCGCGCTGCTGGCGGCGCACGGCGACGCGGTGAGCGGCGATGGGCCCGACGTCGTGTTCGTGGTCGGCGACGGGCTGTCGGCGTTCGCGGCCGCGAAGCAGGCGCTGCCGTTGCTGCAGGCCGTGCGGCCGCGGCTCGATGCGGATGGCTGGCGGATCGGCCCGGTGGTGGTCGCGACGCAGGCGCGCGTCGCGCTCGGCGACGAGATCGGCGAATTGCTGCGCGCGAAGGTCGTCGCGATGCTGATCGGCGAACGGCCGGGGCTCAGCTCGCCGGACAGCCTCGGCGTGTACCTGACGTGGGCGCCGAAGGTCGGCTGCCACGATGCGTTGCGTAACTGCATCTCGAACGTGCGGCCTGAAGGGCTGCCGTACGCGGGGGCCGCGCACAAGCTGCATTACCTGATGACGCACGCGCGCCGGCTCGGGCTGACGGGCGTCGGTCTGAAGGACGACAGCGATGCGTTGCTGCCCCAGGCGGAGGCGGAGCGGATCGGAGCGGATTGAAAAACCCCATGCGCGGGCCGCCGCGTGGCGGTGTTCGAGCCTTTCGAGCCGTTCGAGCGGCCTGACGGGCGCCTATCTGAACAACCGCTCGCACAGAAAATCGACGAACACGCGCAGCTTCGGCGACAGCTGCCGGCTCGACGGCCACACGATCGAGAATTGCCCCGGTGCGATCCGGTAGTCGTCGAGCACGGTGACGAGTGCGCCGTGCTCCAGCGCGTCACGCGCAAGGAAGTCGGGCATGTAGCCGATGCCGAGCCCCGCGAGCACGGTGCCGCGCAGGGCTTCCATGTTGTTGCAGGTCAGCGCGGTGCGCAGCTTCAGCGGCGTGCCGTCGTCGGCCGCGAGCGCCCAGTCCTGCAGCTTGCCGGTGGTCGGGAAGCAGTAGCGCACGCATTCGTGCGCTTCGAGATCGCGCGGCGTGCGCGGCGTGCCGGCCTGCGCGAGATACGCGGGCGTCGCGCACAGCACGAACGCGAACGGGCCGAGCCGCCGTGACATCAGGCTCGAATCCGACAGCGGGCCGCTGCGGATCACCGCGTCGAAGCCGCCTTCGACGACGTCCACCATCCGGTCGTTGAAATCGAGATCGAGTTCGACGTCCGGGTAGCGTTGCCGGAATTCGGGCAGCACCGGCAGCAGGAACCGGTAGCCGATCACCGGCAGGCTCACGCGCAGCTTGCCGCGCGGGCGCTGCGCGGAGGCCGTCACGGTTGCTTCGGCGTCGCGGAAATCCTCGAGGATCCGCTGGCAGCGTTCGTAGAAGTGCCGCCCTTCTTCGGTGAGCGTGACGCGCCGCGTCGTGCGGTTGAACAGCCGCACGCCGAGCGACTGCTCGAGTTTCGCGATCGTCTTGCCGACCGCCGACGCCGAGATGCCGAGCGCGCGGCCGGCCGCGACGAAGCTCAATGCTTCCGCGGTGCGGACGAAGGCGACGATGCCGGTCAGGTTGTCCATCGAGTCGAAGGCGTGCGTCGACGCACGTGGTCGAGTGAATTGCGGAATTCTAGTCCGTTATATGCGGAGCTTTGCGTGGTTTTTCACGGATTGAATCGGATTTATCTTCTGTCGCTCTGACGGCGCATCCGCGCCGGCTTTTCGAGGAGCGATGATGGATCCCCCTTTTTCAGCCGCTTCGGACCCGTCGGCACGCCGGCGCGCATGGGTGCTGGCCGCCGTCTGCCTGGCCGCCGTCGCGCTGCCGCTGTCGTTTTCGGGCGGCGCCGTCGCGACGCCCGCGATCGGCCGCGACCTGCACGGCGGGACGGTCGCGATGAACTGGATCACCAACGCGTTCATGCTCGCGTTCGGCAGTTTCCTGATGGCGGCCGGTGCGCTGGCCGACCAGTTCGGCCGCAAGCGCCTGTTCGCGAGCGGCATCGGCGGCTTCACGCTGATGTCGGTCGCGCTCGCGTTCGCGCCGTCGATGCTCGCGGTCGACCTGCTGCGCGCCGCGCAAGGGCTCGCGGCGGCCGCGGCGCTCGCGGGCGGCACGGCCGCGCTCGCGCAGGAATTCGACGGCGCGGCGCGTACGCGCGCATTCAGCCTGCTCGGCACGACCTTCGGCGTCGGGCTTGCGTTCGGGCCCGTGCTGGCCGGCGCGCTGATCGGGCATCACGGCTGGCGCGCGATCTTCGTGACCAGCGCGGTGGCTGGCGGGCTGTCGCTCGTAGTCGGGCTGCCGCGCATGCACGAGTCGCGCGACCCGCATGCGACGGGGCTGGACTGGCCCGGCACGGCCGCGTTCACCACCGCGCTGACGCTGTTCACGTTCGGCGTGATCGAGGCGCCCGCGCGCGGCTGGTCGAGCCCGCTGGTGATCGCGCTGCTGGCAGGCGCGGCGCTCGGCGCGTGGGCGTTCGTCGCGATCGAGACGCGCGTCGCGCGGCCGATGCTCGACCTGTCGCTGTTCCGGATCGCGCGCTTCGTCGGCGTGCAGGTGCTGCCGGTGTCGACCTGCTGCTGCTACATCGTGCTGCTCGTCGTGCTGCCGCTGCGCTTCATCGGCATCGACGGCTTCAGCGAGATCGACGCCGGCTGGCTCATGCTCGCGATTTCCGCGCCGATGCTGGTCGTGCCGTTCATCGCGGCGACGCTCACGCGCTGGCTGTCGGCCGGCGTGATCTCGGGGTTCGGGCTCCTGATCGCGGCAGCCGGGCTCGTGTGGCTGGGCATTGCGCTGCGCGGCGGCGCGGGGGCCGCGGCGATCGCGCCGATGGTGACGATCGGCGTCGGCGCCGGGATGCCGTGGGGGCTGATGGACGGGCTGTCGGTGAGCGTCGTGCCGAAGGAGCGCGCGGGGATGGCGACGGGAATCTTCAGCACGACGCGCGTGGCCGGCGAAGGGATCGCGCTCGCGATCGTGGGTGCGCTGCTGGCCGGGCTGGCGCGGACGGGGTTGACGCAGGCGGCGGGTGCCGCCGGCATGCCCGACGCGACGCTGCATGCGGCGGCGCGGCTCGCGACCGGTGATCTTGCAGGCGCGGCGGTTGCGTTGCCGGGTGTCGGGCATGCGGCGCTGCTCGCGAGTTACACGCATGCGTTCGATCGGTTGTTGATCGGGCTGGCGGTCGTGACGGTGCTGTGTGCGGGGGTGGTGTTCGCGTTTCTCGGCAGGCGACCGGCGGCGACTGAAACGGATGACGACACCGACGTGCCGGTGCGCCGCCGGATCGAACCGGCTTGTGCGGAGACGCCCACGCGTTGAGCCTCGCGTCGTCGCGCACGAGCGCGCCAGCCACGGCGGCGGGCGCGTCGTCCTGTTTCGTCATCGCCGCATTCGTACGCTGACGCTCCGCCTTGCCCCTCAAGCCAGCACCAGCGGCGGCAGCGTCGCATCCGCCCGTGCCTGTGCGTGCTCCACCTCAACCACCACATAGCGCCGCGCATCGGGCCACAGATACGCACGGCTGCCCGCCTCCTCGTCGATCGTCGCGCGGCCCTGCACGAGCCAGGTCGTCTGCCGCACGAAGTCGACGAACAGCAGCGCGACGGCCGGATTCACCAGCAGGTTGCCGATCGTGTTGAACAGGTTGTTGCCCGCGAAGTCGGGCAGCACGAGCGTGCGGCGGTCGGGCAGGTCGACGAGCGGCTCGAACGAGCCGTCCGCGCGTGGCTGGCGGCCGCGGTACGAGCAGTCGCTGTTGCCGGCCGCGTCGGCGGTCGCGACGATCAGGAACGCCTGTTCGCGGATGAACGCGATGGCGTCGTCGGTCAGGGGGCCGCGGTCGTTCATGGTGTCGGTCGGCGCACACGCCGCTTCATGGGAATGCGAAGGGCGCACGCAAGCGACATGCCACGCGGCACGGCCTGCTTCCGCGCGCAGCTGCGCCCGCGCACTGTGGAGATTTCGAACACCGCTCCGGCGCGCTGCGCAACCAGGCTGTTCAGAATCGGCACACCCGCCATGCTGCGTCGGTGAACACGGCACGGTGCGCACGCGGGCCGGCCTTGGTTGCCATGCTTCCGTCCTGTTTGGCACGCATGTTGCGTAAACGAGGGCAGCGCAATTCCAACCGGCGCTGTACTCACACAAGCACGATGAACAGGAGACATGTATGAACCCGTTTGACCTGAAGCAACTGGGCCTCGACGTCGAATACCCGTACCGTCAGCAATACGACAACTACATCGGCGGCAAGTGGGTTCCGCCGGTGAAAGGTGAGTACTTCGAGAACGTGTCGCCGATCAACGGCCAGCCGTTCTGTCGCATCCCGCGCTCGGGCGCCGACGACATCGAGCTCGCGCTCGACGCCGCGCACGCCGCACGCCGCAAGTGGGGCAAGACGTCGGTCGCCGAGCGCGCGAACCTGCTGCTCGCCGCCGCCGACCGGATGGAAAAGAACCTGAAGCTGCTGGCCGTGGCCGAGACCATCGACAACGGCAAGCCGCTGCGCGAGACGATGGCGGCCGACCTGCCGCTCGCGGTCGACCACTTCCGCTATTTCGCGGGCTGCATCCGCGCGCAGGAAGGCGGCATCTCCGAAATCGACGACAACACCGTCGCGTACCATTTCCACGAACCGCTCGGCGTCGTCGGCCAGATCATCCCGTGGAACTTCCCGCTGCTGATGGCCGCGTGGAAGCTCGCGCCGGCGCTCGCGGCCGGCTGCTGCGTGGTGATGAAGCCGGCCGAGCAGACGCCGGCATCGGTGCTGGTGCTGATGGAGCTGATCGGCGATCTGTTCCCGGCCGGCACGATCAACATCGTGAACGGCTTCGGCAAGGAAGCGGGCGAAGCGCTCGCGACCAGCAAGCGCATCGCGAAGATCGCGTTCACCGGCTCGACACCGGTCGGCAAGCACATCCTGCGCGCCGCGGCCGACAGCCTGATCCCGTCGACGGTCGAACTGGGCGGCAAGAGCCCGAACATCTTCTTCGCCGACGTGCTCGACCAGGACGACGCGTTCCTCGACAAGGCGCTCGAAGGGCTCGCGATGTTCGCGCTGAACCAGGGCGAAGTGTGCACGTGCCCGTCGCGGATCCTGATCCAGGAATCGATCTACGAGAAGTTCATCGAGAAGGCGGTCGCGCGGGTCGAGCGCATCAAGGCCGGCCACCCGCTCGACCTGCAGACGATGATCGGCGCGCAGGCGTCGCAGCAGCAGCTCGACAAGATCCTGTCGTACATCGACATCGGCCGCGGCGAAGGCGCGCAATGCCTGACCGGCGGCGAGCGCACGGCGCCGGCGGCGGAACTCGGCACGGGCTACTACGTGAAGCCGACGATGCTGCTCGGCAACAACAAGATGCGCGTGTTCCAGGAAGAGATCTTCGGGCCGGTCGCGTCGGTGATGACGTTCAAGGACGAGCAGGAGGCGATCGAACTCGCGAACGACACGTTCTACGGGCTCGGCGCGGGCGTGTGGACGCGCAACGGCACGCGCGCGTACCGGATGGGCCGCGAGGTCGAAGCCGGCCGCGTGTGGACCAACTGCTACCACCTGTATCCCGCGCATGCGGCGTTCGGGGGCTACAAGCAGTCGGGGATCGGCCGCGAGACGCACAAGATGGCCCTGTCGAACTATCAGCAGACGAAGTGCCTGCTGGTGAGCTACCAGGCCGAGGCGCTCGGGTTCTTCTGATCCGTGCGCGGGCGTCCTGGCCGGCCGGCGGTGCTAGGCGTCGGCCGGTCGGGGCGCCGTCTCGAGCGGCAAAGCTTCGGATACCGGACGGTCGTCGAACGCGTATCGCGCCGGTCGGCGGTGGTTGCCTGGCCGACGACCGGTGCGCGGATGCATGCCGCGCGACCGACCGGCGATCCCGAGATTGACCGTTTCCGCCCATTCGCATTCGCAACCCGGCATCGGTCGCGCATTGCCGCGGCCTTCGCCGGAAACGATACCGATGGTCGTTCGTTTTCCGCGGCAAGTCGAGCCGGCGCGCCGGACGTAAAACCCCATGTCAGAACCGCCCCGATCCTATTCACGCCATCCCGTGTTCCACGCAGGTGAACTCGACGCGCATCACCGCTTCGGCGTCGCCGACGAGGCCGAGCGGGTGAGCGACGTCGTGACGACGCGGCTGAGCATGGGCGTGCGGCAGTTCATCGAGACGCAGCCCTTCATGTTCGTCGGCACGGCGTGCGGCGGGCAGGCGGGCGTGACCTGCGACATCGTGCAGAGCCGGCGCGACGCGAACGGCGACCTGCTGCCGGTCGTGCGCGTGATCGATACGAAGACGCTGCGCTTCGTGCTGCCGGTGTACGGCGAGCGCGACGGCGGCCGGATTGACGCGGCGCGGTGTAATGGCAGCGGCGTCGGGTTGCTGTTCGTCGACTTCGTGCGCGGCATCCGTTACCGGATCAACGGGCGCGCGACGCTGCGGACGGATCTGGCCGATGCGGACGCGGCGCCGTGGCCGGCCGGCAGCGCGATCGTCGAGGTGGCGGTGACTCAGGCGTACGGCAATTGCGGCACGCGCGTCGTGCGGCTGCGGCCCGCGAACGATGGCTAGCCGGTCGCCGCGCAGTGCCAGGCGAGCGCTGCGTACCGGATGCGCCGGCGCGGCGCGTGCCGCACCGACGGGGTGCGTGCGACAACGCGTTCGGGCATGCCCGCATGGCGCTTCCGTGCCGCGCAGCGTCGAATGACGGACTTTGCGCGGGTCGCGCGCCGTTCGGCACGGGACTTGCGTGGCAGGTGCGGTTCCGGGCAGGTGAGGGAGGACACGATGGACCAATACGTGGCGTGCAGCGAAGAACCGACGGCCGAAGACACGCGGCGCAACGCGCAGGGCGACGATGCGCTGGCCGGGCAGGCGGTCGTCAGCGTCGCGCATGACGCCGACGAGCAGGCGCGCAACCTGATCGGCTGGCGGCAGACCTACGACCAGCTCGCGGCCGGCCGCTTCGTCGGCACGCTGACCGAGCTGCCGCTCGACACGATGAAGCTGTTTCGCGAATCGACGAGCCACCTGCTGCGGCAGGCATGCGAGGTGCGCGGCGATGCGTACTGGTTCGGCATTCCGCTCGTGAGCGACGGCACCGCGCGCGTCGATGCGTGCCGCATCGGGCCGGGTGCGCTCGCGTTCCGGCCCGGCAACGTGGAGTTCGAACTGGTGACGCCCGCGCAGTTCTCGATCTACGGTGTGGTCGTGCGCGGCGATGTGCTGCGTCACTACGCGGAAGACGTCGAACACCGCGCGCTCGACGAGCGGCTGTTCACGCAGCGCGTGATGCAGGTCGGCGATGCGCGGCTCGCGCGCCTGTGTGCGCTGCTCGGCCGCCGGCTCGACGGCGCGGTGGCGATGGCCGGCCCGCTGGCCGATGCGCAGCGCGACGACCTGCAGGCCGAGGTGCTGGCCGCGCTGTTCGACGCGTGCGCGCAGCCGGCCGACGACGATTCGGGCCGTGCGCCGTCGATGCGCCGCTGGATCGTCGACCAGGCGCGCGACTACGTGCTCGCGCACCGCACGCGCCCGGTCGGCGTGCCCGAGCTGTGCGAGCAGTTGCACGTGAGCCGGCGCACGCTGCAGTACTGCTTCCAGGACGTGCTCGGCATGGCGCCCGCCACTTACCTGCGCACGCTGCGGCTGAACGGCGCGCGGCGTGACTTGTGCGGCCGCGCGGCCGGCTCGGTGCAGGACGTGGCCGAGGCGTGGGGCTTCTGGCATCTCAGCCAGTTCGCGACGGATTACCGGCGGCTGTTCGGCAAGCGGCCGTCGGAGACGCTGCGCGATCGCGCGGTGATGGTGGCGGTGGGGTGAGCGTGGGGCGGTAGGCGAAGCGGGTCTGGTTTAGACGCGGCCTTCGGCTCAGGCGCAGGCACCGGCTCCGGCGGCGCGTACACGCATCGACGTTTTCAGCCTCCCAACCGGCCGCCGTACCCTGTTCCCCTATTCGGCCGTAGCCGCCGCTTCGCGCGGCGCGGGCCACGCCAGCGCATCCCAGTCGATCGCGCGATAGGCGGCCTCGACCGCCGCGAGATCGGCCGGCCGCTCGCTGCGATGCATCCCGAACAATTCGGCGGGCACGTCGAGCGCGACCGGCACGCAATGCGGGTAGTCGCGCACGCGCAGCGCCGGCCCGATCGTCGTGAAGCACGCGAGCGTCGGCACGTCGAAACCGTCGGCTAGATGGAGCGCGGCGGTATCGGGCGCGAACAGCAGGGCGGCACCCTTGACCCATGCGATGAACCGGGCCGTATCGTCGGCCGCATCGGCGCTCACGTCGACATAGGCGGGATGGGCGACGGGCCCGAACCCGGCCACCGGCAATCCGTAGCGCTGCGCGAGTCGCTCGACGAACGTTGCCCGCAACGCGGGCGGCACGCTGCGCAACGCGGTGCTCGCGGTCGGGCAGAACAGCACGTACGGGCGCCGCCATTCCTCGGGCAGCGCAGGCAGCGGCAGCCGCGCGAGCCAGCGGTTGCGCTTGGCCGACGCCGGTACCGACGCGGGCTCCACGCCGAGCGCGTCGAGGAAGAAATCGATCATCGGCAGCCGCGCGAACGCGGGCCAGTACAGGTGATTGCCGACGTCGATGCACGGTGCATCCGCCGGCAGCGTGTCGGCGCGGTACGGCAGTGCGCGCGACGGCGCGACGAGGTCGGCCGCGAGCGCATACAGCGCCTCGACGTAGCGCGGCGCGCGGGCCGGCCGGTACAGCGTGAAGTGCAGGCCCGGGTGCGCCGCACGCAGCGCGGCGAGGGCGGTGAGCCCGATCACCGAATCGCCGAGCGTGACGCCCATTCCGTTGATCACGTGCACGTGCCGTGCGCGGTCGTAGTCGAGCCGGAACGGCCGGTGCGCGGCGTGCAGCAGGCCACGCGCGGACGCGGCCGGCACGTGGCCGACGGCGCGCGCGCCGCCCTGCTCGAGGTCGTATGGCGCGACGAGCGTGCCGTCCGGCGCGAGCAGCGTGCCGGGGAGCGTGAGCGCGTCGTCGTGCGACAGCGCGACGGCGGGCGGCGCGGCGTGCGTACCCATCGTCATCCGCCGCGCGCGCGGCGGCCTTGTTCGCGGATCTGCTCGAGTGTCGCGGCCGGCGTGCTGGCGTCCTGCGGGATGCGGATCTCGATCAGCGCGGGCAGCCCGCAGGTCAGTGCGCGCTCGAGCGCGGGCGCGAAATCGGCGGTGCGCTCGACGGTCTCGCCATGCGCGCCGAACGCTCGCGCATACGCGGCGAAATCGGGATTCGTGAGCCCCGTGCCATGCACGCGCCCCGGGTAGTTGCGCTCCTGATGCATGCGGATCGTGCCGAAATGCCCGTTGTTGACGACGATCACGACGATGTTCAGCCCGTACTGCATCGCGGTCGCGAGCTCGTTGCCGGCCATCATGAAGCAGCCGTCGCCCGCGAGCGCGACGACGGCGCGCGACGGGTACAGCGACTTCGCGGCAAGCGCGGCCGGCACGCCGTAGCCCATCGCGCCGCTGGTCGGCGCGAGCTGCGAGCGGAAGTGCCGGTACGCGAAGTGGCGATGCAGCCAGATCGCATAGTTGCCGGCGCCGTTGGTGAGGATCGCGTCATGCGGCAGGCGCTCGCGCAGCTGCACCATCACGTCGCCGAGCTGGACGTCGCCGGGCATCGGCAGCGGCGCATGCCATTCGCGGTACGCGCGATGCGCGTCGGCAGCGGTGCCGGCCCACGCCGGGTGTTCGGGCGCCTCGAGCGCGGCGAGCGGCGTGGCGATTTCGGGCATGCCCGACACGATCGGCAGGTCGGCCGCATACACGCGGCCAAGCTCGTCCGCGCCTTGATGTACGTGGATCAGCGTCTGGCGCGTCTTCGGGATGTCGAGCAGCGTGTAGCCGCCGGTCGTCGCTTCGCCGAGACGCGGCCCGATCACGAGCAGCAGGTCGGCGTCGCGGATGCGCTTCGCGAGCGCGGGGTTGATCCCGAGCCCGACGTCGCCCGCGTAGTTCGGGTGCGCGTTGTCGATCGTGTCCTGGTAGCGGAACGCGCAGGCCACCGGCAACTGCCAGCGCTCGATGAAAGTGCGCAGGTTCGCGCACGCGTCGGGTGTCCAGCCGCTGCCGCCGACGATCGCGAACGGCCGCTCGGCGCGCGCGAGCCGCTCGCGCAGTTCGTCGAGCTGCGCGGCTGACGGCGCGGCCGCGACGCGTTTCGCGGCCGGCACGACCGGCTGCGGCGCGCATGCTTCGGACAGCACGTCTTCCGGCAGCGCGAGCACGACCGGGCCGGGGCGGCCCGACGTCGCGACGTGGAACGCATGGCTCAGGTATTCGGGGATACGGCGCGGGTCGTCGATCTGCGCGACCCATTTCGCCATCTGGCCGAACATCCGCCGGTAGTCGATTTCCTGGAAGGCTTCGCGATCGAGGTGCTCCCGGGCGCACTGGCCGACGAACAGGATCATCGGCGTCGAATCCTGGAACGCGGTGTGCACGCCGATCGACGCATGGGTCGCGCCGGGGCCGCGTGTGACGAACGCGATGCCGGGGCGGCCGGTGAGCTTGCCGACGGCCTCGGCCATGTTCGCGGCGGCCGCCTCGTGGCGGCAGACGACCGTCTGGATGCGCGCGGTGTCGTCCGCCAGCGCATCGAGTACGGCGAGGAAACTCTCGCCCGGCACGCAGAACACGCGTTCGACGTGATTGGCGAGCAACGCATCGACGAGCAGTCGCGCGCCGGTGGTGGCGGGCTGCTCGAGATCCTTGGAATGCGACATGGGCTGCCGTCTCCCTGGGTAGCGGGACGTACAGCTTACGCCCGTTGGGCGGCCCCTGAATAGTGTCGGAACACGTAGGGATGCGGGGCATGCAACGCGGTTTCGGCCGAACGGCCAGCTTGTGCGTGCCGCCCCAACGCAGAAGAATTGAACGCTACGAATGTCTCGCCGGCCCGCTCGGCGCGGGGTTACGGAAGGGGCCGCGTCCGCGAAGAAAAGAGCGGCGTGCCGGCGTTCGCGTCCGAATCGATACCGAGGTAAGCGCTGATGTACACACATGGATTTACATCGTCGGCCAAGCGGATATACTGTACATCCACAGTACATCCGGATGTTGGGGGCGACATGCATACGACGAGGGTATTTCGGAACGGCAACTCGCAGGCCGTGCGAATTCCTGCCGACCTTGCCTATGAACGCAGTGATATCGAACTGGAAATCGAGCGCATCGGCGACGAAATCCGCATTCGGCCGGCGCGGCGGCCGTTGACCCGCGTCCTCGAGAAATTCGCGAAATTCGGGCCGGATTTCATGGCCGAAGGGCGCGGCGACCACGAGCAGGCCGAACGCGAGGGTTGGTGATGCCGCGCTACATGCTCGACACCAACATGTGCATCTGCCTGATGAAGAATCAGCCGGAGCAGGTTGCGAGGCGGTTTGCGCAGTGCTACACGGGGGACGTCGTGATGTCGGCGATCACGTACGCCGAGCTCGAGTACGGCGTCGCGGCGTGCGCGAGCCCTGCGCGGGAGCGCGGCAATCTTGCCGCGCTGATCGACGACATTCCGGTCGCGCCGTTCGACGTCGCGGCGGCGCAAGCGTATGGTCCGGTCCGCGAGGCAACCCGGGAGCGGAAGAAGGATCACCTCGACAAGCTGATCGCCGCCCATGCGGTGTCGCTCGATGTCGTACTCGTGACCAACAACGAGCGGGATTTTGTGAGCTATCCGGGATTGCGGCTGGAGAACTGGCTGGACGATTGATCAGGGCACGCAGGGCGCCCGAGGGTCATGCGAGACGTCGGATTGTCCCGCATGACGCCCGGATCCAGCATCAGCACTCGACGATATTCACCGCCAGCCCGCCGCGCGACGTTTCCTTGTACTTCGTCTTCATGTCGGCGCCCGTCTCGCGCATCGTCTTGATCACGGAGTCGAGCGACACGTAGTGCGAGCCGTCGCCGCGCAGCGCCATGCGCGCCGCGTTGACCGCCTTCACCGACGCCATCGCGTTGCGCTCGATGCACGGGATCTGCACCATCCCGCCGACCGGGTCGCAGGTGAGGCCGAGGTTGTGTTCCATCCCGATCTCGGCCGCGTTCTCGACCTGCTGCGGCGTGCCGCCGAGCACGGCCGCGAGCGCGCCGGCCGCCATCGAGCACGCGACGCCCACTTCGCCCTGGCAGCCGACTTCCGCGCCGGAGATCGACGCGTTCAGCTTGTAAAGAATGCCGATCGCGGCGGCCGTCAGCAGGAAGTCGATCACGCCCTGTTCGTTCGCGCCGGGCGTGAAGCGCGTGTAGTAGTGCAGCACGGCCGGGATGATGCCGGCCGCGCCGTTGGTCGGCGCGGTGACGACCCGGCCGCCGGCCGCGTTTTCCTCGTTGACCGCGATCGCGTACAGGTTGATCCAGTCGATCATCGACAGCGGATCCTGCAGTGCGCGCTCGGGGCTGCCCGTCAGCGTGCGGTACAGCTGCGGCGCGCGGCGCTTGACCTGGAACGGGCCGGGCAGGTTGCCGTCGGCTTCCGGGTTGCCGATCCCGCAGCCGCGCGACACGCACGACTGCATTACGGCCCAGATCTTCAGCAGGCCGTCGCGCGTCTCTTCCTCGGTGTGCCACGCGCGCTCGTTTTCCCACATCAGCTGCGCGATCGACTTGCCGGTCGACTCGGTCAGCGCGAGCAGCTCGGCGCCGGTGCGGAACGGATGGGTCATCTGCTCGGCCGCGCTCAGCACCTTCGTGTTCGGCGCGCCGGCCGTCACGACGAAGCCGCCGCCGACCGACAGGTAGGTGCGCTCGACCAGCACGTTGCCGCTTGCGTCGGACGCGCGCAGTTTCATCCCGTTCGGGTGCTCGGGCAACGCCTGACGGTAGAACGCGATGTTCTCCTTCAGCACGAACGGCACCGGATGCGTGCCGAGCAGCGCGAGCTGCTTCGATTTGCGGATGTCTTCCAGCCGCGTGTCGATCGTGTCGGGATCGACGGTGTCGGGCGCGTCGCCGAGCAGGCCGAGCATCACGCCGCGATCGGTGCCGTGGCCCTTGCCGGTCGCGCCGAGCGAGCCGTACAGCTCGACCTTCACGTGGGCCGTCGCCGCGAGTTGCCCGTCACGTTCGAGTCCCTGGACGAACATCAGCGCCGCACGCATCGGCCCGACCGTATGCGAACTGGACGGACCGATGCCGATCTTGAAAAGGTCGAAGACGCTGACTGCCATAGTGATTCCTGCCTTGCTTTAAGAATGTGCTAGCGCGCCTGCAATGGCAGGCACGCGGCGAGCCATGCGGGCGGCGTTGGGGAAAGCTGCTGCGCGACGCGGGCATAGCGCCCGTCGAGCCGCGCGGCCAGATGAAAGAGTTCGGTGGCGTTTTTCGGGTCCCACTGCCCCGTGTAGCCCGGCAGGCCGGCCTCGCGGCGCTTCGCGTCGAACGGCACCGGCGAATTCACGAATTCCTCGTGGGTTTTTTCGCCGAGCGCGTACGGCACGAGCCAGTCGAGCGCGGCCGCGAGCGTCGCGCCGTTCGCGCCCCGTTCGCGCAGCCAGTTGCGGTTGAAGCGGCGCGCGGCGAGCGCGGCCGTCACCAGCGGCTGCAGGTCGTAGACCGCGTAATGCAGCGCATCGCGTTCCTCGAAATCCCAGGTCTTGCCGTCCGGGCCGATGTTGTCGGCGAGATGCTCGACGAACAGCCGCTGCGCGGCGTTCATCATCTTGCGGTCGCCGAGCGTGAACGCGGACAGCGCGATCAGCTTAATCCGGTGGCTCTGCCAGTTGTTGCGCCAGGTGCCCGTGAGCGGACGCTTCTGCGCGTCGATCTGCGCGACGTAGCCGGCGCCGAGCTTCGCGATGAACGCGGCCGTCGCGTTGCGGGTCTTCACCGGCAGCGCGCTCGCGGTCATGTCGTACGCGACGATCAGGCTTTCGAAACGCGTCTCGTCGATCGGGTTGAAGCTCGGCTGGTAGGTCGCGACCCACGCGGACAGGAAGCGGTCGACGAGCTGCAGGTAGCGCGGCGCGTTCGTCACGCGCCACGCGAGCGCGGCATCGCGCATCAGGTCGAGATCCTTCAGCGCGGCGGCACTCTGGTCGTAGATGCCTTCATGCGGCAGCGTGCCCTCGGTGTGCACGCGCGCCATCGCCTTCGGCTGCTCGCCGATGCGCGCGTCGACGCTGCGGATCAGCGCCTGGATGCCCGGCTCGGCCTGTGTCGTCTCGCTCGCCTGCAGTGCCGGCGCCGCGCAGAAATTCATCGCCGCGCGCGCGCTGCCGGACGCGCCGAGACCGGCGGCGGCAAACGACAGCGACGCGACGAGCATCGGCACGACGCGGCGCGCGCGCGGCCGCCCTTGCATTGCACCATGGCCCGGAAACATCGGACGCACCATGCGGAACTCCTTCATTGGCTGGATCGCGTGTGATGTTAGCCGGATTGGCGGACGAACGTGAACCGGTTCGAGCGGCGAACAAAAAACCGCACGCAACTCCGGGTTGCGTGCGGTGCGGTCACCATCGGGCGGCTCCTGGGCTGGCGCGCGTTATGCGTATTCCGACATCGGCACGCACGAGCAGAACAGGTTGCGGTCGCCGTAGACGTTGTCCGCGCGGCCGACCGGCGGCCAGTACTTGTTCGTGCCCAGCGACGCGACCGGGTACGCAGCCTGCTCGCGCGAGTACGCGTGCGGCCATTCGTCCGCGGTGACGACGGCCGCCGTGTGCGGTGCGTGACGCAGCGGGTTGTCCTCGCGGTCGGCGCGGCCTTCCTCGACGGCGCGGATCTCCTCGCGGATCGCGATCATCGCGGCGATGAAGCGGTCGAGTTCTTCCTGCGACTCCGATTCGGTCGGCTCGACCATCAGCGTGCCCGGCACCGGGAAGCTCATCGTCGGCGCGTGGAAGCCGTAGTCCATCAGGCGCTTCGCGACGTCGTCGACGGTGATGCCGCTCGATTCCTTGATCGGACGCAGGTCGAGAATGCACTCGTGCGCGACCAGCCCGCCCGGGCCCGAATACAGCACCGGGTAGTGCGGCGCGAGGCGCTTCGCGATGTAGTTCGCGTTGAGGATCGCGGTTTCCGTCGCGGCGGTCAGGTTCTTCGCGCCCATCATCGCGATGTACATCCACGAGATCGGCAGGATCGACGCCGAGCCGTACGGGGCGGCCGATACCGCGCCGATGCCGTCTTCTTCACGCGTGTAGCCGGTCGAACGCTGGTTCGGCAGGAACTTCGCGAGGTGCGCGCCGACCGCGACCGGGCCGACGCCCGGGCCGCCGCCGCCGTGCGGGATGCAGAAGGTCTTGTGCAGGTTCAGGTGCGACACGTCGCCGCCGAACTGGCCCGGCGCGGTCAGGCCGACCATCGCGTTCATGTTCGCGCCGTCGACGTACACCTGGCCGCCGTGCGCATGGACGATCTCGCAGATCTCGCGGACGTTCTGCTCGAACACGCCGTGCGTCGACGGATACGTGATCATGATTGCCGCGAGGTCCTTCGCGTGCTGCTCGGCCTTCGCCTTCAGGTCGGCGATGTCGACGTTGCCCTGCGCGTCGCAGGCGACGACCACGACCTTCATGCCGGCCATGTGCGCGGATGCCGGGTTCGTGCCGTGCGCCGACGCCGGGATCAGGCACACGTCGCGATGGGCTTCGCCGCGCGACGCGTGGTAAGCGTGGATGATCAGCAGGCCCGCGTACTCGCCCTGCGAGCCCGCGTTCGGCTGCAGCGACACGGCCGCGTAGCCGGTGGCCGCGACGAGCATCTGCTCGAGCTGGTCGATCATCTCGCGGTAGCCGACGGTCTGCTCGGCCGGCGCGAACGGGTGGATGCGGCCGAATTCAGGCCACGTGACGGGCAGCATTTCCGACGTCGCGTTCAGCTTCATCGTGCACGAGCCGAGCGGGATCATCGAGCGGTCGAGCGCGAGATCCTTGTCCGACAGGCTGCGCAGGTAGCGCAGCATTTCGGTTTCGGAATGGTGGCGGTTGAACACGTGGTGCGTCAGGTACGCGCTCGTGCGCTCGAGGCCGGCCGGCAGCGCGGGGACGCCGGCGAGGCCGGCGTCCAGCGCGTCGACGGCCGGTGCGGTGCCGCCCGCGGCCTGCGCGAACACGGCGAGGAGATCGGCGAGGTCGTCGCGCGTCGTCGTTTCGTCGACCGATACGCCGACTTGCGTGTCGCTCACGCGGCGCAGGTTGATGCGCTTCGCCTTCGCGAATTCGTGAACCTGCGCGGTGCGCGCGCCGGTGTCGATCGTCAGCGTGTCGAAGAACGTGTCGTTGACGGTCGTGAAGCCAAGCTGCTTCACGCCGGCGGCGAGCAGCGCCGCGATGCGGTTCACGCGCAGCGCGATCGTCTTCAGGCCGTGCGGGCCGTGGTAGACCGCGTACATGCTGGCCATGATCGCGAGCAGCGCCTGCGCGGTACACACGTTCGACGTCGCCTTCTCGCGGCGGATGTGCTGTTCGCGCGTCTGCAGCGCGAGGCGCAGCGCGGGCTTGCCCTGCGCGTCGACCGTCACGCCGACGAGGCGGCCCGGCATCTGGCGCTTGAATTCGTCACGCACCGCGAGATACGCGGCGTGCGGGCCGCCGAAGCCCATCGGCACGCCGAAGCGCTGCGTGTTGCCGATCGCGACGTCCGCGCCCCAGTCGCCCGGCGGCGTGAGGACGGTCAGCGCGAGCAGGTCGGCCGCGACGACCACGTGGCCGCCGGCTGCGTGGATCGCTTCGGTGAGCGCGCGGTAGTCGCGCACGTCGCCGTTCACGCCCGGGTACTGCAGCAGCACGCCGAATGCATTCGCTTGCGCGGCGTCGGCGGCCGGGCCGGTCTTGACCTCGATGCCGACCGGCAGCGCGCGCGTGTGGATCACTTCGAGCGTTTGCGGCAGCACGTCGTCGGCGACGTAGAACACGTTCGATGCCGGCTTGCCGGTGCGCTGCAGCAGCGTCATCGCTTCGGCGGCGGCGGTGGCTTCGTCGAGCAGCGACGCGTTCGAGATCGCGAGGCCGGTGAGGTCGGCAACCATCTGCTGGAAGTTCAGGAGCGCCTCGAGGCGACCCTGGGAAATTTCGGGCTGGTACGGCGTGTAGGCCGTGTACCACGCCGGGTTTTCGAGCACGTTGCGCAGGATCACGGCCGGCGTGTGCGTGTCGTGGTAACCCTGACCGATATACGAGCGGAACACCTGGTTCTTGTCCGCGAGAACCCGCAGCGCGGCGAGGGCTTCGGCTTCGCTCTTCGGCTGCGCGAACGGGCCGAGCGGCAGCGTTTCGGCGCGGCGGATCGAGGCCGGGATCACGGCGTCGATCAGGGCGGCGCGCGTCGGGAAGCCGAGCGTGTCGAGCATGGCCTGCTGGCTGGCGGCGTCGGGGCCGATGTGGCGTTCGGCGAACGCGTCGTGCGTTTCGAGCGCGGCGAGCGAGAGGGGCGTGCGGTTCATCAGGCGGTCCGGGTGTTCGAGCTTCATGGCGTGACTCTGGTTCCGCGCGCGCCGAGCCGGCGCCGCGCGGATCGGGTAGGGAAATTAGTCGATCAGCTTGCTGTATGCGTCAGCGTCGATCAGCTTGTCGGTCGACGCGCCGGCCGCGAGCTTGATCTTGAACAGCCACACGCCGTACGCGTCGCTGTTCACTTCTTCCGGCGAATTGGCGGCATCTTCGTTGATCGCGACGACCTCGCCGGACACCGGCGAGTAGATGTCGGATGCGGCCTTCACCGATTCGACGACGCCGACGGCGTCGCCCGCCGTCACCGACTTGCCGACTTGCGGCAGTTCGAGGAAGACGATGTCGCCGAGCGTGCTCTGCGCGTGATCGGTGATGCCGACCGTCAGCGTGCCGTCCGCCTCGGTGCGGATCCACTCGTGTTCGTCGGTGTATTTCAGATCGGCCGGGACGTTGCTCATCGGATGCTCCTGGATAAAAGGGTGTGTTCGTTATGCTGGCGCGCCGCCGGGGCGCGCCGGGTGTGGTGTTGCGCCGGGCGCCATCTCCCGGCTTCCCGGGAGGCGGGCCTCCCGGCCGTTACGCAGCGAGGACCTTGCCGTTGCGCACGAACGGCAGTTTTACCACGCGCGCGGGAAGATTCTTGTCTCGAATTTGCACCTGGACCAGGTCGCCGATCTGGACGGCCGCCGGCACGCGCGCGAACGCGATCGATTCCTGCATCGACGGCGAGAACGTGCCGCTCGTGATCTCGCCTTCGCCGTGCGGCGTGACGACTTTCTGGTGCGCGCGCAGCACGCCGCCTGCCTTGCCGTTCTCCTTCTGCAGGATCAGGCCGACGAACGCGGCGCGGGTGCCGTTGGCTTCCAGGGCGGCGCGGCCGACGAAGTCGCGCGGCGCGGAGAGATCGACCGTCCACGCGAGGCCCGCGTCGAGCGGCGACACGGTGTCGTCCATGTCCTGGCCGTACAGGTTCATGCCGGCCTCGAGGCGCAGCGTGTCGCGCGCGCCGAGCCCGCACGGGCGCACGCCGTTTTGCTGCAGCGCGTTCCACAGCGCTTCGACGTGCACGGCCGGGACGATCACTTCGAAACCGTCTTCACCGGTGTAGCCGGTGCGCGCGACGGTGAGATCGCCGAACGGCGTGCCGGCGACCTGCGCGGCGTTGAACGGTTTCAGTTCGCTGGTGGCGGCACGCGCGGCGGGCACCGTCGCCCAGGCTTTTTCGCGGGCGTTCGGGCCTTGAACGGCGATGATCGCGAAATCGCGGCGCGGCGCGATCGTGACGCCGAAGCCGCCTTGCTCGTTCAGCTGGTTGAACCACGCGATGTCTTTCTCGGCCGTGCCGGCGTTGACGACGACGCGGAAGAATTCTTCGGTGAAGTAGTAGACGATCAGGTCGTCGATGACGCCGCCCTGCGGATTGAGCAGGCACGAGTAGAGGGCCTTGCCGGGCGTCTTGAGCTTGCCGACGTTGTTCGCGATCGCATGCTCGAAGAATGCGCGCACGCGGCTGCCGGTGAAATCGACGACGCACATGTGCGACACGTCGAACATGCCGGCGTCGGTGCGCACGGCTTCATGTTCTTCGATCTGCGAGCCGTAGTTGACGGGCATGTCCCAGCCGCCGAAATCGACCATGCGGGCATTGAGCGCGCGGTGCGCGGCGTTGAGCGGGGTGTGATTCAGTGCAGTCATCGAGGCCTCAGGCAAGGCGCTTGCGCGCGGATCAGAACGGCCATGTGCCGACCACCGCGGCCGATGGCCTGCGAGCGATCCGGTACATGCCCCTCTGTCCTCGATACCTGAGAGATTGCGCTGCCGGCCAGGCCTGGCGAACGCGCGCCCCTTCGGTGGGCAGCTTGCCCGCGCAGCGGATGCGCTGCGGGCTACTGCCGCTCTCCAGAGTGCGGGGAGAGTGTGGCCCGCGCAATGCGCGGACGGGATTCCCCGACGCGGTCGGTCCTTTTGCCTGAGAGTTTGCGGGTGTGCCCCTTCGGCGGCGCAACCGGCTGAAACAGCCCGGTTACACGCTCTCCCGACGCGTGCGGGCGACTGTACGCGAGCGGGTGGGCCTTGTCAATTTGAGCAAAAGAATGTCGCTTCGCGACAAGCGGCGGCAACCGGTGCCACCGCTTTTTCCGCTCCGGCGGGCGCCGGGGCGTTACTCGCCGATCGCGCGCGCGGCCGTGTCGAGTTCCTGGTTCAGCACGCGCTGCTCGTCGCCGGACAGGCCGCCGCTGTGTTGCGCGGACATGTCGTTCGATTCCTGGCGGATCACGTCGAGGCGATGATGAAGCTGCGCGCCGTACGGCGGCGGGTAGTAGCCGCCGTTCACGCGCGCATCGATGCGGCGGTGCAGGTTGTCGATCCGGCCCTGGATCTGCTGCATCCGCTCGTTCGCGACGACCTGCGGATTCGGCCGCGGCGGGGGCGCCGGGCGGACCGGCTGCTGCGGCTGCACGATACAGGCCGCAAGCGAGGAAACCAGGGCGCAGCACACTGCTGCGCGAATCAACCGTTGCATCAACATTCTCCTGACGGATTGGTGTCGGATCGACTTTTTTGAGAAACGCATCAGACCAGTCTGCCGCTGACTTTCGTTCCCCCGGCATTTGTAACCGAATGTTCCGGCTGATCCCGATGCACCGGCGCCGGCCGGCCGCGACCGGCCGGCGCGCGGTGTCAGATCGTGCGGCGCACGAACGGCAGCCGGCGGCCGTCGTGCTCGCTCTGCGCGGCGAGCTCGATGATCGTCATCACGTCGACGGCGTCCTGCGCGGTGACGGGGAACGGCGCGCCGTCGCGGATCGACGCGGCGAGCGCGCGGTAGAACTCCGCGTACTGGCCATCGAGCGTCGGCACCGGGCGCTCGACCTCGACTTCGCCGTCGAGCACGCGCAGCAGGCCGGGCGGGTTGCCGCCGCCGAATTCGACATCGTCGGCGGTGAGGCCGGCCTTGAGCTGGTCTTCCTGCGTGTCGAGCCCGAACTTCTGATAGCTGCCGCGCGTGCCGTGCAGCGTGAAGCGCGCGGGTTCGATCGCCGACAGCGCGCTCGCATGCAGCGCGACGTCCTTGTCCGGATAGCCGAGCTGCAGGTGCACGAAATCGGGCGCCGTGCCGTTGTCGCGGCGCGTCTTCACGGTCGCGCTCACCGTTTCCGGCAGGCCGAACAACGCGAGCGCCTGGTCGATCAGGTGCGGGCCGAGGTCGAGCAGCAGGCCGCCGCCGCGAGCCGGCTCCTCGCGCCAGCGCGTGCGCGGCGTCGGGCGGAAGCGGTCGAAGTGCGACTCGAAACGGGTGATGCGGCCGAGCTCGCCCGACTTGACGATGTCGCGCACGGTGAGGAAGTCGCCGTCCCAGCGGCGGTTGTGGAACGGCGCGAACAGCCGGCTGCGCGCGTTCGCGAGCCGCGCGAGCGCGAGCGCCTCGTCGGCGGTGAGCGTCACGGGCTTGTCGACGACCACGTGGCGGCCTGCTTCGAGCACCTGGCGCGCGAGCGCGAAGTGCGTGTCGTTCGGCGTGGCGATCACCACGCACTCGATGTCGTCGAGGCCGAGCAGCGTGTCGAGATCGGGGACGACGCGCGCGCCCGGATACGCCGCCTGCGCGCGATCGGGCTGACCCGTCGCGATCGCGGCGACTTCAGTGCGGCCGCTCGTGGCGATCACGGGCGCGTGGAACGTCGCGCCGGCGAAACCGAAACCCATCAAACCAATCCTGAGCAATGACGACATGGCAATTCCTGGCTGCGAAGGAAACTAAAGGATGGCGCGCCGGGACGGCGCGTAGACGACCGGCTATTTTGGCATGGCGCCGCCGCTTGCACCGGCGCGTTCGGGCGAAATGCGCGATGTGATGCGGCGCTTGCGCAAGGCAAGCCGGCATTTGCGCAGGCCGGGTGGCCGCGCGAGCGGGGTTTGCCCGCCTGCGCCCGTGCAATGAACGGCTGCCGCAGGGGCGTCGCCCGACGTCATACCGTTGCCCGCTGCCGCACGGCGGCGGCGACCTGCGCCGCCCACACCGCGCAGGCCGTTGCGCCGGGGTGGAAGCCGTCGGCGGCCATCAGGTGGCGCTCGAGCGGCAGCTCGACGCGCAGGAACGTGCAGTGCGGCTGCGTGGCGGCCCACCCGGCGAGCGCCGTGTTGAGCCGCTTCGCGCGCAGCCCGAGATACCACGCGAGCGGCTGCGGCAGCGCCGGAAAGCGCTCCATCGGCGGCACCGCCGACAGGATCGCGTGCCCGACCCGGAAGCGCGCGGCGAGCAGCCGGACCAGCTCGGCCTGCTGCGCCTGCCAGCGGGCCGGCGGCACGCCGCCCGTCACGTCGTTGACGCCGAGCGACGTGACGGCCACGTCGAACGGCTCGGCCGGCTCGGCGGCGAGCCAGTCGACCAGCTCCCGCGTGGCCAGGCCGGTGCGCGCGAGCAGCTTCCAGCTCACGCGATGGGTGGCCGCGAGCGCGCTCGCCAGTTGCCCGGACAGCGCGTCGCGCTGCGTCGCGACGCCGACGCCCGCCGCGGCCGAATCGCCGACCACCAGCACGCGCAGCGGCGGGCCGTCGCCCGCCACGCCGTCGCGCGGGCCGGCCGCCTCGGGCAGCCGCGGCGTGACGCGGCGCACGTGGCGCCCCTGCGCGAACAGCAGCGGGCCGAGGGCGGCGGTGGCGAACGGGTATCCCATGATGTCGATCCGGTGGTGGTGCAAGTGAGGCAAACGGGCCGGCGCGGGGCGGCGCCGGAGTGGACGTATTGTGGCCGATCGGTGCGCGAACGGGGCCGGATTGGCCGAACGGACAGGGGGCGGCCGGCCGGTCGGCCCGCGCAGCCCCGCCCGGCGGCGCTCCCGAAAAGCGCGCCGCCGACGTGTTAACATGCGCGTCCTGCCCGCGTGTCCGCCTGCTTCGCCAGCCCGCCGCGCACGGCATCCTCCCGGCGTTCCGCCGTCAACCGCAACACCATCCGTCATCATGTCCGCAGGCCTGAATCCCGCCCAGAACGAAGCGGTGCGCTACCTCGACGGTCCCTGTCTCGTGCTCGCCGGCGCGGGCAGCGGCAAGACCCGCGTGATCACGCAGAAGATCGCGCACCTGATCGAAGCGAAAGGCTTCGAGCCGCGCCACATTGCCGCCGTCACGTTCACGAACAAGGCGGCCGCCGAAATGCGCGAGCGCGTGTCGAAGCTGCTCGAGGGCAAGACGCTCACCACGCCCGGCAAGGAAGGCCGCAAGGTCCCCGTCAACCAGCTCACCGTCTGCACCTTCCACTCGCTGGGCGTGCAGATCCTGCGCCAGGAGGCGGAGCACGTCGGCCTGAAGCCGCAGTTCTCGATCATGGATTCGGACGACTGCTTCGGGATGATCCAGGAGCAGATCGGCACGACCGACAAGGGCCTGATCCGCAAGATCCAGAGCACCATCTCGCTGTGGAAGAACGGCCTGATCATGCCCGACGAGGCGATGACGATCGCGGCCAACGAGGACGAGCACCAGGCCGCGCTGGTCTACCGCAACTACGTCGCGACGCTGCACGCGTACCAGGCGGTCGACTTCGACGACCTGATCCGCCTGCCCGCCGAGCTGTTCGCGAAGAACGAACAGGTGCGCGACCGCTGGCAGAACAAGCTGCGCTACCTGCTGATCGACGAGTACCAGGACACCAACGCGTGCCAGTACGAGCTGCTGAAGCTGCTCGCCGGCCCGCGCGCGGCGTTCACGGCGGTGGGCGACGACGACCAGGCGATCTACGGCTGGCGCGGCGCGACGCTCGAGAACCTCGCGCAGCTCGGCAAGGATTTCCCGAAGCTGCACGTGATCAAGCTCGAGCAGAACTACCGGTCGACGGTGCGCATCCTGACCGCCGCGAACAACGTGATCGCGAACAACCCGAAGCTGTTCGAGAAGAAGCTGTGGTCCGAGCACGGGATGGGCGATTCGATCACCGTCACGCCGTGCAACGACGAGGAGCATGAAGCCGAATCGGTCGTGTTCCGGTTGTCCGCGCACAAGTTCGAGCGGCGCGCGCAGTTCCGTGACTACGCCATCCTGTATCGCGGCAACTTCCAGGCGCGGATCTTCGAGCAGGTGCTGCGCCGCGAGCGGATTCCGTACGTGCTGTCGGGCGGCCAGTCGTTCTTCGACAAGGCCGAGATCAAGGATCTGTGTGCGTACTTGCGGCTGATCGCGAACGCCGACGACGATCCCGCGTTCATCCGCGCGGTCACCACGCCGCGCCGCGGGATCGGCAACACGACGCTCGAAGCGCTCGGCTCGTTCGCGGGCCAGGCGAAGGTGTCGCTGTTCGAGGCCGTGTACATGGGCGGGATCGAGGCGCGGCTGTCCGCGCGCCAGGTCGAGCCGCTGCGGATGTTCTGCGACTTCATCCAGCGCCTGACCGAGCGTGCGGACAAGGATCCCGCCACCGCCGTGCTCGACGACATGATGGAGGCGATCCACTATGAGGCGTACCTGTACGACGCGTTCGACGAACGGCAGGCGCAGTCGAAGTGGCAAAACGTGCTCGAATTCCTCGAATGGCTGAAGCGCAAGGGCACCAAGCCCGAGACGGAAGCGGTCGACGGCGAGGCGGAAGGTTTTCACAACGCGGACGGGCTCGCCGATACCGGCAAGAACCTGCTCGGCCTGATCCAGACCGTCGCGCTGATGTCGATGCTCGAGGGCAAGGACGAGGATCCCGATGCGGTGCGGTTGTCGACGGTCCACGCGTCGAAGGGGCTCGAGTATCCGCACGTGTTCCTGGTCGGCGTCGAGGAAGGCATCATGCCGCACCGCGGCGGCTCCGAGGACGACGGCCCGATCGACAACGAGCGGATCGAGGAGGAGCGCCGGCTGATGTACGTCGCGATCACGCGCGCGCAGCGCAGCCTGCACCTGAACTGGTGCAAGAAGCGCAAGCGGGCGCGCGAGACGGTCGTGTGCGAACCGTCGCGCTTCATCCCGGAGATGGGGCTCGACGATGCGCCGCCGCCCACGCCGGAAGAGGCGCCGATGTCGCCGAAGGACCGGCTCGCGAGCCTGAAGGCGTTGCTGCAGAAGTGACGCCGGGCGTTCCGGCTGAGCGCCAGCAAAACAAAACCCCCGCGACGCGTGTGCGTCGCGGGGGTTTTTTACTGACGGCCGGGTGGGGTTACTTCGACGCGTTGACCATGTAGTCGACGGCGGCCTTCACGTCGGCGTCCGACGCGTTCGACCCGCCCTTCGGCGGCATCGCGCCCTTGCCGTGCAGCGCGTAGTTGTAGACCGTATCCATCGAGTCCTTCAGGCGCGGCGCCCAGTCTTCCTTGCTGCCGAACTTCGGCGCGCCGAGCACGCCCGCCGCGTGGCAGGCCTGACAGGTCGACGTGTACAGCGCCTTGCCGGCGTCGGCGCCGGCCGGGGCGGCTGCTGCCGCGGGTGCTTCGCCGGCTTTCGGGATCGCGGCGATCGCAGCCTGGGCGGCGGCGATTTGCGCGCTGGCGGCGTCCGCCGTGCCCGACGCGGCTGCGGCGCCGCTGGCCGGTTGCGCCGCGTTGGCGGCCGGCGCGGCCGGTTCGGGGAAGTTCGCGCCGTCGTTGTTCGCCATGTAGACGATCGCACGGGCGATTTCATAGTCGCTGACGTCGTCAGGGCTCGTGCCGCCGCGCGGCGGCATCGCGCCCTTGCCGGCCAGCGCCGTCTTCAGCAGCGTGTCGAAGCCTTGCGAGATGCGCGGCGCCCAGTCGTCCTTGTTGCCGAATTTCGGCGCGCCGGCGGCGCCCGTGCCGTGGCAGGTCACGCAGACGGCCTTGTAGACTTCCTCGCCGGTCTTGAACGTGCGGGGCGCGTTGGCGTCCTTCACGTCGACCTTCGCGAGCGGGGCGACACGTGCGGCGACCTGTTCGTCGGATAGCGCGTCCGTGCCGGCGCCGGAACGGAACGCATGGTTCGCATAGTTGGCGAACAGGACGATCAGGATGATCGGAATCGCGAACGACGCGATGATGACGGCAATCAGCTGCCCGGGGGTTTTGACGGGAGATTCGTGGGGTGCTTCGCTCATGCTTGCCTCGTCTCCGTGAATAGGAATTGTGAGCGCGGTGCAACGGCAAATGGCAGTCCAATGAAGCCCGGTCGATTATAGACGGAACGTTTACATCACGGCGAGCGGTGCGATGGCGCGTGTTTACCCGCACGCGGCGCGGCCCGGCGGGGATTCGTCGGGCAAGGTGGACGCGTCATGGGAAACCGGGTATCCTTGCCGTCTTGCCAATCGTGGGCGGCCTGTATATTGGGGTCGCTTCACTGTCACAGGCGCCCGTAGCTCAATGGATAGAGTACTGCCCTCCGAAGGCAGGGGTTGCTGGTTCGATCCCAGCCGGGCGCGCCAAAACATGCCTGTTCAGGCATTCAGCGGTTTCGCCGCCTCGTCGTTTTCCCATTTGCAGTAATATCCCGGCCGGTTGGCGGTTTTCGATCGCGTGCGTATCAGACCCGGCGGCACCCTTCGCTGACCCGGTTCGACCTGCTCGAAGCCCACCCCGAGGCGCGGATTGAGAATGTCGATCGAAACGAGAAAGAGCCGCGCCGCATCGCGGGCGGCGATCACCGCATGAGCAAATCACTCCCCGTGCAGTTCATCAACGGGCCGGACGGTACGCCGGCCTTCGTCGTGATTCCCTACGCCGACTATGTCGCGCAGGAGCCGGTCACGCCCAATCCGGTTCCGCATGAAGTCGTGACGCGCGCCGTGTTCGACGGCAGCTCGCCGGCACGCGCGTGGCGCGAGTATCTCGGGCTGACGCGCGCCGAAGTCGCGCAGCGCATCGGCATCGGCCGGGCGGACTATGCGAAACGGGAAAAGCGCGAGAAACTGCGCAAGCCGGTGCGCAGGAAGATCGCGGCCGCGCTCGGCATCACGCTGGCACAGCTCGATTTCTGACGCGGGGGCCGGCGAACGCGTCGGCCGCCCTGACAGCCGGCGCACCGGTGTCGGGTTGCCGCGCCGTCATGCGAGAATCCCCCGCAACGACAACTCCAAGCGACGATCGCGGCGGCCGTCCGCGCATCGCGCCGACTCCCGATGGCTGCCATCCTGTCTACCTCGACCGCAGTCGATGCCCGCGCGCTGACCGATGCGCAGCAGGCACTGCTCGCGCGTCTGCACGCCTATTCCCTCGACGATCCGACCGCGCCGCTGCCGTACAGCTGGCGCCTGGCCGAAGCCGAAGGCTGGTCGCATGCGCATGCGCTGGCCGTGATCGACGAATACAAGCGCTTCGCGTTCCTCGCGCAGGCAGCCGGACACCCGGTCACACCGTCGCACGCCGTCGACGCCGCCTGGCACCTGCACCTCCAATACACCCGCGAATACTGGGACGTGTTCTGCGCGGACGTGCTGCGCGCGCCGCTGCATCACGTGCCGGGCGCGGGCGCGCCCGACGAGGCCGCGCAGTACGCGCGACAGTACCGGCAGACGCTCGACAGCTACCGCAGGCTGTTCGGCTGCGAGCCGCCCGAAGCGATCTGGCCGCGCCCCGTGACCGAGCCGGACGTGCCCGCCGACGCCCCGGTGCAGCGCGCAGCACCGCGCGACGACCCGTCGAGCGAGCCTGCCGCGCGCCCGCGACGCTGGCGACGCATCGCGAAGTTCGCGTGGCCGACGGCGGCGATCAGCGTCGCGGCGACCTGCGCGAGCGCGAGCGATTTCAATGTGCTGGACTTCTCGGGGCCGGACTTTCTCGGGTTGTTCTACGTGCCGCTCTGCGTCGCCGCGCTGCTGCTGATCGCCGGCCTGCAGTGGATCGAATACCGCCATCGTGCGTGGGGAACGCGCGCCCCCGAATCGGCGCCCGACCTGAGCGCGGAGGAAGCGGCGTATCTCGCGGGCGGCGGTGCGCGGATGGCGCAGGTCGCGATGCTGTCGCTCGCGCATGCCGGTGCGATCGAGCTGCGGATGAGCAAGGGCCACGACGCGCGGGTGCGGATCGGCGATCCGCTACACGCAGGCGCGTATGGCGCCGACTGGGAATGGCTGAGGCGGCAACCCGGCGGCGAGACGAGCTGCCACGCGTTTCGTCAGCGTCTCGCGTGGCGCGAAGCCGACTGCGCCGCAGCGTTGCAGCGCAAAGGCTGGCTCTGGGCGCCGGGCGAGATGCGGGCGACGCGGATGGCCGCGCGCGCGATCCTGCTGCTCGTGTTCGGCGCGGGCGCGGCGAAGCTCGCGGTCGGCCTGAGCCGCGGCCGGCCCGTGCTGTTGCTGATGATTGTCATGGCGGCGTTCATGGTCGCGTACCACTTCATGGTCGAACGCCTGCCCGGCGTCGGGTGCGGCGGCATGACGCGCGGCGGCGAGGCGGCGCTCGACGCGCACCGCGACCAACGCCGGGGAGACCGCGCGACGCCGGACGGGCTCCTGTGGACGGCCGCGCTGTTCGGCGCCGGCGCGCTCGCCGGCACTGTGTGGGCCGCGCATTCGAAAGTGCTGATGGCGCCGCCGCCCGTTGCCGTGAATACCGGCGGGTCGAGCGGTTCGTTCGACTCGGGCGCCGGAGACAGCAGCAGTTCGAGTTCGTGCAGTTCGTCGAGCTCATGCAGCTCGAGCAGTTGCGGCGGCTGTTCGAGCAACTGAGCACAGCGCACGCTGCCGGGATAGCGCGCCGGGCCGCCAGCGTCAGGCAGGCGGCACGGCGCGCGCCGACTTACGCGATCTCGGCATCGGCGGGCGTGCATGCCAGCGCGGCATGCCCGTCGCCCGCCTCGACGATCAGCGTCCAGTCGAACGCCGGCAGTGCGCAGACCTGCTCGACGGTGGCCGCGTACTCGTGCGCGGGCGCGTGCAGGTAGCGCACCTTGTCGGTCCATTCGGGCAGCGGCGCCTGCGACGAGGTCACCACGACCGCCAGCAGATCCTGCTCCGGCCGCCGTGCGATTTCCTGCAGGCTCAGCCGGACCTTGTCGAGGTCGCCGTCGGCGTCCAGGATCAGCGCGCCGGGGATCGGCACATCGGGGCGGCCGGGCGGGTTGCCGATCGCGCCCTTGTCGATGCACTGCTGATACACATGGCGATAGCGCGGCAGCGCCTGCTGCAGCGCGTGATGCTTGCGGACCTTCGCCTGCGCCGTGCGCGCGAGCCCGCGACGCAGCGCCGGGTTCGCGATCAGCCGGTCGAGCGCGTCGACCCACGCCTGCGGCGCATCCGGGGCCAGCAGGCCGTCGCAGCCGTCGTGCAGCGCGAAGCGATAGGCCGGCCGGTCGCTGACGATCGAGGCGATGCCGGCCGCCGCGTATTCCTGCCACTGGATCGTGCTCGTACCGGCGTTGTAGTCGTGGTCGGCGAGCGGCAGCAGCGCGATGTCCCAGCGCCGTTCCGGCAGGCGTTGCGCGTGCGTGTCGTAGTCGTGAAGCTCGGGCTCGCACCCGGCGGCCGGGTGGCCGGCCCAGCCCGGCGGGACGTCCGCGCCGACGAAACTCACCCTGACCTTGCCGGGATGGCGCGCGCAGATCGCGTGCAGCGCCGCGTCGACGAGCGCGAAGTTGTCGGCGCGCAGCGACGCGCCGGCGATGCCGATCGTCACGCAGTCGTCGCCGCGCGCCGTCACGGGCCGGTAGAACCGGTCGAAGTCCACGCTGTCGGGCAGCACGTGAACACGCGGGTGCGACAGCCGGTAGCGGCTGGCGATGAACGGCGTGGATACGATCACGGCGTCCGCGTTGCGCAGCACGAGCTCGATCCCCGCGCGGGCCATCCCGCCTTGCGCGGCGAGCGGATGCGCGGCCGGCAGGTCGGTCAGCAGGTCGTCGGTCTCGTAGATCACCGGCTTTTCATGCTTGAAGATCGTGTACAGGTCGTTGCCCGTCAGCATGCCGGGCGTCAGCCGGTGCAGCAGGATGGCGTCGGCCGTGGCCAGCACGCTGCTGTCGATCTGGCCGTCCCGGATGCCCGGAACGAGTTCCCATTCGTCGTTCAGCAGACCGAACGGCAGCGTGAGGCGAATTCGCGACGACGCGGATGCGTCCGGGTCGATCGAATACACGATCAGGCGCTTGCGGCGCGGTGCGGCGTCCGCAGTCGCGGCGACGGGCGCCAGCGTCCGGTTCTCCGCCAGCAGCCGCGCGTACAGCGCACCGTGGCGCGCGGCATTGCGGCCGATGTCGTGCTGCGCGCGGATCGCATCCTGCGCGGCCGCGACGAGTTGCGCACGGGTGTGCGGATGCTCGATCAGGTGCGCGATCGCGTCGATCCACGCGTCGGCGGTGTCGGCGACGATCCAGGCCGTGCTGCCGTGGACAACCGGGCCGCCTTGCGCCGGCGTGGCGACGAGCACCGTGGCCGCGCCGGCCGCCGAGCATTCGAGCCATGCGCGCGGCGGCGCATCGTCGTGCAATGTGACCGGCGCCGCGACCAGTGCGATGTCGAGGTCCGCGCGCTTCAGCGCGTCGGCGTAGCTACCGTAAGGGGCAGGCTCCGCGATCAGCGTGACGTCCGGTTCGCGGTCCCAGCCGGCCGGCAGCGCCGCGCCGACGAACGACACCCGGAGCTGCCCCGGAAACCGGCGGCGGAGCTCGGCCAGCGCGTGGCGGACCTGCTCGAGACGCGCGCCGTCGAGCCCGGTGCCGGAAACCGCGAGATTCACGTGGTCGCGCACGCCGGGCGCCGCGCGGTGCAGACGCTCGAGATCGACGCCGGTCGGCAGCGCGTGGACCGAGGCGTTGACATGACGGTACTCCCGCACCAGCGCTTCCGACGGCACGACGATCGCATGCGAACGCTGCACGGCGCTGCGGATGCCCGCCTTGCGGCGCGCGTTGTCGGCCGCGCCGGGGAGGTCGGCGAGCAGCGTGTCGAGCGGCACGTCGATGTCGAGGACGACCGGTTTGCCGAGCGAGAACAGGTGTTCCAGGGTGGCGGCGGACAGCAGGCCCGGCGTGTCGCCCTGCAGCACGATCAGGTTCGCGCGCTGCAGCGCGTCGGGATCGATGCCGGCTGGCGTGACCGGGAACGTCAGCGCCCATTCGCGGTCCAGCCGCGCGAACGGCTGCGCGAAGCGCAGGCTGGTGCGCGCGTGATCGGCCGGTTCGGCGGTGACGACCGCGATGCAAGAACGCGATGTGGACGCGGGCTGTCCCTGGGCGGCGGCGCCCGTCGCGACGGCCTGCACATCCAGCTTGTCCGCGTGGGCCTGGGTCCGCTCGACGAAGTGCTGCAACTGCTGCCAGAACGTCTCCTCTTCCTTCAGGTAGACGCTGCGCGCTTCGTGAACGGTGGCCTTTGCGTGGGCGATCTCGTGTTCGTCGAGCCCCCATGCGATGCCCTTGCCGTCCATCACCCACCGCGTCGGCTCCGACAGCGACGCGTCGTTCATGATGCACACGACCGGGCAGCCGCACAGCAGCGCTTCGAACACGGCGGTGGACCATTCGTACGTGTACAAGCACTCGACCTGTCGGAACAGCGCCGCGAGTTCGTGCGCCGAACGTTCCGGCACGCGGGTCGAGATTTCGATCGACTCGGCGGTGACCGGATGCAGCGTGCCGCCGCGCCGCAGATGGCGATTGATGAAGACGGCCGTGCCGTTGCGGCGGGCGTTGTCGACACCGTCGCTGTTGAAGATGCGCGTGTCGACCAGCGGCATGCGCAGCAGGTCCGCCTGCCATTCTTCGGGCACGAGCGACGGCCCGAACGTGAAGACGAGGTCGTCCGGCTGTAGCGTGATCGGTTCGCCGTTGATGCGGCCGGGCTCGGCCAGCAGGTAGCGCACGACGCAGCGCGCGTTGAGCGGGTTGCCGGTGACGACGTCCGGGTAGACGACGATCGGGCTGCGGTTCGCGCGGGCATGCATCTGTGCGATGTCGTTGGTCAGCGGCGGTGTGCGCAGCTCGGGATGCACGACCGCCGTGCAGACGTACGCTTCGTGGCCGAGCTGGTTCAGCACGTGGCACAGGTAGTGCATCGCGCGGATCCCGCCGGAGGTTTGCCGGAAATTCGGCGCGAGTATGTAGTACGGGTGGTCGAGTCGCGTAAAGATGCGCGAACCGCCGTGCGCCACGCCAGGTGTGGGAGTCGTCATCGTTATCGGGTGCGGTAGAAATCGAAGACCACGTCGAGGATGCGATCCTGTTCGGCTTCGGTCATGTCGTGGTACAGCGGTAGCCGGACGAGCCGGTCGGCGACGAGGTCCGTCACCGTCATGCCGGACCCGCAGCGCCCGTAGCGCTGGCCGGCCGGCGAACTGTGCAGCGGCACGTAGTGGAACACCGCGTTCACGCCCACCGCGCGGATCTGCTGCAGCAGCGCGGTGCGCTCGGCGAGGTCGCGTGCGAGGAAATAGAACATGTGGCCGTTGCCGCGCTCGGCGAGCGAAATCGCGGGCAGCTCGAGCAGCCCGTCCGCGTGCAGCGGCTGCAGCGCGTCCTGGTAGCGCTGCACGGTCGCGCGCCGCTGCGCGGTGATCACGTCCGCGTGCTCGAACTGCGCGTACAGGAATGCCGCGATCAGCTCGCCCGGCAGGAACGACGAGCCGACGTCGACCCAGGTGTACTTGTCGACCTGCCCGCGGAAGAACTGACTGCGGTTGGTGCCCTTCTCGCGGATGATCTCCGCGCGCTCGACGAGGCGCGGGTCGTTGACCAGCAGCGCGCCGCCTTCGCCCGAGATCACGTTCTTGGTCTCGTGGAAGCTGAGGCACGCGAGGTGGCCGAGGCTGCCGAGCGGCTTGCCGTTCCACGTCGACTGCAGCGCCTGGGCGGCGTCCTCGATCACCCACAGGTCGTGGTCGGCCGCGAGCTGCCCGATCACGTCCATGTCGCAGGCGACGCCCGCATAGTGCACCGGCACGATCGCGCGCGTGCGCCGGGTGATCGCGGAGGCGATCTGCGTCTCGTCGAGATTCAGCGTGTCGCGGCGGATGTCGACGAACACCGGCGTCGCGCCGCGCAGCACGAACGCGTTGGCGGTCGACACGAACGTGTAGGACGGCATGATCACTTCGTCGCCGGGCTGCACGTCGGCGAGGATCGCGGCCATCTCGAGCGCGGCCGTGCACGAGTGCGTGAGCAGCGCGCGCTGGCAGCCGATGCGCGCTTCGAGCCAGCGGTGGCAGAGCTTCGTGAACGCCTGATCGCCGGCGAGGCCGCCCTGCTCGACCGCTTTCGCGATGTAGTAGAGCTCCTTGCCGACCACGAACGGGCGGCCGAACGGAATGCAGTCGAGATTGGGTGGGCCGAACATGGTCAGGCTCCGCATCAAGGGGTGGGACGTCCGGCCGCGCGGCTCGCGCGCGGCGCCGCTCAAATGTCCTTGCGGACGAGAATCGTGAATTCGTACAGCCCGTAGTCGTGCAGCAGCGCGACGTGGCGCGAATAGCGGCGCTTGCAGCGATCGAACAGCGCGCACGGGTCCGCGTAGTACAGGAGGTCCGGGCGCATGAACGGCGGATCGGAATACGACGTCAGGCAGTTGAACGAGAAGCCCAGTCGGCTCGTCGCGTGCAGCGTGTCGAGCGTCGCGTGGATGTAGTCGAGCCACGCGTCGTCGCCGTGACCGCGCCTGACGTTGAAGATGCCGGATGCGATCCCGTAGTCCGACGCGGCCTGCGGCACCGCGCCGACATGAAACGCGACGTTCGCGTCGTCGCGGTAGCGCTGCCGCGCGGCGTCGACCATGTCGGACGAGATGTCGTAGCCCGCATACGCGAAGCCGTCCGGCAGCGCGCGCGCCTTCAGGAAATCGACCAGCGCGCCGTAGCCGCAGCCGATGTCGTTCACCGAATGGCCGCCGGACGCGGGCAGGATCTTCGTCAGTTGTTCGAAGCGCAGGAACTGGCCGGCTTCGCCGTTCCAGTCGACGCCGCGCGCGGTCGCGCCGTGCTCCGCCAGCCGCGCGCTGTAGTACGCGGCCACTTCTTCCAGCAGGCTCGCATGCGGGGATTCGCTCATGGACATCGCCTCAGTCTTTCGAGGTCAGCGCGTACCGGCGCGCTTCGGGACCGCAGTTGAACAGCACGTCGAGCACCGTCACGCCGTGGACGAAGTCGCCCCACTGCTGCGGATACTCGGGATAGGTCGGATAGTCGAACCAGCGCACCGCGACGCCGGCATCGGCGAACAGGTTTTCGTCGAGGTAGCTGCGCGCGGCCGGGCCGGACAGGTACTCGGTCGCGCCCACCTGCACGCACAGGTTCAGCAGCTTCTCGGTGCGGTCGCCGTGCAGCGCGTAGTCCGACGTCGACGACACGCGCGTGCCGATCTCCAGTTGCCGGAGGACCCACGTCAGCATCGCGACATTCAGCTCGCTCAGCATCCCGTAGGTGCGGCCGGTGTAGAGCGCTTCGAGCTCGTCCGCATAGCGGGCGAAGTGCGGCGCGCGCGCGTAGTTCTGCTGCAGGGCCTTCCAGTGCAGCGGCGCCCAGTCGGCGCCGTCGATCTCGGTTTCGCGGATCGACTGGTGATACTTGCCCTTCACCTTCACCGGCACGCTCAGCCATTGCACGCCCTGCGGCGTCTTGATCTGGTTGCGGTTGCGCCAGTCGCGGCGCGTGTACTGCGCGTCGTCGTAGAGGATGAACTCGTCGCTGGCGGCGATCAGGTCGAAGTAGCCCTTCCACGGAATGTAGTTGGACTGGACGATCGCCACCCGCTTCGCGTCGCGGTTCATGGTCGCACCGCTCATGCCGGAATGTGGCCGTACCGGTACATGTCGACGAGCTCGGGCGGAATGCCCCAGTCCGTCGCGCCCAGCTTGTCGTGCAGCGCCTCGAGATCCGAACGGATCGCGTTCTGGAGCTGTTCGACCATGCGGTTGCGCGCCGGCACGAAGTCGTGCTGGTACGCGGCGTTGATCTGATGGCGTACCGTCTTCGCGATCGCGGCCTCGCGCGTCATGTTGCGGATCAGCTTGCGTTCGGGCGCGAGTTCCGCGTAGCGCGGATCGATCGGCTCGCCGCGCATCGCCGCGACGAGATCGCGGCACAGCACCGGCGACAGGTGGAAGCCGTCACGCTTGGTGCCGCCGAGAATCCACAGGTCGCGCACGCTGGTTTCGCCGAACAGCGGATACAGGTCGGACGTTGTCGGCCGCCAGCCGACGTTGACGTTGAGCAGGTTCGCGCGCGAGAAGCGGGTGTTGATCTGGTCCATCGCGGACTTCAGCAGCGTGTACGCGCTGCCGGCGTGGCCGTGGTCGTGCGGCACCGGGCTGATGTAGTTGCTGGCGCCGACGAGGGTCCGGTCAGGCCCATGCGGCGCCGAATACACGCCGCACGCGAGGCCGCGGTTGGTCGTGCGCACGCAGTGTGTGTGCACGTTCTCCGCGCTCTGCAGTTCGATCGACATGCCGATGCCGTAGAACATCCGCTGCACCGGCAGCTCGGGCAGGCTCGCCTGCAGCACGCGCGTCACGTTGGCGCCGTTGCAGAGGATGAAGCGGTCCGCGCCGAGCACGCTGCCATCGGACAGGCGCGCCCCGGTGACGCGTCCGGCCGCGGTGTCGAGCCGCTCGACCTCGGCGTCGATGAAGCGCACGTTGCCGGCTTGCGCGACCGACTCGGTCAGCGCGTCGAGAAACTGTTTCGGATTGACCCAGCCTTCGCGCTTCAGGAAGACGGCCTTCAGCGCGCGATAGCGCGGGTCCGGATGATAGTTCGGGATGCCTGACGGATCGACTGCCTCGCAGGGCTCCTCGAATTCGCGACAGAACCGCTGCATGGCCGCGAAGTTCTCGTCGTCGAGCGCGTCGGTCGCCGCGTTGTTCAGCACGAAGGTGCCGAAGCCGTACGCGATCGCGCGCGCCGGCGTGCAGATTTCGGCGAATACGGCGGGCCAGGCCGCCGTCGCGCCGCGGCTCAGCTCGAACTTGAAGCGGTCGATCGGCGTGCCGAGCGAATCGCCTTCCAGCTCGGTGAACGAATTGAGCATCGCCGCCGCGGCGCGCGTGGCCGAGCCGGGCCGATGCGCGTGGCCGACGATCACGAGCTCGACGCCCGGGTCCGCCCGCTGCCATGCGCGGGCCGTCATCAGGCCGAGAATGCCGTTGCCGAGGATCGCGATTTTCATTTGCGTGTGCCTCCACCCTCGGGGAATGACAGGTAGCACAGCGACGGATAGGCCGCCGCCTTGTGGATCTGGTGCGGACGATTGCCGAGCAGGTCGCGCAGGTAATGGATGCCTTCCGCGGGCAGCTGGCCGCCGCGGGTGAGCTGCCAGAACGCGACGATGCCGCCGGGCACCAGCCGCTCCATCACCGCGTCGAACGCGTGTCGGGTCGGCTCGATCACGTTCAGGTCGAACCACGCGAGCGCGACCATCTCGCCGGGATGCGCTTCGCCGAATGCCGCCAGCGTGTCGCGACAGTCGCCTTCCCACACGTGGTGCTTGTCATGCACGTGCCCCATCGCGTTGCTGCGCTCGTGCAGGTTCAGCAGCTTGCGCAGCAGGTCGGCGTACTCGCCGGACAGCGAGTACGTGCCGTCGGAGAACAGCTTGCGGTCGCGCGTGTCGTGCTCGGCGAAGCCCGTGTAGCCGGTGAACGTATCGAATGCGTGGATGCGGCGCTGGAAGTTCAGCGGCTCGAGAATCGCGCGGAAGTTCTCGCACAGCACGGCGGTCTGCCCGCGCCACGTGCCGAGATCGAGGATCGCGCCCGGCAGCGGCACGATTTTTTGATAGATCTCGAAGGTCGCGAGAATGCGTGCGAGGAGCGAGCCGCGCACGAACAGGCCGAGCGACCGTTCCAGTTCCTCGCGCGTCGCGGGGTAGGTCTGCATCAGGTCGAACAGTTCGCGGCGCGCCGCGAGCTGATCGCCATCTGCGTTGGTGATGATCGCTGATTCGTGCATACACAGGGCTCCAGGCACAAAGGGTGTGACCGGACGAGCGCGCGTCGGCGCGGCGGCATCGGAATGCGCAACCGTTCGAGCGTCGCAGGTCGGTCATCTTTCTGCGATCAAGTCTAGCGAGCGCCGCCAGGATCGAATGTCGGATTAGCGGGTGGTTTCACCCCGCATTTCGATGGATTCGCGGGTGTCCGGCGCGCATTCAGGGCGGCCGCGGGGTGCGGCTCGCAGTCGCGGGAATTGCGACCAATTCCAGCACCTGCTCGCCCGATTGGAACGCGGCGTGCGCGGGGAGAATTCGGACACGTCGGAGACCGTCGGTGCGTGCGTCCGCGAGCGAAGGCGTGCGCCGACGCAGCGGTGCCGGCCGCGATTCGAATCCCGTATTGGCTACCAGGACGACCTAAGCATCATGATGCCCACCTCCCCCGCCGCCGCCACGATCGAACAGGCGCTGGCGCACCATCAGGCCGACCGGCTGGAAGAGGCCGAGACGCTGTACCGGCGGATCCTCGACACCGATCCCCGGCACGCGGACGCGCTTCACCTCCTCGGCCTGATCGGCCATCAGTACGGGCGCTATCGTGAGGCATCCGACCTGATCATGGCGGCGATCGAGGTCAAGCCCGATGCGATCTATTACTACAACCTCGGCAACGTGATGCAGGCGGACAACCGTCACGCCGCCGCCGCCGAGTGCTTCCGGCTCGCCATCGAGCTGCGACCCGATTACGTCGATGCGTACAACAACCGCGGCAACGCGCTGCGGCTCGCCGGCGACGCCCGCGCGGCCGTCGATGCGTTCTGCCAGGCCATCGCGCTGAAGCCGGACAACGGCCAGGCCTACAACAACCTTGCGAATGCGCTGTTCGACCTGAACGAGATTCCGGCCGCGCTCGAGGCTTACCGGCACGCGGTCGCGCTGCGCCCCGAACTGCCGGAGCCGCGCAGCAACCTGCTGTTCGCGAGCCACTGCAGCGAAGCGTTCGACCACGACGCTTATCTCGCCGAGGCCGCGCGCTATGACGAAGTCGTCACGCGGGGCGCGACGCCGTGGACGGACTGGCTCGTCGACCTGACCGCCCGCGCCGGGCGACCGCTGAAGGTCGGCATCGTGTCGGGCGACCTGAAGGCGCATCCGGTCGGCTATTTCATCGAGAGCATGCTGAAGCATCTCGACCCGAACCGGATCGAGATGCATGCGTACCCGACGCGCGACGTCGAGGACGACGTGACCGCCCGCCTCAAGCCGGCCTTCGCGACGTGGACCTGCATTGCCGGCCTGAGCGACGAAGCGGCGGCCGCGCGTATCCGCGCGGACCGCATCGACGTGCTGCTCGACGCGGCGGGCCACACGGTCCACAACCGCCTGCCGCTGTTCGCGTGGAAGCCGGCGCCGCTGCAGGCGAGCTGGCCCGGTTATTTCGCGAGCACCGGCGTGCGCGCGATCGACTATGTGATCGGCGACCGTCACGTGCTGCCGCCCGCCGAGGCCGCGCATTTCACCGAGCGGCCGTGGTATCTGCCGGACAGCTATCTGTGCTTCACGCCGCCGGCCGAGCCTGTCGACGTCGGCGCGCTGCCGATGCTCGCGAACGGCCATCCGACCTTCGGCTATTTCGGCAAGCTCGCGAAGATCACCGATCGCGTCGTCGCGGTCTGGTCGCGCGTGCTGCAATCGGTCGCGGGCGCGAAGCTGTTCGTGAAGGCGGAGCATCTCGACGATCCACGCGAGCAGCAGGCGCTTGCCGCGCGCTTCGCGGCGCACGGCATCGACGCGCGGCGCCTGATCCTCGAAGGCCGCTCGCCGCGCGCCGAGTACCTGGCCGCGTACCGGCGCGTCGACCTGATGCTGAGCCCGTTCCCGTATCCGGGCGGCACGACGACTGCCGAAGCGCTGTGGATGGGCGTGCCCGTGCTGTGCCGGCGCGGCGAGCGCTTCCTGTCGCACATCGCCGAGAGCCTGCTGCATGCGGCGCGGCTGCCCGAGTGGATCGCGGACGACGATGACACATATGTTGCGCAGGCCGTCGCGCGGGTCGGCCAGCCTGACGAGCTGGCGGCGCTGCGCACGACGCTGCGCGCGCAGGTGCTCGCGTCGCCGCTGTGCGACGCGCCCCGCTTCGCGCGCCACTTCGAGGACGCACTGCACGGCATGTGGGCGCAGCACGTCGAAGCCGCGCCGGGCGCCTCCGTGTGAGGCCGCTCACGACGTGACGCGCGTGGGCATTTCCACGCCGGTGGCAAGCGGAACATCGCGCCCCTCGCGCTGAACACCGCGCCGGCCGACGTGATCGTCATCCCGGCCGGGTGGCGCGTGCGCGACACCGTCGTCGGAATGGCGCGCGATGGGACGGCGGCATCGGCCGTGACGATCGGGCACGGCCGCCGGCTGATCGACTTCGGACGCGAACCGCATCCCTATTGAGCAGAGCAGACGAGATGGACGGAACAGGACAGGCATTGCAGGCGGCGCTCGCGCATCATCAGGCCGGGCGTCTCGCGGAAGCGAAGACGCTGTACGACACGATCCTCACCGCGCAGCCGGGCCAGCCGGATGCGCTGCATTTCCTCGGGTTGCTGGCGTGCCAGCTGAAGCAGTACGACGCGGGGCTCGCACTGATGGAGCAATCGCTCGTCGCGCGGCCGGACGCGTCGTACTTCAACAACCTGGGCAACATGCTGCGCGAAAGCGGCCGGCTCGACGACGCCATCACGCACTACCGTCGCGCGGTGGCGCTGCGGCCGGATTACCCGGAGGCGCACAACAACCTCGGCAACGCGTTGCGCGACGCGCGCGAGCCGACGGCTGCCATGGTGAGCTGCGCACGCGCGATCGAGCTGCGGCCCGATTATGCGCAGGCGTACAACAACCTCGGCAACGCGCTGCAGGATCTGGGCGACCTTGACGGCGCCGCCACGCATTACGGCCGCGCGATCGAGCTGGACCCGTCGATGGCGATGGCCCACGCGAACCTGAGCGCCGTGCGTCACAAGCAACTGCGCTGCGCGGAAGCGCTCACGCATGCGCAGGACGCGATCCGGCTCGCGCCGAACCTCGCCGAAGCGCACAACCACGCGGGCAACGCGTATCACGGACTGGATCGGCTCGACGCGGCGCAGGCGAGCCATCGCACGGCCGTCACGCTGAATCCGGCGGACGCCGGCGCGTGCCACAACCTGTCCGTCGTGCTGCTGAAGCTGCAGCGGCTCGACGAGGCGCTCGTGTATTGCCGGCAGGCGTTGCAGGCCGGCCCGCCGGCCGTGTTGATGCACGTCAATCTCGGCGACATCCTGCGCGCGCAGGGCAATGTCGATGCCGCGGTCCACGCGTATCGCGATGCGCTTGCGCTGGTGCGCGACGACGCCGACGACGTCGCGGCGACCGTGCTGAACCGGTTGCTGTTCAGCGCGGCGGCGTCCGCTTGCGTGAACCCCGCCGACTACCTGGCCGACGCGCGGCGCTACGGCCGGCACCTGGCCGCGCGTTCGACGCGCTTTACGCACGATCCGCGCGAGCGGGCCGCGCGCGCGCGGGGGCGGCCACTGCGTGTCGGCTTCGTGTCCGGCGACCTGCGCCTGCATCCGGTCGGCATCTTCCTGGAAAGCGTGCTGGCGCACCTCGGGCGCACGCGCATCGACCTGCGCGTGTACGTGACCACGGACGTGGAGGACGCGATCACCGCGAAACTGAAGCCGCACGCGAGCGGCTGGCGCTCGATCGCCGCGCTGGGTCCGGACGCGGCCGCGCGAATGATTCACGACGACGAAATCGACGTCCTCGTCGACCTCGCGGGTCATACGCAGTCGAGCGGGTTGGCCGTGTTCGGCTGGAAACCCGCGCCGGTACAGGCGAGCTGGCTGGGCTTTTTCGCGTCGACCGGCTGCGATGCCATCGATTACTTCATCGGCGACCGCTACACGCTGCCGGACGCCGAAGCGCATCACTTCGTCGAGCAGCCATGGCGGCTGCCGGACAGCTTCCTGTGCTTCACGCCGCCGGCCTGCGACGTCGAGGTCGGCCCGCTGCCGATGGCGGCGAGCAGCCGTCCGACGTTCGGTTGCTTCGGCCAGCTCGTGAAGGTCGGCGACGACGTCGTGCGCGCGTGGTCGCGCATCCTGCACGCGCTGCCGGACGCGCGGCTGCTGCTCAAGGCGCACGAACTCGGCCGCGAGGGCGTGCGCGACGCGACCGCCGCGCGCTTCGCGCGGCATGGCATCGACGCGGAGCGGCTGATTCTCGAAGGCGGTTCGCCGCGCGCGGAATACTTCGGCGCCTATAACCGCATCGACGTCGCGCTGAGCCCGTTCCCTTACCCGGGCGGCACGACCTCCGCCGAAGCGCTGTGGATGGGCGTGCCGGTGCTCGGCGTGAAGGGCAGCCGGTTCGTTACGCACATCTGCGAGAGCGTGCTGCACGCGGCGGGCATGGGCGAATGGGTTGCTGACGGCGAGGACGCCTACGTCGCGAAGGCGATCGCGGCGGTGCGCGATCGCGAGCAGCTGGCGACGCTGCGCGCCGGGCTGCGCGCGCAGCTGCTCGCGTCGCCGCTGTGCGACGCGCGCCGGTTCGCCGCGCATCTCGAAGCGGCGTTCATCGGCATGTGGCAACGCTATACGAACTCGGAACACGAAGCATGAACGATATCCACGACACGCTGCAGGCGGCGCTGGCGCATCACCAGGCAGGGCGTCTCGCCGAAGCGAAGACGCTGTACGACGCGATCCTCACCGCGCAGCCGGGCCAGCCGGATGCGCTGCATTTCCTCGGGCTGCTGGCGTGCCAGCTGAAGCAGTACGACGCGGGGCTCGCACTGATGGAGCAATCGCTCGTCGCGCGGCCGGACGCGTCGTACTTCAACAACCTGGGCAACATGCTGCGCGAAAGCGGCCGGCTCGATGACGCGATCGCGCACTATCGTCGCGCGGTGGGGCTACGGCCGGACTATCCGGAAGCGCACAACAACCTCGGCAACGCGTTGCGCGACGCGCGCGAACCGACGGCTGCGATGCAGAGCTGTGCGCGCGCGATCGAGCTGCGGCCCGGTTACGCGGAGGCATACAACAACCTCGGCAACGCGCTGCAGGATCTGGGCGAGCACGAAGCGGCGGCCGCGAGCTACGCCAAGGCGGTCGCACACCAGCCGCAGTACGCGGATGCGTACTGCAATCTCGGCAACGCGCTGCATGCGCAGGAGAAATTCGACGATGCCGCGGAGGCCTATCGTCGCGCCATCGCGCTGCAACCGGGCTTCCGCGTCGCGCACCAGGGACTGAGCGAGACGCTGCGCGCGGCAGGTGATCTGCGGGGTGCGGTCGACCATGCGCGCGAGGGGCTCGATCCGGGCGACGCGGACGCGCACTGCGTACTGGCCAGGCTGCTGCAGCGCATCGGCGATTTCGACAAGGCGCTCGAACTGCTCGAGCAGGCGGTCGCGATCGACCCTGCGCATGCACGGGCATGGGCGTGGCTCGGCGATGTGCGCAACCAGCAGGGCGAATACGGGCAGGCGGTGCAGGTGTGCCGGCGTGCGATCGAGCTTGATCCCGAACTGGCCGACGCATACAACTTCCTTGGCTTCGCGTATCACAACCTCAACTTGCTGGCCGCCGCGGAGTTGAGCCACCGGCATGCGATCGACCTGAACCCGGACGATGCCGACGCGCATCACAACCTCGCCGCCGCGCTGTTTCGGCTCGAGAAGCTCGACGAGGCGATGAAGCACACCGAGATCGCGCGGGAGCTCGGCATCGATCCGCTGAAGGTCCAGATGACGCTCGGCGACATCCTGTGGGCGAAAGGCGATCTCGCCGGCGCGCTGGACGCATTCCGCACGGCGATCCGGTTCGACCTGCATCGCGCGTACTCGCGGATGCTGTTCAACATGTCGAGTTCGCCCGCGTTCGATCCGCAGGAGTGGGTCGCCGAAGCGCGCCGCTACGGCGAGCATCTCGAGCGCGACGCGCGTCCGTTCGAGCACGACCGCGCGCAGCGCGTCGCGCAGGCGCAGGGGCGGCCGCTACGCGTCGGCTTCGTGTCGGGCGACCTGCGCCAGCACCCGGTCGGCATCTTCCTGGAAAGCGTGCTTGCGCGGATCGACCGGTCGCGCATCGAGCCGCACGCCTATGTGACGTTCGTCGGCGAGGACGATGTGACCACGCGGCTCCGGCCGAACTTCGCGAGCTGGAAGAAGGTGGTCAGCCTGGGCCGCGAGGAGGCCGCGCAACTGATTCGCGACGACGGCATCGACATCCTGATCGATATGGCAGGCCATACCAACTGGAGCGGCCTGCCGATCTTCGGGCACAAGCCCGCGCCGGTGCAGGCGAGCTGGCTTGGTTTCTTCGCGACGACCGGTTGCCGCGCGATCGACTATTTCATCGGCGATGCGCACACGCTACCGGCCGACGAGGCGCATCACTTCACCGAACGGCCGTGGCGGCTGCCGGACAGCTACCTGTGCTTCACGCCGCCGCCGTACGATGTCGCGGTCGGCCCGCTGCCGATGGCGGCTCATGGCGGCATCACGTTCGGCTGTTTCGGCAAGCTGATCAAGATCAGCGACGAGGTCGTCGCGCTGTGGTCGCGCATCCTGCACGCGCTGCCGGACGCGCGCCTGCTGCTGAAGGCCCATGAGCTCGGCGCCGGCGACGTGAACCAGGCGACGCTCGACCGCTTCGCGCGGCACGGCATCGGCGCGGAGCGGCTGATTCTCGAAGGCGGTTCGCCGCGTGCGGAGTACTTCGCCGCATACAACCGCATCGACATCGCGCTGAGCCCGTTCCCGTACCCGGGCGGCACGACCACGGCCGAAGCGCTGTGGATGGGCGTGCCGGTGCTCGGGATGAAGGGCGGCCGGTTCGTCACGCACATTTGCGAAAGTCTGCTGCACGCGGCGGGCATGGGCGAATGGATCGCGGAAGACGAGGCGGCGTACCTCGCGAAGGCCGTCGCGTTCGCGCGTGACTGCGACGGGCTGGCGACGCTGCGTGCAACGCTGCGCGAGCGCGCGCTCGCGTCGCCGCTGTGCGACGCGTCGCGCTTCGCGCGCAACCTGGAGGACGCGCTGCACGGCATGTGGGCCTGCTACGCGTCCGGCGAGACGGCGCCCGGGGGCGCGTGACGAGCAGGATCGCGCCACGGCTGGAAGCCGCGCTCGCGCATCATCGGGCCGGCCGCCCGAGATGATTGACGCGGCCGTAGCCGGCGCGATCCGGCTCGCGCTGCCGCCCGTCGGCGAAAAAAAAGCCGCATTGAAGCGGCTCGACGGTACGGCGACAACGGTCCGCTCGACTGGCGGCGTCTTTTAATTCGACCTGCGCGGCGGGCGCGACGCCCGGCCGGTCACAGCAAGCCGGCCTTCTGGTACTGGCTCGCGGCCTTGATCCGCTCCTGGGACTGCGCAAATTCCGCAGCCAGGCGGTCGCGGTCCGTCTGCGCATGCTCGGTGATCGACGCGTCGATCGCCATGATCTGCCGCACCTGGTCCAGCGCGTCCGGGGTCTGCTCGCCGGTCAGGTTCATCAGCAGCGGCGAGCGTTCGTCGACGAGGGCCGCGACGCGCACCCAGTCGCATGCGTCCGCCGCCGACTGCATGGCACGGGTCAGGTCGAAGGCGCGGGACAGGGTGTCGTTCGTCATGGTCAGTTCCGTTCGGTGCGGTTGCGACTTACTTGTTGGTGGCCATCGCGCCCGCGCTGTTCTGGCCGCCGAACAGCTGGGTCAGGTAGCGGGTGTTGTTCGCCATCTGCGCCATCAGCGTGTTCAGCGCGGTGAACTGCGCGGTGTATTGCGTGGTCAGCTGGTTCGAGTAGGTCTGCAGTTGCGTGGCCTGATTCTGCACGCTCGTCAGGTCGGCATTGATCGCGGTGGTGCGCTGGTCGATCAGGCCGGACGTCTGCGTGTACGTGTTGATGTTCGCATTGAGCGCCTGGGCGATGCCGTTCGTCTGGTTGAAGATCGCCGTCACCGCGGAACTGTTCGACTTGAGCGCGGTGGTCAGCGCGGCGGTGTCGACCGACATCGCGCCGGTCGAGTCCACGTTGATGCCGATGCTGCCGAGCGCATAGGTCGTGCCGCCCGTCGTGACGCCGCTGCTGAGCGTCGTCGCGAGCGTGTTCCTGATCGTGTTCATCATCGCGTCGCCGAGCAGCGGGCCGGCGGTCTTCGCCGTCGGGTCGTAGCTCGTCAGCGATTTCGCGGTAGTCACGAAGTTGGTATACGCGGTCGCGAAATTGGTGATCGCGGTCGTCGCCGCGGCCGTGTCCTGCGACAGCGTGACGGTTTGCGTCGTGCCGACAGCGGCCTGCGACAGCGCCAGCGTGACGCCCGTCAGCGCGCCCGTCACGTTGTTCGACGCGCTCGACACCGGCGTGCCGTCGATCGTCAGCTTCGCGTCGGCGGCCGGCGTGACCGTCGTGTACCCCGACGTCAGTTTCGAGTTGACGCCCGTGCCCGAGATCGAGATCGTGTTGGCCGCGCCGGTGGCGTTCGACTGCATCACGAGATGCTGGCCGTCCGAACCGGTGATGACCGACGCGGTGACGCCGGCATTGCCGGACGCGGAGTTGATCGACGACGCGATGTCGGACAGCGATGCGCCGGCCGCCACGTTGACGTTGAATGCGGGGTTGCTGCCGAACGTGATGCTCAGCGAGCCGGCCGAGATCGTGTCCGCCGACGTCACGCCGGCCGACGACAGCTTGTTGGCGGTCGCGAGCTGCGTGACATTGACCGAATACGAACCGGCCACCGCGCCGCTGCCGCTCGTGACCGTCGTCGCGACACCGCTGCCGCTCGCCGTCGCGGCCAGGCTGCCGAGCGTGGTGCCGTTCGAGAGGCCGGTGAGCGCGGTCTGCAGCGCGGACAGCGCACTCTTCAACTGGCCGATCGCGGACAGCTGCGTGTTGTCGTTCGTCTGGCGGGTCTGCAGGGTCTGCAATTGCCCGGCCGTCTTCGCGTTCACCAGCGTCGTGACGAGCGTGTTGACGTCGAGCGACGAATTGGTCGCGCCGCTGATGATCGACTGTCCGGCCTGCGACAGGAGGGTGGTGATGTCCGTGCTGCTGACGGGGGTCGTGGTGGCCATGCCGTTGCTCCGGTCGTCCGCGCAATCAACGTGCGCGATGCGGCGGGGCGCCGCGGTTCAATGCAAAGAGGGAGGCGTGCCTCCCTGGAAAATTCTGGTCTGGGCGGTTTCGGCGGCGTCGCGATGCGTTGCATGGCGACGCCGCCGGGCCCGGAGGCGGGCGGGCGCGTGGCCCGCCGCGGGTGCTGCTCGATTAGCCGAGGAGCTTCAGGACTTGCTGCGGCAGCGAGTTCGCTTGCGCCAGAACCGAGATACCGGCTTGTTGCAGCACTTGCGCCTTGCTCAGGTTCGCCGTTTCCGTCGCGAAGTCCGCGTCGGTGATCTGCGAGCGAGCGGCGGTCATGTTGGTTGCCTGGGTTTGCGTCGTCGAGATCGCAGCCTGGAACGTGTTCTGTGCTGCGCCGAGCGTTGCCTGGAACGTGTTGACTTGCTTCAGTGCCGCGTCGATTGCCGTGATCGCCGATTGCGCGCCCGACTGGGTGGCGACGCTCAGGGTGTTCACGCTCATGCCCGTGCTGTTCCAGTTCGCCGTGCCGAAGTCGACGGTAACGACCTGGTTCGCTGCTGCGCCGATCTGGAACGTGACGCTGCCTGCGCCGCCCAGGATGGTCTGGCTGTTGAACGTCGTTTGCGATGCGACACGGTCGATTTCGCCGAGACGCGTCGACACTTCAGCTTGCAGGTTCGCGCGAGCGCTCGAATCCAGCGAGCCGTCGCCGGCTTGTTGCGCCAGCGTACGGATACGCTGCAGGTTGTCGACCGTCGATTGCAGCGCGCCGTTGGCGGTCTGGATCATCGAGATGCCGTTGTTCGCGTTTGCAACACCTTGCGTCAGCGCATTGATTGCCGCCGTTTGCGACGTCGAGATCGCCAGGCCGGCTGCATCGTCAGCAGCGGTGTTGATGCGCTTGCCCGACGACAGGCGGTTGATTGCTTGCGACAGTGCGCTTTGCGAGCCCGACAGATTCGTCTGCGTCGTCAGCGAAAGGATGTTGGTGTTGATGTTCAGCATTTGCTTCCTCGTTTTGGAAAATGCCTGGGATACAGACAGGTTCTGATATCGGCGTTGCGCTTTATCGCGACTGGCGCTGCCCGCCTTTCCTGGTTGACGGCGGCACCCGGCGAAAACTTTAGAGGGATGTTTGGGTAAATTCGGGACGGAAGGATGGCAGTCGGCCGAAAGGCCCGCCCGGCTTGGCCGGCCGGGCCGCCGGCAGGCGCGGCGCCCGGCCCCGTTCGACGCGGTGAGCGGCCGCGCCACGCGGAGCGACGAACCGGGGAATGCAAAAGGGTAGTTTTGTCTGTGATTCTCTGCTATGATGGCGGGCTGAATTGAGATTTCTGTCAAGCCTCTGCCGTTTTCGGCATGTCTGCTGGCAGTCAAACGCGGCGCTGCACGCGGTTGTGAAGCGTACTCGCGGTGCTTTCCGCCTCTCTTTTCCGGCCTCCGAGGCCGTATTTCCGCTCGTTTCGCCTGTTTGTGGGGACGCTCGGATGGCCGGTGCGTGGCGCTTGGCCGCTACGTTTTTGACCGTTTAAGCAATTTAGGAACGACATGACGACGATTCTTCTGAAAGAAAACGAGCCGTTCGAAGTGGCGATTCGCCGCTTTCGCCGTGCTATCGAAAAAAATGGCCTGATCGCTGAACTGCGCGAACGCCAGTCCTACGAAAAGCCGACCGCAGTCCGCAAGCGCAAGAAGGCAGCAGCCGTCAAGCGCCTGCACAAGCGCCTGCGCAGCCAGATGCTGCCGAAGAAGCTCCACTAAGAGCGTCTTACGGTTCGCCGCGAAACGGCGGAGCGTGCTTCGAAAGAAGCCGCTCCGCCGTTTTGCTTTTGGGGTCCGGGAAAATCCCGGGGGGCCGTGGCGGGGCGGCCATTCCGGCTAGTGGCTGATGGCCGGCGGTTTGCGACCGCCGGCCCGCCGTTCAGAAGTCGATCTTCGCGCTCAGGCTCACCGTGCGCGGGTCGCCCGGCTTCACGTAGTCCGCGTACTGGTATTCCCAGTAACGGCGGTTCAGCACGTTGTCGATCGACGCGCGCAGCGTCACGTCGTGGCGGCCGACCCGGGTCAGGTAGCGTGCCCCCGCATTGACGACGAGAAAACCCGGCGCGTCGAGGCCGCCGGCCGCGCGCAGCGGCGTCGCGCCGGTGAATTTCGCGTCGACGCCCAGCGTCAGCCCCGGCACGCCCGGCACCGCGTAGCCGATGTCGCCGGCGAGCACGAAACGTGGCGCGCCCGCGACACGGTTGCCGTTGTTGCCGATCCCGTTCGCGTACCACGCGTCGAGCAGCATCGCGTCGACGCCTGCGTTCCAGCGCGCGCCGAATTTCGCACGCGCACCGAACTCGATCCCCTGGATGATCGATTCGCCGTCCTGCACGTAGACGTTCGCGGCGTTCGCGTATTCGGCGCTGCGCTCGATGCGGAACAGCGCGGCCGTCGCGCTCCAGCGCGCGTGCTCGCTCTTGATCCCCAGCTCGTATTGCTTGCTGCGCAGCGGCTTGAGCACCTGGCCGGCGTTCGCGTAGACGTCGTTCACTCGGCTGCCGGGCTCGAGCGACTCGGCGTAGCTCGCGTAAGCGGTGGTGGTCGGCGCGAGCTTGACCATCACCGCGAACGTCGGCGTGACCACGCCGTTCTGGCGGTAGCCGGGATCCTCGGCGCCGCTCGCCTGGAACGAGCGCTGCTCGTAGTTCATGTAGCGCACGCCGGCGAGCACCGACCACCGCTCGGTGAGCTGCACGGTGTCGCTCGCGAACAGCGACTTCTGCACGATCTCGCTCGTGCGGTACTGGATGAAGCCGTGCGGGCTGTCGTAGCGGTACGGGTTCGGCGCATACAGGTTGCCGGCGCCGAGCGGCACGAACACGCTGTTCGCCGAATAGTCGTTCGCCTGCTTCTGCCACGACGCGCCGAGCACGATCTGGTGGCTGAACGGGCCCGTGCGCACCTTGCCCTCGACCATCGCGCGCCACTGGCTGAAGCGGTGATCCTCCATCCCGACGTAGCGGCTGTCGGTGTAGTTGCCGGCCGCGTCCTGCAGGTACAGCGTGCTTTCGTTGCGGCGGCGCGTCGCCTTGCTGTAGCTGTACGCGACGTCGAGCTGCCAGTCGGGCGCGAACTGGTATTGCAGCCCGGCCGTGTAGAGCTGCAGGTTCGTGTTCAGGTACTGGTCCTTGCCGCCGAGGTTCGTCGTGCCGCCGCTGATCGTCGCGGGCAGTGCGCCGCCCGGGTAGCTGCCGGTGAAGATCGACGGCGTCTGGCCCGTCGTGCGGCGGTCCTGGTACAGCGCGCCGAACGTCACCGACAGGTCGCGCGTCAGATTCGCCTGCAGCGCGAGCGAGACGCTGTCGCGGCGGATGTTGCCGTCGTTGTAGGTCTTGCCTTCCTCGTGCGTCGCGTTCAGCCGCGCGCCGAACATGCCGTTCGGCCCGAAGCGCTGGCCGAGATCGACGTGCTCGGTCCACACGTTGGTGCTCCGGTAGCCGACGTCGACGCTGCGCACGGGTTCGACACCCGGCTGCTTCGTCACGTAGTTGACGACGCCGCCGGGCGTCACGAAGCCGTACAGGAACCCGCCGAGCCCTTTCAGCAGCTCGACGCGGTCGAGCTGTTCGTACGGCATCGTGATCCCGTACGTGACGAACGGCAGCCCGTCGATCTTGTAGCCGTTCTGCCAGTCGAGCTGCATGCCGCGCACGGTCATGTAGCTGGCCCATGCGCTGTACGCGCCGCTGTTGTCGGACACCGATGCGTCGTTCGCGAACACGTCGCCGAGCTTGTACGGCTGGCGTGCCTCGAGCTCCTCCGACGTGACGATCGTCGTCGAGAACGGCGTGTCGAGCTGGCGGCGCGTGCCGAGCGCACCGGTGGCGAGCGTGTCGGTCAGGTGCTGCGGCGAGTCATGCGCAGCGGTGACGTTGATGGCCGGCAACGTCGTGGCGCCGCCGGGCGTATCGTCCGCGTGCGCGAGCGACGCGGCAAGGCAGGCAAGGGCGGCGGCCACGCGACGTGGGCGGACAGGAGGGCGGGCGAGGCTGGCGGTCATGGTGGGTAAGTAAAAATGCAAGTGAGAAGCATTCGCATTGAGATAAAATGTTGCGCATCGTATCAAAACCCGTCGAACGCGCAACAATTCCATGCCGCGTGCAAGGGCATCCGGCCTCGCCAGCGGCGGCCGGCCGGCTCGTGCGCGGCGCCTGACCGCAAATGACCTGCATCCCGTTGAACCGGGGCCGCGCATGCCGGCCCGTTTTCCCTTCCCAGGGCGCGCGATGAACGCGTTCCTGCGGCCGTTTCTCGTCCGCCTGCATCGCTGGTTCGGCCTCGCGATCGCGCTGTTTCTGTTCGTCGCGGGCCTTACCGGCGCGCTGATCGCGTGGGATCACGAACTCGACGCGGCACTGAACCCGGACTTCTACACCGCCCGTAGCGATGCGGCGCGGCTTGATCCGCTCGCGCTCGCGACGCGCATCGAGGCTGCCGATCCGCGCGTGCAGGTGACCTATCTGCCGCTCGCGATCGAGCCGGGCCACACGCTGCAGGCAGGCGTGATGCCGCGCACCGACCCGGCAACGGGCCAGCCGTACGTTCTCGGCTTCAGCCAGATCGCCGTCGATCCCGCGACCGGTGCGGTGCAAGGCCGCCGCGAATGGGGCGCGCTGTCGGTCGCGCGGCTCGACCTGATGCCGTTCATCTACCGGCTGCACTACTCGCTGTTCCTGCCCGTGTACGGCGGGATCAACTTCGGGTTCTGGGTAATGGGCGTCGTCGGCATCGCATGGGCGATCGACTGCCTGATCGCGCTCGTGCTCGCGTTTCCGAACCCGAAGAGCTGGCGCAAGTCGTTCGCGTTCCGCGTGCGCCGCGGCGGCTATCCGCTGGTGTTCGACCTGCACCGCTCGGGCGGCGTATGGGTGTGGGGGTTGCTGCTGGTCGTCGCGGTCACGTCGATCTCGATGAATCTCGCCGTGCCCGTCGTGCGGCCGCTGGTATCGCTGGTGTCGCCGCTGGCCGAGACGCCGTACACGAATCCCGAACACTTCCCGCCCGCCGCGCCGGGCAGCACGATGCTGCCGCGCGAGCGGATCGTCGAGATCGCGCGCGCGGCCGGGCGCGACGCGGGTTTCGCCGCGCCGCCCGGCGCGCTGCTGTTCGCGCCGGCGATGAATGCCTATGCGGTCGGGTTCTTCACGCCCGGCAACGATCACGGCGACGTCGGGCTCGGTAATGCGTGGCTCTATTGGGATGCGGTGACCGGCAAGCCCGTCGCCGCCCAGGTGCCGGGCCGCGGTTCGGCCGGCGACCTGTTCATGCAGGCGCAGTTTCCGCTGCACTCGGGGCGGATCGCCGGCGTCGCGGGGCGTGCCGCGGTGAGCGCGCTCGGTATCGTGATCGCGATGCTGAGCGTGACGGGCGTCTGCATCTGGGCGAAGAAGCGCAGCGCCCGTGTGCGGGCCGCGCGCAGCACCCGGGCGGTTGGACCGGCGTCGTCGCGCGCCGCAAGGTGAGGGGGGCGCGCCGCGCAGCGCAGCGCGTCGAGAGCGGTGAGCGGGCGGCGTAACCGGCGCTGGGCCGCGGTAACCGGCTGGCGGGCGGCAGCTGCCCGCGCCGACGGCCCGCCTCGCCCCGTCAGCCCGCCTTGCGCCTGCGTGCGGCCGGCTTGCCGCCGAGCGCCGCGCATTGCGCGTGGCACGGACAACCGACCTCGTGATCGTTGACCATGCCGGTGGCCTGCATCAGCGCGTAGCAGATCGTCGACCCGACGAACTTGCAGCCATACGCCTTCAGCGCTTTGCTGAGCGCGTCGGACTGTTCGGTCGACGCGGGCGCGTCGCGGTACGACTGCCACGCGTTCTGGACCGGCGTATCGCCGACGAACGACCACATGAACGCGGCGAGCGACCCGTGCTCTTCGCGGATCCGCTGTACGGCGCGCGCATTGGTGACCGCCGATTCGACCTTCGCGCGGTTGCGCACGATGCCGGGATTCTCCAGCAGCTTCTCGATACGTTTCGGCGTGAAGCGCGCGACGGCATCGACGTCGAAATCCGCAAAGGCTTCGCGATAGCCCGCGCGCTTGTTCAGGATCGTCGACCACGACAATCCGGCCTGCGCGCCTTCCAGGATCAGCATTTCGAACAGGTGGCGATCGTCGTGCGACGGCACGCCCCACTCGGTATCGTGATAGTGAGCATCCGCTTCCGTCTTCACCCAGTTGCACCGCTGCGACATCGTCTGCCTCGCTTTCCGTTTCGATTCGATCGCGTCAGCATAGCGGAAGCCCTTTTCATGGAACAGCCGGCCGAACGGCAGATGGGCGCACGGCGCCGATCCGGTTAAGCTTGGCGCCTGTTCGAATCAGCGGGATGAAGGCATGGCGGCATTACTTTTTGCGATCGGCATCGACGGCGGCGGCACGGGCACGCGCGCGGTGCTGGCCGACCGGCACGGGCGCGAGCTCGCGCAGGGGCGCGGCGGCCCGTCGGGGCTCGGGCTCGGCATCGAGCGCGCGTGGGCGTCGATCGGCGCAGCCTGCGCAGACGCATTCACCCAGGCCGGTTATGCATTCGACTGGTCGCAGTGCGCGCTCGGCTGCGGGCTCGCGGGCGTCAACAATGCGGCGTGGCTGGCCGCGTTCCGCACGCAGGCGCCGCTCGGCGCGCTCGCGGTCGAAAGCGACGCCTATACGACCGTCGTCGGCGCCCACGGCGGCGCGCCGGGGCTGATCGTCGCGCTCGGCACCGGCAGCATCGCCGCCGCGCTCGATGCGGCCGGCGCGTGCCGGATCGCCGGCGGCTTCGGCTTCCCGTCCGGCGACGAGGCGAGCGGCGCATGGCTCGGCGTGCGCGCGCTCGCCTATGCGCAGCAGGCGCTCGACGGCCGCGTGCCGCGCGATGCGTTCGCCAGCGCGCTGCTCGCAGAAACAGGCGCGCAGGATCGCGACGCGCTCGTCCAGTGGTCGTGCGATGCGAACCAGACGATCTACGCGTGGCTTGCGCCGATCGTGTTCGCGCATCGTGCGCATCCGGTCGCGAGCGCGCTGATCGCGCAGGCGGGCGACGAGATCGGCAAGATGATCGACGCGCTCGATCCGCAGCAGGCGCTGCCGGTCGCGCTGTGCGGCGGATTGGCGGACGCCCTCGCACCGGCCGTGCCGGCGCGCCACGCCGGGCGGCTGCGCGCGCCGCTCGACGATTCCGCGCACGGCGCGCTGCGGCTCGCGCTGCAGGCGCTGCGGGTGGCGGAAGGGCGCTGACGGCGTGTCGAGGCGGGAGGACAGCACACCGCAACCGCGCCGCAGGCGGCAATCGGCCGGGAACCACCCGGCGGGCAACCGGGCCCGACGTTAAAATGGCCGTTCCGCAGAGCCCTGAGCGCCATTCTTCCGTCCCATGTACAAAGTCATCGCCACCGATCTCGACGGTACCCTGCTGAACAGCGATCACCAGCTCGATCCGTACACGATCGACACCGTCCGCCGGCTCGACCGCGACGGCCTGCAGTTCGTGATCGCCACCGGGCGCCATTACGCGGACGTCGCCGGCATTCGCGACGTGCTCGGCATCCGGCCGTACCTGATCACGTCGAACGGCGCACGCGTGCATGCGCCGGACGACACGACGATCCACGCGCAGGACATCGATCCGGCAATCGTCCGCGGCCTGGTGCAGCCCGAGGTCGTCGGCGCGCACGGTCGCGTGATCGTCAACCTGTTCACCGACCAGGGCTGGCTGATCGACCGCGATGCCCCGCACCTGCTCGAATTCCACCAGGATTCGGGCTTCCGTTACGACGTGATCGACATGCCCGCGCATGACGGCGCGGATATCGCGAAGGTGCTGTACATCGGCGATCCGGCCGATCTGGCGGTCGTCGCCGAGCAGATGCGCGTGCGCTTCGGCGATGCGCTGTACGTCACGTACTCGCTGCCCGACTGCCTCGAAGTGATGACCGCGAACGTGTCGAAGGGCCGCGCGTTGCGCTCGGTGCTCGCACGGCTCGGCGTCGACACCGGCCACTGCATCGCGTTCGGCGACAACATGAACGATATCGACCTGCTCGAAACCGCCGGCCACGCGTTCATGATGAACAACGCGAATCCCGACCTGATCGCGCGGCTCCCGCACATCCCGCGGATCGGCAACAACTTCGATGCGGGCGTCGCCCGCCACCTGCGCACGCTGTTCTCGCTCGAAGACAACGTCGCCGCCTCCTGAGCGCCCTGCGGGGGCGGAAATGAAAAACGGGCGCCAGTGGCGCCCGTCGAAATAACCTGCCTCGATCTTCTTCGACAGCGTGAGGCTCGCTGCTCTGCTCGCTTGACCCCGTAGTGTTTTATTCGCTTGTGCGAGCCGATGCCGGCAGCAGGTCGACGGCGTCGTCACGCCCCGCGACCAGCGGATAGATGATCCCGGCGAGTACCGCGCCGATGATCGGTGCCACCCAGAACAGCCAGAGCTGACCGATCGCATCGCCGCCCACGAACAGCGCGGGGCCGGTCGAGCGGGCCGGGTTCACCGACGTGTTGGTGACCGGAATCGAGATCAGGTGGATCAGCGTCAGGCACAGGCCGATCGCGATCGGCGCAAAGCCGGCCGGCACGCCGCGCTTGTCGGTGGCGCCCAGGATCACGAACAGGAAGAAGCCCGTCATCACGACTTCGCAAATGAACGCCGAACTGAGTGCGTAGTGGCCGGGCGAGCGCTCGCCGAAGCCGTTCGTCGCAAAGCCGCTGCCGACCACGTCGAAGCCCGGCTTGCCGGTCGCGATCAGGTACAGCACGAATGCGCCGAGCGTCGCGCCGACCACCTGCGCGACGATGTACGGCACGAGATCGCGGGCGGGGAAGCGGCCGGCGACCGTCAGGCCGACGCTCACCGCCGGGTTCAGGTGGCAGCCCGAAATGTGGCCAATTGCGAATGCCATCGTCAGCACAGTCAGGCCGAAGGCAAGTGCGACGCCGGCAAAGCCGATGCCGAGGCCCGGAAAGGCGGCGGCCAGCACGGCGCTTCCGCACCCGCCGAGCACCAGCCAGAACGTGCCGAATACCTCTGCAGCGAGACGCTGAGAAAGATTCATGTAAGGACCTCGTTCAAGTGGATTGAAGACAACCGGACGACGCGACGGATTTAAACCGTCACCCGGAATTGGTCTGGATTATAGGAAATGAATCGGGTGGGGGAGGGTCAACGATTGTTAAATTTGAATAGCTGACGAATGCCTTTTATTAGAATAAGTCCGCATTCTCGATATAGCCGATTCGGTTAAAGATGACAGCATTAATTTCGAAGGGCAGGGCGGCAGTGCGGATGGCGTAACGGATGTTGGTGTCCCGGCCGGATTCGCCGGGGCCGCATCATCAAAAGGGGAGTCAAAAAATGTCTCAATACGCGAAACTCAAGGCGCAGATCGCCGATCTGCAAGCCCAGGCGGACGATGTACGCCGCCAGGAAGTGGCGGCGGTGATTGCGGAAGTCCAGCAAAAGATTGCCGAATATGGGCTGACCGCCCAGGATCTGGGCTTCGCGGAGCGAGCGAAGCGCGGGCGTCCGCCGAAGAAGGCGCCGCTGCCCCCGAAATACCGCGATCCGAAGTCGGGCGCGACCTGGAGCGGGCGAGGCAAGCCGCCGAATTGGATCGTCGGTAAAAACCGCGATCGTTTCCTCATCGAATGACCGAAAGCCCAAACAAAAGAGCCGCATCGAGATGCGGCTCTTTTGTTATCCGCGCCAATTTCGGCGCGGGATTGGATTACGGCATATTTCCTTGCGGCATTCCGTGTCAGGCGCCGGCGACCCGGCGCAATGCCGGTTGACGGGCTCCCGTGCAAAGCGATTCGTAAGTTTCGACATATCGCTGCGCCATGGCTTTCGAGCTGAAGCGCGTATCGAAACGTTCACGGATGGCGGTGCGCGACAGGCTGTCGATCCGGTGCAGCGCGCCGACCGCGCCCTGCACGTCCTCGACGATGAAGCCGGTCACGCCGTCCTCGATCACCTCGGGCACCGAGCCGCGGTTGAACGCGACGACCGGCGTGCCGCAGGCCATCGCCTCGATCATCACCAGGCCGAACGGCTCCGGCCAGTCGATCGGGAACAGCAGCGCCTTCGCGCCGGACAGGAACGCGGGCTTCTGCGCCTCGTTGATCTCGCCGATGAATTCGACGTGCGCCTGGTCGAGCAGCGGCTCGATCACTTCCTTGAAGTAGTCGGCGTCGGCCTTGTCGACCTTCGCGGCGATCTTCAGCGGCAGCCCGCTTTGCGCGGCGATCCGGATCGCGGTGTCGACGCGCTTTTCCGGGCAGATCCGGCCGAGGAACGCGAGGTATTCGGGCTTCACGCCCGGTTGCGGCGTGAGCAACGTGTCGGGCAGCCCGTGATACACGGTGCCGGCCCACGCGGCCTGCGGCAGCGGCTTGCGCTGGTTGTTCGAGATCGACACGACCGGCGCGTCCGGGAACGCGTCGAACACCGGCTGCAGCTCCGGCAGGTCGAGGCGGCCGTGCAGCGTCGTCACGTACGGCGTGTCGAGGCGCGACATCAGCGGGAACGGCAGGTAGTCGAGGTGGAAATGCAGCACGTCGAATTCGTGCGCGACCCGGGCCACCTTTTCGAGGAGCCGCATATGGGGCGCCATCGAATCGCGGATCGACGGGTCGAGCCGCAGTGCGCGCGGCCAGGCCGCCTCGAGACGGGCCGACGTGACGGAGTCGCCGCTGGCGAACAGGGTCACGTCGTGCCCGAGATCGACGAGCGCTTCGGTGAGGTAGGACACGACACGCTCGGTGCCGCCGTAGAGTTTCGGCGGAACGGCTTCGTAAAGCGGCGCGATCTGGGCAATTCGCATGGATGTTCTCCTGTTTCGATCCGGGGGCGCGGGGGCGCCGGTGCGGATCGCGTGCAACGTTGCGGAACTCGCCGGCGTACGCGGTTGGCGGTACGTGGCCGTGCCCTGGGCGGGGTGGGCGGGGCGCCGGACGGCAAGCTGCGGGGCGGGCCGGCACGGCTCGCGCCGCCGCCCATTGGAGTCCATTATCGATATCGCCCTGAGGGGTTCGAGTGTTTTTTCAAACACTTAAGGCTTGTTACACGATGAAATACGCGAAAACCCCGATAAAAAGGGCGCGGAAACAGGAATGGAGATAGACGCAACTATTGTTGCGTCTTCGTGAAAAAGCACTATAATTTTTACCGATCCGATTGCCGGCAGCCTTGTCGGCAAGCCTTCCGGTACTGAATGGAGGCCATCGGACACATCGCAGCCGAATCCTTGCTGCCACGCGCTTCCCCGCTTGCACCTTCCAATTCGCCTTGTCGGAAAAATTCCTACACGGTTTACAGACAAATCCTGCATGGCATACGCCACTTCGCTGATACCGGCATAAATGCCGTTTGGCCAAAATTCGCCCTGTAAGACTATAAACGAGCCGACTGAGCGCCAAGAGCGCCCTGATCGAGCAAACGTTTTCATAACACGAATGGCCAAAGCAAAGCTCTTTAACGGGGGAATCATGAGCGCTACCAGCGAAATGCTCAGTGAGATCAAAGAGGTCAACCTGTCGTACCTCCTCCTCGCGCAACGCCTGCTGCGGGAAGATAAAGCGATGGGCATGTTCCGCATGGGCATTTCCCAGGAACTCGCCGACGTGCTCGCCAACCTCACGCTCGCGCAGACCGTGAAGCTGGCCGCGTCGAACCAGATGCTGTGCCGCTTCCGCTTCGATGATCATGCGCTGCTCTCGTCGCTCGCCGACAAGGGCCGCAGCGATGTCGTCGCGCACGCCCACTCGGCCATCCTGATGGCCGGGCAGCAGGTCGAAGGCGTCCGCTGATCCATCCCGCCTTGCGTGTGTCCCGGCGTGCCGCGCCGGTGGGCAGCGTATTGGCCATCCATCCGAATAACGTCAAGCGGACGGTTATCACCATGGCAAGCAAAAGCGTCGTGATCGAGGTGAAGGAAATCACCCTCGCCATCGAACTGATCGAACTGGGCGCCCGGCTGCAACTGCTGGAAGCGGAGACGAGCCTGTCGCGGGACCGTCTGATCAAGCTGTACAAGGAACTGAAGGGCGTGTCGCCGCCGAAGGGGATGCTGCCGTTCTCGACCGACTGGTTCATGACGTGGCAGCCGAACATCCACTCGTCGCTGTTCTACAACATCTACCGGTTCATGCAGGACCACGGCCGCTGCGAGCCGATCCAGTCGATCGTGAAGGCGTACCGGCTCTATCTGGAGCACGTGAACCTGTCCGGCGACGAGGCCGCGCTGAGCCTCACGCGCGCGTGGACGCTCGTGCGCTTCTTCGATTCGGGGATGCTGCAGATGACCCCGTGCACGCGCTGCGGCGGTCACTTCGTCGCGCATGCGCATGATCCACATCAAGGTTTCGTCTGCGGCCTCTGCCAGCCGCCGTCGCGCGCGGGCAAGACCCGCAAGGCCGCCGCCGCGCGCGCCGAACTGGCCGCTGCCGCGGCCTGAGCAGCGCCGGGCGGGGCGTTCAGGCCGCGCCGGATGGCGCGAATCGTCTGCGAATTGCTGGTAAACACCGTCGGGCCGCCGCCTGGCCGCCCGCGAAAGTTTTCCTGCCGACTGCCGTAAACCTGTTTAACGGCGGTCTCCCCGCCGGTCATTCGTGAGGGACAGGCAGTGCTGATTATCGTGGGAACACTCGTGACGCTGTTGTCCGTCTTCGGCGGTTATGCGCTGGCAGGCGGGCATCTGGGCGCCTTGATCCAGCCCGTCGAGATCCTGATGATCGTGGGCGCGGGTGTCGGCGCGTTCATCCTCGGCAACGGCGGCAAGACCATCAAGGCCACGCTGCGCGTGCTGCCGACGCTCTTCAAGGGCTCGAAATACACGAAGGATGTCTACATGGAGCTGATGGCGCTTCTTTACGTGCTGCTCGCGAAGGCACGCAAGGAAGGCACGCTCACGCTCGAGGCCGACATCGACGACCCGGAAAAGAGCCCGATCTTCACGCAATACCCGAAGATCCTCGCCGATCACCACATCGTCGAATTCCTGACCGACTACCTGCGCCTGATGGTGGGCGGCAACATGAACGCGTTCGAGATCGAGAGCCTGATGGACGAGGAGATCGAGACGCACCACGCGGAAGGCGAAGGCCCCGCGCATGCGCTGATGCGCGTCGGCGACGCGATGCCGGCGTTCGGTATCGTCGCGGCCGTGATGGGCGTCGTGCACACGATGGCGTCGGCCGACAAGCCGCCCGCGGTGCTCGGCGCGATGATCGCGCAGGCGCTGGTCGGCACGTTCCTCGGGATCCTGCTGTCGTACGGGCTGATCGGGCCGCTCGCGAGCCTCGCGGAGCAGCGCGTCGCCGAGTCGACCAAGATGTTCCAGTGCATCAAGGTGACGATCCTCGCGACGCTGAACGGCTATGCGCCGGCGATCGCGGTCGAATTCGGCCGCAAGGTGCTGTTCTCGACCGAGCGCCCGTCGTTCTCCGAGCTCGAAGAACATGTGCGCCGCGTGAAGGCGAAGTGACGCGGAGCGCCCAATGAGCAAGAGCAAGGATCGCGCAATCGTCGTCAAGCGGGTGGCCCCGGCGAAGAAGGGCCACCATGGCGGCGCCTGGAAGCTCGCGTACGCGGACTTCATGACCGCGATGATGGCGTTCTTCCTGCTGATGTGGCTGCTGAGCTCGGTCACGCCGGTGCAGCTGAAGGGGATCGCCGAATACTTCAACACGCCGCTGAAGGCCGCGCTGTTCGGCAGCGGCGACCGCAGCTCGCAGGATTCCAGCATCATCAACGGCGGCGGCCGCGACCTGTCGAGCGTCGACGCCGGCACGCTGCGCCGCACCGACGGCACCACGCAGCTCGCCGAACGCCTCGCGAAGATGGGCGACGAGCATTCCCGCTCGCAGCAGAACGCGCAGGCCGCGCAGGACCGGCTCGAGCAGGCGCGCCTGCACGACCTGCAGATCAAGCTGATGGCCGCGATCGAGGCCAACCCGACGCTGCGCCAGTTCAAGCAGCAGATCCGCATCGATTCCACGCTGATGGGGCTGCGCATCGAGATCGTCGATTCGCAGAAGCGGCCGATGTTCGCGATGTCGAGCGACCACGTCGAGCCGTACATGCGCGACATCCTGCGCGAGATCGGCAAGACGCTGAACGACGTGCCGAACCGGATCATCGTCCAGGGCCACACCGACGCCGTGCCGTACGCGGGCGGCGAGGGCGGCTACAGCAACTGGGAGCTGTCGGCCGACCGCGCGAACGCGTCGCGCCGCGAGCTGATCGCCGGCGGCATGGGCGAGGCGAAAGTGCTGCGCGTGCTCGGCCTCGCGTCGACCCAGAACCTGAACAAGGCCGACCCGCTCGATCCGGAAAACCGCCGGATCAGCGTGATCGTGCTGAACCGCAAATCCGAAGAGGCGCTGATGCGCGACGATGCGACGACCACGACGCTGTCGGCCGATGCGGCCGGCTCGCAGCAGCTCGCGCAGCAGCTGGCCCCGGCGCCGGCCGTGCGCCCGGCGCTCGCGGCGTCCGCCGTCGCCGTGCCGAAACCCTGATATCGACAAGATTCCGAGACAGACATGATCCGAACCATTCTCGCCATCGACGACTCCGCGACCATGCGTGCGCTGCTGCAGGCAACGCTGATGCAGGCCGGCTACGACGTGACGGTGGCGCCGGACGGCGAGGCCGGCTTCGACCTGGCGGCCACCGTGCCGTACGACCTGGTGCTGACCGACCAGAACATGCCGCGCAAGAGCGGGCTGGAAGTGATCGCCGCGCTGCGCAAGCTCACTGCCTATACGGAAACGCCGATCCTCGTGCTGACGACCGAAGGCAGCGACGCGTTCAAGGACGCCGCACGCGACGCGGGCGCGACCGGCTGGATCGAAAAGCCGATCGACCCCGCCGTGCTGGTCGACCTGGTCGCGACGCTGTCCGAGCCGGCCGCCTCCTGACATTCACGCGACGCATTCAACCCGGGACCGGGCATGACTCTCGACATCACTCAGTTCTACCAGACATTTTTCGACGAAGCGGACGAGCTGCTCGCACAGATGGAGCAGCTGCTGCTGAACCTCGACGTCGGTTCGCCCGACCCCGAGGATCTGGCCGCGATCTTCCGCGCCGCGCATTCGATCAAGGGCGGCGCGGCGACGTTCGGCTTTTCCGCGCTGACCGATACGACGCACATCCTCGAATCGCTGCTCGACCGCGCACGCAACCATGAACTGACGCTGACCAAGGAAATGGTCGACGCGTTCCTGGAGACCAAGGACGTGCTGTCCGACCAGCTCGTCGACTACCGCGCGAGCGCCGAACCGGATGCGGCCGCCGCCGCGACGATCTGCGCGAAGCTCGAACGGCTGAAGGCCGAGAGCGGCGCGGGTGCGCCGGCAGCCGCTGCTGCCGCGCCCGCTGCGCCGGTCGCTGCCGTCGCGGCACCGGCTGCGCCGGCCGTGGAACCGGCCGCCGGCGACGATCGCGTGCCCGACCACGTGATAGAGCAGGCCGTCGCGGCCGCGCATCCGGCGGGCGACGCAGGCGAAGGCGGCCCGCACCTGAAGATCACGCTCGTGGGCGTCGACGCAAAGGATCGCGAACTGCTCACCGAAGAACTCGGCAACCTCGGCCGGATCGTCGGCCGCGAGGAAGTGGGCGCCGACCTGACGCTGTGGGTCGAATCGGACGTGCCGTCGGACGACATCGTCGCCGTGTGCTGCTTCGTGATCGACGAAAGCCAGATCCGCGTCGGGCACGGCACGGCGCCGGCCGCACCGGCTGCCGCGCAGGACGCCGCGGCGCCGGCCGCGGAACCGGTCGTCGCCGCGCAACCGGCGCGCGCCGAGGTATTCGCGCCGCAGGCCGCGGCACCGCAACCGGCGGCATCGGCGCCGGCCGCACCCGCGCCCGTCGAGCCGGCCGCCGCCGCCGCGCCCCAAGCGCCGCAGCCGGCCCAGCCGGCGCCCGCCGACCACGCGCCGCAGGCCGCCGCGCATCACGACGACAAGCGCGCGCGCCCGGCCGCCGCCGCGGCATCGGGCGCCGAAGGCAGCTCGATTCGCGTCGGTGTCGAGAAGGTCGACCAGCTGATCAACCTGGTCGGCGAGCTCGTGATCACGCAGGCGATGCTCGCGGAAACCGCGAGCGCGTTCGATCCGGCGCTGCACGACCGCCTGTTCAACGGGATGGCGCAGCTCGAGCGCAACGCGCGCGACCTGCAGGAAGCGGTGATGTCGATCCGCATGATGCCGATGGACTACGTGTTCAGCCGCTTCCCGCGTCTCGTGCGCGACCTCGCCGGCAAGCTCGGCAAGCAGGTCGAGCTCGTCACGTTCGGCCAGGCGACCGAGCTGGACAAGAGTCTGATCGAACGGATCATCGATCCGCTGACCCACCTCGTGCGCAACAGCCTCGACCACGGGATCGAGACGGTCGACAAGCGCGTGGCCGCCGGCAAGGACGCCGTGGGCCAGCTGGTGCTGTCGGCCGCGCATCACGGCGGCAACATCGTGATCGAGGTGAGCGACGACGGCGCGGGCCTGAACCGCGAGCGCATCCTCGCGAAGGCCGCGAAACAGGGCATGCAGGTGTCCGACAACATCAGCGACGACGAAGTCTGGCAACTGATCTTCGCGCCGGGCTTCTCGACCGCCGAGACGGTGACCGACGTGTCGGGCCGCGGCGTCGGGATGGACGTCGTGAAGCGCAACATCCAGTCGATGGGCGGCCACGTGGAAATCACGTCGGTGGCCGGCCGCGGCACGACCACGCGGATCGTGCTGCCGCTCACGCTCGCGATCCTCGACGGGATGTCGGTGAAGGTCGGCAACGAGATCTTCATCCTGCCGCTGAACTTCGTGATGGAGTCGCTGCAGCCGTCGAACGACGACATCTACACGGTCGGCAACGGCGAGCGCGTGGTGCGCGTGCGCGGCGAATACCTGCCGCTGGTCGCGCTGCACGAGGTGTTCTCGGTCGACGACGCGCGCACCGACCCGACGCAGGGGATCGTCACGATCATGGAAACCGAGGGGCGCCGCTTCGCGATGCTGATCGACGAGCTGGTCGGCCAGCAGCAGGTGGTCGTGAAGAACCTCGAAACCAATTACCGCAAGGTGCACGGCATCTCGGCAGCGACCATCCTCGGCGACGGCAGCGTCGCGCTGATCGTCGACGTCGCGGCGCTGAACCGCGAAACCCGTGCGACGCACGGCGCCCGAGCCGGCGCCGAGCTCGCGATGTTCTGATGTCACTCGCCATTCAACCGATTGGGGGCAAACGTGTCTGCTGAAGTCCAAATGATCAATCCGGCCGCGGCGAACGCGGCAACGAGCCGCCGCGACGCGGAACAAGGCGACGCGACGGGCCAGGAGTTCCTCGTCTTCACGCTCGGCGACGAGGAATACGGGATCGACATCCTGAAGGTGCAGGAAATCCGCGGCTACGACAGCGTCACGCGCATCGCGAACGCGCCCGAGTTCATCAAGGGCGTGATCAACCTGCGCGGGATCATCGTGCCGATCGTCGACATGCGGATCAAGTTCCATCTCGGCCGCGTCGAGTACGACCACCAGACCGTCGTGATCATCCTGAACGTCGCGCATCGCGTGGTCGGGATGGTGGTCGACGGCGTGTCGGACGTGCTGACGCTGCAGACCGACCAGATCATGCCGGCGCCGGAATTCGGCGCGACGCTGACGACCGAGTACCTGACGGGCCTCGGCACGGTCGACGGCCGCATGCTGATCCTGATGGATATCGAGAAGCTGATGTCGAGCCGTGAAATGGCGCTGATCGAGACGCTCGGCGGGTAAGCGCGCGGCGCGCGCAGGAATTTCGGGAGAATCTGCAATGTTGCATAACTGGTCGATCCGCACGACGCTCACGGCGGTCGGACTCATCCTCGTGGCGCTGGCCGCAGCCGTCGGCGGGCTCGGCCTGGTCGCGCTGAATCACGCGAGCCGCTCGCTCGACGCGATCGCGCACGTCGACCTGCCGGCGATCCACTCGCTCGACGACACCTCGTCGTACCTGCTGCGCGCGCGCGTGTCGCTCGACCGCTTCCGCTCGCTGACGGAAGCCGGCAACACGGCCGAAGCGACCAAGGTGCTCGACCGCGCGCAGGAGCTGTACGCGAAGTCGAACCAGAACTGGCAGGCGTTCCAGGCGACGCCGAAGCTCGGCGTCGAGCAGGCGCTCGTCGACGAGCTGGCCACCCGCTACGCGACGATCGTGAAGGAAGGCGTCGAGCCCGAGTTCGCGGCCGCGCGAGCGGGCGACATGGCCGCGTACCACGCGGTCGCCGATACCAAGATCAGCCCGATGTTCGTCGCGTACGACCAGGCCGCGGCGGCCGTGGTCGCGTCGCTGCAGAAGCGCGCGGAAGATCGCCAGGCCGCGACGCAATCGCAGATCTCGCTGATGATCGGGCTGATCGCGGCGGGCATCGCGATCGCGTTCGTCGTCGTGATCGCGATCCGCTTCGCGCTGCGCGGGCTGATCGTGCAGCCGCTGGAGGACGCGATCGCGCACTTCGAGCGCATCGCCGGCGGCGACCTCACGCAGCCGGTCAACGTGTTCAGCACCAACGAGATCGGCCGCCTGTTCGGCGGCATCAAGCGGATGCAGGACGCCGTCACGACGATGGTGCAGGCCGTGCATCGCGGTACCGAGTCGATCGACGTCGGCGCGCGCGAGATCTCGACCGGCAACACCGACCTGTCGCAACGCACCGAGGAACAGGCCGCATCGCTGCAGGAAACCGCGTCGAGCATGGAGCAGCTGACGGGCACCGTGCGGCAGAACGCGGAAAACGCGCGGCAGGCCAGCCAGCTCGCGGTGAACGCATCGGACATCGCGACGCAGGGCGGCGAGGTGGTCGGCCAGGTGGTGTCGACGATGCAGGACATCGCGGCGAGCTCGGGCAAGGTCGTCGACATCATCGGCACGATCGAAGGCATCGCGTTCCAGACCAACATCCTCGCGCTGAACGCGGCGGTCGAAGCCGCGCGTGCGGGCGAGCAGGGCCGCGGCTTCGCGGTGGTCGCGGGCGAGGTGCGCTCGCTCGCGCAGCGCAGCGCGAGCGCCGCGAAGGAAATCAAGCAGCTGATCGGCGATTCGGCGGAGAAGGTCGAAAGCGGGTCGGCGCTCGTGTCGCGCGCCGGCACGACGATGGACGAGATCGTACAGGCCGTGCGCCGCGTGACCGACATCATGGGCGAGATCAGCGCCGCGTCGGACGAGCAGTCGACCGGCATCGAGCAGGTCAACCGCGCGGTCGGCCAGATGGATTCGGTCACGCAGCAGAACGCGGCGCTCGTCGAGCAGGCGGCCGCCGCGGCGGCGTCGCTCGAGGAGCAGACGCGCCAGATGAAGGCGATCGTGTCGGGCTGGCGCGTGGCGGGCGGCATCGTGCTCGCGCCGTCGCGCGGGGTCGCGCGGCCGCTCGCGCATGAGCCCGCGCCGGCGCTGACGTCGGAGCCGCGTTTCGATGCGGCGCCGGTCGCCGCGCTGCCGGCGCCGCAGGCTGCCGCCCAACCGGCACGGCGCGCCGCGCCGGCGCCGCGTGCCGCCGCCGCGGCTGCATCGGGTGCCGCGGGTGCGGGCCATGAAACGAAGCGTGCGGCCGATACCGGCGTGCACGCGCACAAGGAGGCACCGGCTTCCCGCGGCACGGCTGCGGGCGGCTACGGGCCGCGTCTCGCGAAAACCGCCGCACCGGCCGACAAGCCGGCCGCGAAGCCCGCGCTCGTGCGCCCGGCGCTGAACGGCGAGAAGCCGGCGGCGGCCACGGCCGGCACGTCCGACGACGATTGGGAGACCTTCTAAACCATGCCGCACGCGCGCGCGCCGTTTCGACCCGATGCACCGGATGCCTCGCCTCGCGCGAGCGAGCCGGGGCGCGACTTCGCGTTCACCAGCGCGGATTTCGCACGCATTCGCGCGCTGATTCATCAACGCGCGGGGATCTCGCTGTCCGAGCACAAGCGCGACATGGCGTACAGCCGTCTCGCGCGCCGCTTGCGGGCACGCGGCCTCGACACGTTCCGCGACTACCTCGACCTGCTCGAGCAGGAAGACGATCCGCTCGAGTGGGAAGCGTTCACCAATGCGCTGACGACGAACCTGACCGCGTTCTTCCGCGAGTCGCACCATTTCCCGATCCTGTCGGATTTCGTGAAAGGGCGGCCGGCGCCGGTCTCGGTCTGGTGCTCGGCGGCGTCGACCGGCGAGGAGCCTTACTCGATCGCGATCACGCTGATCGAGGCGCTCGGCGAATCGGCCGCGCGCGGCGCGTCGATCCTCGCGACCGACCTCGACACGCAGGTGCTCGCGAAGGCGGAGGCCGGCATCTACACGTACGACCAGGTCAAGCACCTGTCGCCGGAGCGGCTGAAGCGCTTCTTCCTGAAGGGCACGGGCGCGCAGGCCGGGCGCGTGAAGGTGCGTCCCGAGCTGCGCGCGATGATCCGCTTCGAGCAGCTGAACCTGACCGATGCGGATTACGGGATCGCGAAGCCGTTCGACGCGATCTTCTGCCGCAACGTGATGATCTATTTCGACAAGCCGACGCAGGGGCAAGTGCTGTCGCGCTTCGAGCCGCTCGTGAAGCCGGGCGGGCTGCTGTTCGCCGGCCATTCGGAGAACTTCACGTATGTCACGCAGGCGTTCCGGCTGCGCGGGCAGACGGTGTACGAACTGACCCGCGACGCCGCCCAGGGCGCGCGGCCGCGGGGCGCGCAGCCGAGCGCGATGCCGTCTGCCGCGCGCAGGCATGCCGCGGGCGCCGCATCCGCTCTTGGAGAGCGCGGATGAGCGCCCTGCCGATCGCCACCAATCGTTACTTCGACAACCACTTCGGCCGTCCCGGCGTGAAGCTGCTGCCGAACGAGTTCTACACGACGTCCGAGGACATGGTGCTGATGACCGTGCTCGGCTCGTGCGTCGCCGCGTGCCTGCACGACCCGTACGCGGGCATCGGCGGGATGAACCACTTCATGCTGCCCGACGACGGCGCCGATCCGGGCGCGGCCGCGTCGGAATCGATGCGCTACGGCGCGTATGCGATGGAAGTGCTGATCAACGAGATGATCAAGGCCGGCGGGCGCCGCGAACGCTTCGAGGCGAAGGTGTTCGGGGGCGCCGCCGTGCTGGCCGGGATGACGACGATCAACATCGGCGACCGCAACGCGGATTTCGTGCGCCGCTACCTGGCGCTCGAGCGCATCCGCATCACGGCGGAAGACCTGCAGGGCGTGCACCCGCGCAAGGTCGCGTTCATGGCGGCCACGGGGCGCGCGGCGGTGAAGAAGCTGCGGCTGCAGGTGCCGGGCGTCACCGAGCGCGAAGCCGCGCTCGCCCGCGAGGCCGATCGCGCCCGCACCGCACGGCCGCGTCCGCAGGTCGAGCTGTTCGCGGCGAAGCGTCCGGCGCCGCCGCAGCCGGCGCGCCCGCGCATCGAGCTGTTCGGCGCGCGCAGCGCGGCGCCGGCGGCCGGCGGCGTGCGGCCGGCGAACCTATCAAGAAAGCAGGAGGCATGACCGCAGTGCAGAAGATCAAAGTGTTGTGCGTCGACGATTCGGCGCTGATCCGCAGCCTGATGACCGAGATCATCAACAGCCAGCCCGACATGACGGTGTGCGCGACCGCGCCCGATCCGCTCGTCGCGCGCGAGCTCATCAAGCAGCACAACCCCGACGTGCTCACGCTCGACGTCGAAATGCCGCGCATGGACGGGCTCGACTTCCTCGAGAAGCTGATGCGGCTGCGGCCGATGCCGGTCGTGATGGTGTCGTCGCTGACCGAGCGCGGCTCGGAAATCACGCTGCGCGCGCTCGAGCTCGGCGCGGTCGATTTCGTCACGAAGCCGCGCGTCGGGATTCGCGACGGGATGCTCGACTACGCGGAAAAGCTCGCCGACAAGATCCGCGCGGCGTCGCGGGCGCGCGTGCGCCAGGCGCCGCAGCCGCAGGCCGCCGCGCGCGCGACGGACAGCCACCCGGCCGCGCCGATGATCAACAACCCGCTCGTCAGTACCGAGAAGCTGATCATCATCGGCGCGTCGACGGGCGGCACCGAGGCGATCCGCGAAGTGCTGACGCCGCTGCCGCCGGATGCGCCGGCCGTGCTGATCGCGCAGCACATGCCGCCGGGCTTCACGAAGTCGTTCGCGCAGCGGCTGAACGGCCTGTGCCGGATTGCGGTGAAGGAAGCCGAGCACGGCGAGCGCGTGCTGCCGGGTCACGCGTATATCGCGCCGGGCCACGCGCACCTGTTGCTTGCGCGAAGCGGGGCGAACTATATTGCGCAACTGTCGGACGAGCCGCCGGTAAACCGGCACCGCCCGTCGGTCGACGTGCTGTTCCGCTCGGCGGCGACGCACGCGGGCAAGAACGCGCTCGGGGTGATCCTGACCGGGATGGGCCGCGACGGCGCGGCCGGCCTGCTGGAGATGAAACGCGCGGGCGCTCACACGTTCGCGCAGGATGAAGCAAGCTGCATCGTGTTCGGGATGCCGCGCGAGGCGATCGCGCTCGGCGGCGCGGACGAGATCGTGCCGCTCGCCGAGATGAGCCGTCGCGTGATGGCGCGCCTGGCGACGATGGGCGACCGCGTGCAGCGCGTTTGAATGGAATGTCACGGGGCGCGTGCCACGATACGCGTCCCGACGGAAACGAATCTGGAAAGGAACGACGATGGACAAGAGCATGAAAATCCTGGTGGTGGACGATTTCCCGACGATGCGCCGGATCGTCCGCAACCTGCTCAAGGAACTGGGCTATTCGAACGTCGACGAGGCCGAGGACGGCGCGGCCGGCCTCGCGCGGCTGCGCGGCGGCGGTTTCGACTTCGTGATCTCCGACTGGAACATGCCGAACCTCGACGGCCTCGCGATGCTCAAGGAAATCCGCGCGGACGCGACGCTCACGCACCTGCCGGTGCTGATGGTCACGGCCGAGTCGAAGAAGGAGAACATCATCGCGGCGGCGCAGGCCGGCGCGAGCGGCTACGTCGTGAAACCGTTCACGGCCGCGACGCTCGACGAGAAGCTGAACAAGATCATCGACAAGATGGCGAAGACCGGGAGCTGACGTGAACGAGCCGATCCATGCCGCGCTGACCGGCGCCGGGTTCAGCGCCGACGGCCAGGCCGAAGGCGCCGATTTCGCGAGCGACCGCATCCTCGCGCGCATCGGCCATGTCACGCGCACGCTGCGCGATTCGATGCGCGAGCTCGGGCTCGACAAGCATGTCGAGCGGGCGGCGGAAGCCGTGCCCGATGCGCGCGACCGGCTGCGCTACGTCGCGACGATGACCGAGCAGGCCGCCGTGCGCGTGCTGAACGCGATCGAGGTCGCGAAGCCGATGCAGGAGCGCATCCAGAACGAGGCGGAGGCGCTCGACGCGCGCTGGGCGCAGTGGTACGCGGCACCGATCGAGCACGCGGAAGTGCGCGAGCTGATGGACGATACGCGCACGTTCCTGCGCACGCTGCCCGAATCGGCTTCGGCCACCCGCGCGCAACTGCTCGAAATCATGCTCGCGCAGGATTTCCAGGACCTGACCGGGCAGGTGATCAAGAAGATCATGGACATGGTCTACCTGATCGAGCAGCAGCTCCTCACGGTGCTCGTCGAGAACATCGCGCCCGAGCGGCGCGAGCAGTTCGCGGCCACCGCGGCTTTGCTCGCGGCCGAGCAGATCAGCCCGACCGGCAGCCCCGAGTCGCTGCTGAACGGCCCGCAGATCGCGCCGGAAGGCAAGACCGACGTGGTCCAGGACCAGGGGCAGGTGGACGACCTGCTCGCCAGCCTGGGCTTCTGACCCTGCCGCAGGCATCGGTGCGCCGCATCTCGCAGCGGCGCCCGATGCCCGCTTCACACCCTCCCCCCACTGCTTCACCGCGCACGCGGCCCCGCGTGGCGCAGCGCGATCCTGCGTCAAATTGACACTTCGACACCCTCAGCAGGCATACTACGCGTCAGCAGCAATGTAGCGACATTCGTACGATTTCATCTGTTGGCAGGTGGCGCGGGCGCGATGGCCGCACCGCCGGCAACAAAGCCAGTCCCTTGGGGGGGAACGTGAAGCTGAAACGCTTGGGCTGGGCCGTCGCGCACGCGACGGCTGCAATGGGTGTGCTGTGGAGCGTCCACGCATACGCTGAACTGGGCGGCGCGCCGATGTCGCCGCCGGCGGACGATCAGGCCGCAACCGTGCGCGCCTTGCAGCGCGCGATGCGTTCGGCAGACGGCATGCAGACGAGCACGGCCGCCTATACCGTCCGCGAGATCACGCTCGGATCGGGCACCGTCATCCACGAATACACGTCGGCCGCCGGCAGCGTGTTCGGCCTCGCATGGCAAGGGCCGACGATGCCGGATCTCGCGTCGCTGCTCGGCAGCTATTTCCCGCAGTACACCGCAGGCGTCCAGGCGGCGCACCAGGCGCGCGGCTGGCGCGCGCCCGTATCCGTCGACACCAGCGGCCTCGTGATCCGGACAGGCGGCCACATGGGCGCCTTCTCGGGCCAGGCGTGGCTGCCGGCGGCGCTGCCTGCCGGCCTGACCGGCACCGACATCCAGTGACAGCGGGAGAGCGATCTTGAGAATTCCTCGTACATTCAAGCGCTGGCTCGGCGTGCTGGGCCTCGCGGCGGCGACGGCCGTCCTCGTGACGGCTTGCGGCGGCGGAGACGGCGGCGGCAGCAGCTCGGGCAGCAACGGCAACGGCGGCAACAACGGTAACGGCGGCTCGGACGGCAATTCCGGGAACACGGCCGTCATCACCGTCAACGCCGGCGTCGCGAACGTGATCAACATCCCGACCGTCAGCCTGAAGGTCTGCGCGCCGGGCACGTCGAACTGCCAAGTGGTCAACAACGTGCTCGTCGACACCGCGTCCTACGGGCTGCGGCTCGTCGGCAGCGCCGTGTCGGGCGTGCTCGGCAGCCTCCCGCAGGTGACGAGCGGCGGCGCGCCGGTCGCCGAGTGCGGCAAGTTCGTGTCGAGCTACACGTGGGGCTCGGTGCGCACGGTCGACCTGTCGATCGGCTCCGAGCAGGCGAGTTCGCTGCCCGTGCAGATCATCGGCGACCTCGGCACGACCAACGTGCCGAGCTCGTGCACGAACGGCGGCGCGTCGGCCAACTCGGCGAGCGCGCTCGGCGCGAACGGGATCCTCGGCATCGGGCCGGCGCCGGTCGACTGCGGCACGACCTGCGCGACGTCGACGTCGACGAACAACAACTATTACGCGTGCCCGAACGGCAACAACGCGAACTGCACGGTCGCGCTCGTGCCGGTGGCGCAACAGGTCGCCAACCCGGTGCATCGCTTCGCCGACAGCAGCGGGGTGAGCGTGAGCATGTCGAAGATTTCGGACAGTGGGCAAGCCAGTGCAACCGGGACGCTGACGTTCGGCCTGCCCGACCTGACCGGGAAGACGGTGATGACGTCGACCACGACGGGCGACGTCAGCGCGACGTTCCAGGGGCGCAACGTGACCGCCTTCTTCGATACGGGTTCGAATGCATACTTCTTCAACGATACGTCGGGCACGTTGCCGGCCTGCCCGAAGAACACGCAGTTCTACTGCCCGTCGGCGACGACCAGCAATTCGGCGACGCTGACCGGCCAGAACGGCGTGAGCGGCACGGTGACGATGCCCGTCGCGAACGCGGATTCGCTGTTCTCGAACCCGTCGACGTTCGCGTTCGACGACATCGCGGGGCCGTTCGGTTCGTCCGGCTGGCTCGACATCGGCATGCCGCACTTCTACAACCGGACGATCTACTTCGGGATGGACAAGACCGCGAGCGGCGGCGCGGCGCCCTTCGTCGCGTTCTGACGCGGCACGGTGACACGCAGAACCAGGGGGCGAGCGATCGCCCCCTTTTTTTATTCGGCGGCCGTACGCGGCACGACGGGTCCGGCCGGCGCGCTGCCGCGCGCGGGCACAGCGCCTACGATGTAATACCGGCACCCGTGCCGACACGACATCGAGGAGGCAGCGCCATGAACCCGCGCATACAACGCATCACGCCGTTCCTGTGGTTCGACCGCGACGCCGAGGCGGCCGCCGGTTTCTACGTATCGGTGTTCGACAATGCGCGCATCGTGCACGTCGCACGCTACGGCAAGGCCGGCGCGCACGCGTCCGGCAGCGCGGAGGGCGCGGTGATGACCGTCGCGTTCGAGCTTGACGGGCAGGCCTTCGTCGCGCTGAACGGCGGCCCCGCGTTCCAGATCACGCCGGCCGTGTCGTTCGTCGTCAACTGCCGGGACCAGGACGAAATCGACCGCTACTGGGCGCGCCTGTCGGAAGGCGGCGACGAGCGTGCGCAGCAGTGCGGCTGGCTGCGCGACCGCTTCGGCGTGTCGTGGCAGGTCGTGCCGGCGCAGATGAGCGAGCTGATGACGGGCGATCCGGCGCGCGCGGAGCGCGTGATGGCGCAGGTGATGACGATGAAGAAGCTCGATCTCGACGCGCTGCAGCGGGCGGCGGCGGGCCAGGCGGGCTAGGCGGGCTAGGCGGCGGGAATCCGTTGCAGGCGGCCAGCGCGCAGGCAAGCGACAGCAACGGAACGAGCGGATGACGGAGCATGGGTGCGGTTCGACCGGAATCGGCGAGTCATGGCGAAGCGTAGCGCGCTTTGCACGCCCGCGTAATGCCGGCCGGTTAATCGAATGCGGCACACTCGCCGCCGATTATCGATTGCACTCGATTTCATTCGGACGTAATCAAATGCTGGATTATCCGGGGCTGTCGTTTCTGTCAGTCTTCAAGATTATTAAAATGACGCGGCATGCAAGTCGATAGCGCCGGATTCCGCTGTTGCAGCCATTCCCGCACCGCGCGGACCGGCGAGACGGCCGGTGCGCGCACTACCCGGCATGTGAAAAGAGATGGAGTCCGCCGACATTCAAACATATAATGCCGGCGTTGTTTCCGGGGTCGTCTATATAAAACATGAGGGTAATAAAATGAATTTTTCCGAAGCCGTTCGTGCCGTACTCAATAAATACGCAACCTTCGAAGGCCGTGCGCGTCGTGCCGAATACTGGTATTTCGTGCTGCTGACCACGGTGCTGTCGATCGCCGCGCAGATCATCGGCGTGGCCGGTCGCGACGGCGGCCTGATCACGCTGCTGCTGCTCGGCGTGCTCGCCCTGATTTCGCTGGCGCTGATCATTCCGGGCATCGCGGTCAGCGTTCGCCGCCTGCACGATACGGGCCGCTCGGGCTGGTTCCTGCTGCTCGGGCTGATTCCGGTCGTCGGCGGCATCCTGCTGCTGGTATGGACGTGCTCGCGCGGCACCGAAGGCCCGAACCGCTTCGGCGCGGACCCGATCGTGGCGGCCTGACCGACGCCTGCCCCGACGTGCGACGCCGCCGCGTCGGGGCCCGATTTCGCGTCGCCTCCGCTGCACCGCTTTACTGCCTCACCGTTTCCGCGTTTTTCCCCGCTTCACGCCGTCGCCGCTCCGCCCGGAGCCGACACCCGCCATCGCCCCCGCCGGCACGTTTTCCCGTCGTGCCGCACCCCGTTCCGTCCCCCGTCCGGCCCGCGTTCGCACCGGCTCGCCGATTCTCCGAAATACCCCCCTTTCCCGGCTTTGCTCGACCGATCGGCGTTTGACGCCTCCATGAATAATCGGTGTCACTGGAAAGCGGCATTCCGCCGTACCCGACTGGAGGCCCCGTGGCAGACGAGAGCGATCTCGACAAGACCGAAGCCGCCACTCCCAGGCGCCGCGAGAAGGCGCGCGAGGAGGGGCAGGTCGCGCGTTCGCGCGAGCTGGCTTCGTTCGCGCTGCTCGCAGCCGGGTTCTACGGCGCGTGGCTGCTCGCGGGCCCGTCGGGCGGGCATCTGCAGGCGATGCTGCGCGGCGCGTTCACGTTCGATCGCGCGACCGCGTTCGACACGAGCCGGATGCTGTCGGCGGCCGGCAGCGCGAGCCTCGAAGGCTTCGCCGCGCTGCTGCCGATCCTCGCGCTCACCGGCGTCGCCGCGCTGCTCGCGCCGATGGCGCTCGGCGGCTGGCTGATCTCGTCGAAGACGTTCGAGCTGAAGTTCGACCGCCTGAACCCGATCTCGGGCCTCGGCCGGATCTTCTCGATCCAGGGGCCGATCCAGCTCGGGATGTCGTTCGCGAAGACGCTGGTCGTCGGCGGCATCGGCAGCATCGCGATCTGGCGCAGCAAGGACGAGCTGCTCGCCCTCGCGACGCAGCCGCTGCGCGTGGCGCTCCCCGATGCGCTGCACCTGATCGCCGTGTGCTGCGGCACGACGGTCGCCGGGATGCTGGTGGTCGCCGCACTCGATGTGCCTTACCAAATCTGGCAGTACAACAAGAAGTTGCGCATGACGAAGGAAGAAGTGAAGCGCGAGCATCGCGAGAACGAAGGCGATCCGCACGTGAAGGGGCGGATTCGCCAGCAGCAGCGCGCGATCGCGCGCCGCCGGATGATGGCGGCCGTGCCGAAGGCCGACGTGGTCGTGACGAACCCGACGCACTTCGCCGTCGCGCTGCAATACACGGACGGCGAGATGCGCGCGCCGAAGGTCGTCGCGAAGGGCGTGAACCTCGTCGCCGCGCGCATCCGCGAACTCGCGGCCGAACACAACGTGCCGCTGCTCGAAGCGCCGCCGCTCGCGCGTGCGCTGTATCACAACGTCGAACTCGAACGCGAGATTCCCGGCTCGCTGTACTCGGCCGTCGCCGAAGTGCTCGCGTGGGTCTACCAGCTCAAGCGCTTCCGTTCGGAAGGCGGTGCGTTCCCGGCGATGCCGGTCGATCTGGAGGTGCCGGCCGACCTCGACAAGGGCGCGTCGGTGTCCGCCGAAGACGAGCGCGAAGAACAGGAAGACACGCTCGGTAACGGAGGCACTGCATGATTAGCCCCCACGCTCACTTTCGTTCGCTGCCCCCCGAGGGGGCGGCTGCCGTCCACGGTCGGCTTTGCAAAGCCGACCGGCTGCGCGGGCGCGGAGCAATGCTCCGCGAATTCCCCGCTACGCCCCTTGGGGCGGCCCGGCAGGAGGCAGCATGAGCACCCCGACCGGCCTGTTCGCAAAGCGCCCGAACATGCTCGCGGGTACCAACCTGCGCGCGCTCGCGGGCCCGATCCTCATCTGCATGATTTTGGGGATGATGATCCTGCCGCTGCCGCCGATGCTGCTGGATCTGCTGTTCACGTTCAACATCGCGCTGTCCGTGATGGTGCTGCTCGTCAGCATGTACACGATGAAGCCGCTCGACTTCGCGGCGTTCCCGAGCGTGCTGCTGTTCTCCACGCTCCTGCGCCTGTCGCTGAACGTCGCGTCGACGCGCGTCGTGCTGCTCGAAGGCCACACGGGCCCGGACGCGGCCGGCCAGGTGATCGAGGCGTTCGGCCACTTCCTGGTCGGCGGCAACTTCGCGGTCGGCATCGTCGTGTTCGTGATCCTGATGATCATCAACTTCATGGTGATCACGAAGGGCGCGGGGCGGATCGCCGAAGTGTCCGCGCGCTTCACGCTCGACGCGATGCCCGGCAAGCAGATGGCGATCGACGCCGACCTGAACGCGGGCCTCATCAACGAAGAGCAGGCGCGCAAGCGCCGCCTGGCCGTGTCGCAGGAGGCCGAGTTCTACGGGTCGATGGACGGCGCGTCGAAGTTCGTGCGCGGCGACGCGATCGCCGGCCTGATCATCATGGCGATCAACGTGATCGGCGGACTGATCGTCGGGATGGTCCAGCACGACATGAGTTTCGCCGCGGCCGGCACGAACTACACGCTGCTGACGATCGGCGACGGCCTCGTCGCGCAGATCCCGTCGCTGGTGATCTCGACCGCGGCCGGCGTGATCGTGTCGCGCGTCGCGACCGACGAGGACATCGGCACGCAGATCACCGGCCAGCTGTTCACGAACCCGCGCGTGCTGAACATCACCGGCGCGATCATCGTGCTGATGGGGCTGATCCCGGGCATGCCGCACTTCGCGTTCCTCGCACTCGGCGGCGGCGCGATCTGGCTGGCCCGCACGCAGACCAAGCGCGCGGCGGCCCGCAAGGCGGCCGGCGACCTGACCGACATCGCGCCGCCCGCGGTGCTGCCGGCGGACAGCCACGAGGCGACCTGGGACGACGTGCAGCTGATCGACCCGCTCGGCCTCGAAGTCGGTTACCGCCTGATCCCGCTCGTCGACAAGAACAGCGACGGCGAACTGCTCAAGCGCATCAAGAGCATCCGCAAGAAATTCGCGCAGGAAATCGGCTTCCTGCCGCCGGTGATCCATATCCGCGACAACCTCGAGCTGCGGCCGAACGCGTACCGGATCGCGCTGAAGGGCGTCGAGATCGGCGTGGGCGAAGTGTTCCCGGGCCAGTGGCTCGCGATCAACCCCGGCCAGGTGACGGCCGCGCTGCCGGGCGCCGTCACGCAGGATCCCGCGTTCGGGCTGCCGGCGGTGTGGATCGACGTCGCGATGCGCGAACAGGCGCAGGTGTACGGCTACACGGTGGTCGACGCGAGCACGGTCGTCGCGACGCACCTGAACCACCTGGTCGTCCAGCACGCGGCCGAGCTGCTCGGCCGCCAGGAAGTGCAGTCGCTCATCGAGCGCACCGGCAAGGATGCGCCGTCGCTCGTCGAGGACCTCGTGCCGAAGACGATCTCGCTGACGACGCTGCAGAAGGTGCTGCAGAACCTGCTCGAGGAAGGCGTGCCGATCCGCGACATGCGCACGATTCTCGAGGCCGTGTCCGAACACGCGGGCCGCGGCGACGCGTTCGAGATCACGGCCGCGGTGCGGCTGTCGCTCGGCCGCGCGATCACGCAGCAGTGGTATCCGGGCACCGGCGAAATGCAGGTGATGGGCCTCGACTCGAATCTCGAGCGCGTGCTGTCGCAGGCGCTCGCCACCGGCGCGAACCCGGGCCTCGAACCCGGCCTCGCGCACAACCTTCTGACCGGCACGCAACAGGCGATGCTGCGTCAACAGAATCTCGGGCTGCCGCCCGTGCTGCTGGTGCAGCACGCGCTGCGCGCGATGCTCGCGCGTTTCCTGCGCCGCAGCCTGCCGCAATTGAAAGTGCTGTCGTATGCCGAAGTGCCGGACACACGCACGATCAAAGTCGTTAACGTCATCGGGGGTTCCGCTTGAACATTCGCAAATTCACCGGCGCAACGAGCCGCGACGCACTTCGTCTGGTGCGCGAGGCGCTCGGCGCCGACGCGGTCGTGCTGTCGAACCGTACGCTCGATGACGGCAGCGTGGAAATCGTCGCCCTGGCAGATTCGGACCTGGCCGCCGTGGCCCCGCCGGCCGCGGCGCGCCCGCGCATCGCCGCGTCGCGCACGCCGGAATCGGTGCCGGCCGCCGCCGTGCCGGGCATCGTGTCGCGCCCGGGCGCGCCGCTGGGCCGCCCGACGGTCAATCCGTATGCGGCAGGCGAAGGCGGGCTGCCGGACGTGTTCTCGTCGGTGTTCGGTGCAAGCGCCGACGCGGACGAGGCGACGGCGCAACCTCCGGCGCTCGATGACGAAGCGCCGGCTGCGGCAGCGCCGTCTTCCGCCGCCCCCGCTCCAGCCGCCGCCGCACCGGCCGCCGCCTCCGAACCCGCGCCGTGGCTCGTCGAGCACGCGAAGCGCCTGACGCAGCAGCGCGACGCGCTGATGGCGCGTGCGCAGGCGACGCCCGCCGCGGCGCAAGCAAGTGCGCCTGCCCCGCAGGCCGCCGCGAGCGCGACGCCACCCAACTGGGCACGCGACATCGTGCGCGACGCCGAACGCCGGATGCCGGCCGCCGCCACCCGCGCGCCCGACACGAACACCAGCGCCGCGTACGCCGCGAAGGCGGCCGAGCGCACGCGCCTGTCCGCCGACGCGGCCGCCGCGGTGGCCGACGCCGTGAAGTCGCGCATCGAGCGGATCGTCAACGATACGGTGATGCAGGAGCTCGGCGAACTGCGCGGGATGATGGCAGAGCAGTTCGACAGCCTGATGTGGCACGACCGCCAGCGTCGCAGCGCCGTGCATGGCGCGCTGACGAAGCACCTGTTCGCGGCCGGCTTCTCCGCGCAGCTCGTGCGGATGCTGGTCGACAACATGCCGGCCGGCGACGGCGCGCAGACCTTCGAACAGGCCGCCGAATGGGCGCAGTCGGTGCTCGCGTCGAACCTGCCGGTGCTCGACAGCGAAGATGCTTTGATGGAGCGCGGCGGCGTGTTCGCGCTGATGGGGCCGACGGGCGTCGGCAAGACGACCACCACCGCGAAGCTGGCCGCACGCTGCGTGATGCGCTTCGGCGCGAGCAAGGTCGCGCTGCTGACCACCGACAGCTACCGGATCGGCGGCCACGAGCAACTGCGCATCTTCGGCAAGATCCTCGGCGTGCCGGTGCACGCGGTGAAGGATGCGGGCGACCTCGCGCTCGCGCTGTCCGAGCTGCGCAACAAGCACATTGTGCTGATCGACACGATCGGCATGAGCCAGCGCGATCGCGCGGTGTCCGACCAGATCGCGATGCTGCACGGGGCGAACGCGCCGGTGCAGCGCCTGCTGCTGCTCAACGCGACCAGCCACGGCGACACGCTCAACGAAGTCGTGCAAGCGTACCGCAGCGCGGGCGAGCATCCGGACCTGGCCGGCTGCATCCTCACGAAGCTCGACGAGGCGACCCACCTCGGCGGCGTGCTCGACACGGTGATCCGCTACAAGCTGCCGATCCATTACGTGTCGACCGGCCAGAAGGTGCCGGAGAACCTGTACGTCGCGTCGACCAAATTCCTGCTGAAGAGCGCGTTCTGTGTACCGCGTGACGGCTCCCCCTTCGTGCCGCAAGACGAGGACATGCCGACGCTGCTTTCCGCACTGACCGCACGTTCCACCGCCGAGCTTCACGAGGTGCGATTTGGATAAACGAATCATCGACCAGGCCGAAGGGCTGCGGCGCCTGCTGGCCGGGCGCGCGTCACGCATCGTCGCGGTGGCGGGCGGCCCGGCGGGGGTCGGCTGCACGTCCACCGTCGTGAACCTGGCGGCGGCGCTCGCGTCGCTCGGCAAGGATGTGCTCGTCGTCGACGAGCGTACCGACGTGCATTCGGCCAGCGCGACGCTGGCGGGCGCGTGGCTGCGCGACGGCGAGCGCACGCGGGTCGCGGCCGGCTTCGGCCTGTGCGCCGCGGCGCGGCTCGCGCGCACCGGCTACACCGACGCGCAGCTGAGCGATTTCATCGACGGGCCGGCCGACATCGTTCTCGTCGACGCGCAGCTCGGCGCCGACGGCTCGTTCTCGGCGCTCGCCCGCGAAGCGCACGACGTGCTGGTCGTCACGCGGGTCGCCGCGCAGGCGATCACCGAGGCGTATGCGTACATGAAGCGGCTGCATTTCGCGCACGCGTTCGCGCAGTTCCGCGTGCTGACCAATCACGTCGGCAGCCACGCGGACGCGAAGGTCGCGTTCGACAACCTCGCGGGCGTCGCGAGCCGCTACCTGACGGTGTCGATCGCCGACGCGGGCTGCGTGAGCGCCGATCCGCTCGTCGAGCATGCGCGCGAGCTGACGCGTGCCGCGGTCGACGCGTTCCCGTCGTCGGCCGCCGCGCGTGACTACCGGCAGATTGCCGCCGACCTGCTGTACTGGCCGATGCGCCCGCATTCGGGGGCCGGCCGCGCCGTGCACGCGGGCGGCAAGCCGTCGTATGAGGCGGGCGCGGCACACGCCGCGTGAGCGCCACCGCAAGGAGAGAGCCATGATGTACAACGCTCAAGGAAAGATGTCCCAGGCCGACGTGCTCGCGCAATATGCGCCGCTCGTGCGACGCCTCGGGCTGCAGCTCGTCGCGAAGATGCCGGCGAGCGTCGACCTCGACGACCTGATCCAGGCCGGCATGATCGGCCTGATGGACGCGGCCGGCCGCTACAAGGAAGACCAGGGCGCGCAGTTCGAGACCTACGCGACGCAGCGTATCCGCGGCGCGATGCTCGACGAGCTGCGCAGCAACGACTGGCTGCCGCGCAGCCTGCGCAAGACGTCGCGCGAGGTCGAGCACGCGGTGCACCAGGTCGAGCAGCATCTCGGCCGCTCGGCGAGCGAGACCGAGATCGCGCAGCACCTGAACATGCCGCTCGACGAATACCAGGGGATGCTGCAGGACCTGCACGGCAGCCAGCTGATCTACTACGAGGATTTCGACCGCGCGGCCGACGACGAGCCGTTCCTCGACCGCTATCGCGTCGATCACGCCGATCCGCTGTCGGCGCTGCTCGACGAGCACCTGCGCGAAGCGCTCGTCGAGGCGATCGAGCGGCTGCCGGAGCGCGAGAAGCTGCTGATGTCGCTGTACTACGAACGGGGTCTGAATCTGCGCGAGATCGGCGCGGTGCTCGAAGTGAGCGAATCGCGCGTGTGCCAGCTGCACAGCCAGGCCGTCGCGCGCCTGCGCGCACGGCTGCGCGAACAGGCGTGGGTCGGCGCGGAGTCCTGACCCTTTACGGACGGCCGCGCGCGCCGACGCCGCGCGCGCGTGCCGATGCGCGCCATGTGTGTGCGCGCTTGCGCATTCTGCGCGCCGATTTGCTACAATCCTCTCCGCTTTCCGAGGAGCGTTGCGACGGACCACCCTGCGTCCGCCAGGCTCGGAAGGCTTCACCAAGCAGCCGTGCGGCACAACCGCGTCGGCCCCGCTTCCTGAACGGCGCTCACGTCACCAATCTAGAAACTTTTTAGAAAGGAGGGCGTGATGAACGCCATTATCGATTCCAAAGCTTCCAACGATTACGTCGTCGCCGACATGGCGCTGGCCGGCTGGGGCCGCAAGGAACTGAACATCGCCGAGACCGAAATGCCGGGCCTCGTGCAGATCCGTGACGAATACAAGGCGCAGCAGCCGCTGAAGGGCGCGCGCATTGCCGGTTCGCTGCACATGACGATCCAGACAGGCGTGCTGATCGAGACGCTGAAGGCGCTCGGCGCGGACGTCCGCTGGGCCTCGTGCAACATCTTCTCGACGCAGGATCACGCCGCTGCCGCGATCGTCGAAGCCGGCACGCCGGTGTTCGCGTTCAAGGGCGAATCGCTCGACGAATACTGGGAGTTCTCGCACCGCATCTTCGAGTGGCCGAACGGCGAATTCGCGAACATGATCCTGGACGACGGCGGCGACGCAACGCTGCTGCTGATCCTCGGCGCGAAGGCCGAGAAGGACCGTTCGGTGATCGCGAAGCCGACCAACGAGGAAGAAGTCGCGCTGTACAAGTCGATCGCGAAGCACCTCGACGCGGACCCGACCTGGTACTCGACGCGCCTCGCGCACATCAAGGGCGTGACCGAAGAAACCACGACCGGCGTGCACCGCCTGTACCAGATGGAAAAGGACGGCCGCCTGCCGTTCCCGGCGTTCAACGTGAACGATTCGGTCACGAAGTCGAAGTTCGACAACCTGTACGGCTGCCGTGAATCGCTGGTCGACGGCATCAAGCGCGCGACCGACGTGATGATCGCGGGCAAGGTCGCGGTCGTCGCGGGCTACGGCGACGTGGGCAAGGGCTGCGCGCAATCACTGCGCGGCCTGGGCGCGACCGTGTGGGTCACCGAAATCGACCCGATCTGCGCACTGCAGGCGGCGATGGAAGGCTACCGCGTCGTGACGATGGAATACGCGGCCGACAAGGCCGACATCTTCGTGACGGCCACCGGCAACTACCACGTGATCAACCACGATCACATGAAGGCGATGCGCCACAACGCGATCGTCTGCAACATCGGCCACTTCGACTCGGAAATCGACGTCGCGTCGACCCGCCAGTACCAGTGGGAAAACATCAAGCCGCAGGTCGACCACATCATCTTCCCGGACGGCAAGCGCGTGATCCTGCTGGCGGAAGGCCGCCTCGTGAACCTCGGCTGCGCGACCGGCCACCCGTCGTTCGTGATGTCGAACTCGTTCGCGAACCAGACGCTCGCGCAGATCGAGCTGTTCGTGCGCGGCAACGAGTACGAGAACAAGGTGTACGTGCTGCCCAAGCACCTCGATGAAAAGGTTGCGCGCCTGCACCTGGCGCGCATCGGCGCGAACCTGTCCGTGCTGTCGGACGAGCAGGCTTCGTACATCGGCGTGCAGAAGGACGGCCCGTTCAAGCCGAACCACTACCGCTACTGATCCGATGCGCCGCTGCCGCGGTGCCGGGCGCGCGTCACCCGCGCGCACCCGGTACGGCGGCACGGCGCGGGATCGCCGGCTGCGGCGGCGCGCCTTCGGGCACCCGCGGCGGCCGGCGGCGGCCACTGATCGTACCGATCGACAACCGAACCGGAGCACTCCATGAGCGTCATCCTCACCTGGGTCATCAACGCGCTCGCGCTGCTGATCATCACCTACCTCGTGCCGTCGATTCACATCAAGAGCTTCGGCACGGCGCTGATCATCGCGGTCGTGCTCGGCCTGATCAACACGGTGATCCGTCCGGTGCTGATCCTGCTGACGCTGCCCGTCACGATCGTCACGCTCGGGGTGTTCATCCTCGTCGTGAACGCGTTGTGCTTCTGGTTCGCGTCGTCGCTGCTGAAGGGCTTCGAGGTGTCGGGCTTCTGGTCCGCGTTCTTCGGTTCGATCCTGTACAGCATCGTGTCGTGGCTGCTGTCCGCGCTGATCTTCGGGCAGCGCGACATCGGCTGACCTTTTCGAATCATGAAACCGATCGAACTCTCGTTTGAATTCTTCCCGCCGAAGACGGCGGAAGGCGTCGAGAAGCTGCGCGCCACGCGTGCGCAACTGCTGCCGCTGAAGCCGAAATTCGTGTCCTGCACGTTCGGCGCCGGCGGTTCGACGCAGCAGGGCACGCTCGATACGGTGCTCGACATGCAGAAGGACGGCCTCGAGGCCGCGCCGCACCTGTCGTGCATCGGCTCGTCGCGCGACAGCCTGCGCGCGATCCTCGACCAGTACCGCTCGTACGGCATCCGCCACATCGTCGCGCTGCGTGGCGACCTGCCGTCGGGGATGGGCGAAGTCGGCGAACTGCGGTATGCGTCGGAACTCGTCAGCTTCATCCGTGCCGAGCACGGCGACTGGTTCCACATCGAGGTGGCCGGCTATCCGGAGTACCACCCGCAATCGCGCTCGCCGAAGGCCGATCTCGAGAATTTCGCGCGCAAGGTGAAAGCCGGCGCGAATTCCGCGATCACGCAGTACTTCTTCAACGCCGACGCGTATTTCCGCTTCGTCGACGATGCGCGCAAGCTGGGCGTGGAGGTGCCGATCGTGCCGGGCATCATGCCGATCACCAACTTCTCGCAGCTGATGCGCTTCTCCGAGATGTGCGGCGCGGAAGTGCCGCGCTGGGTCGCGCGCCGGCTCGAGAGCTTCGGCGACGATCGCGAGTCGATCCGCGCGTTCGGCGCGGACGTCGTCACGAGCCTGTGCCAGCGTCTGGTCGACGCGGGCGTGCCCGGGCTGCATTTCTATACGCTGAACACGGCGGCCGCCACGCGGGCGATCTGTGAACGGCTCGTCATGTAAGCGCGCTCACGCGATTGCATGCGTAAAAGGCCCCGCCGGTTGTATCGGTGGGGCTTTTTTTCGATGACGGCGGCGCGCGACCGTGTGCGTCAGCGCTGCGCCTGCATCAGCGGCGGTCGACGCTCGAACCACGGCCGCGCCTGTTCGAGCTGCCGGGCGAGCCGGAGCAGCAGCCCGTCGTCGGCGTGACGCGCGGCGAACTGCACGCCGATCGGCAGCCCGCGCGCGTTCCAGTAGAGCGGCACCGACATCGCCGGCTGGCCGGTCAGGTTGAACAGTTCGGTGCAGCCGGCCCACGTGAACGCCTTTTCCGACGACTTCGCGAGCATCTCCTTCAGCAGCGGCTTCACCGGCAGCGCGGCGAGCACCTTCATCTGCGCGGCTTCGAACGGTGTCGGCTGCAATTCGCCGATCTTCACCGGCGGGCCCGCGAGCGATGCGCACAGGATCGCGTCGTAGCGCGACACGAGGCCGGCCACCTGCACGGTGAGCTGGCGCTGCCATTCGAGCACGTCCGGCAGGCGCGTGCGCGCGAGGCGCCGGCCGACCACGGCCATCGCCCACGTCGCGGCCTCGAATTCGCCGCGCTTCGGCGTGCGGCCGGTCAGTGCACGCGCGCCGAGCACCATCTCCTCGGCGATCGTCGCCCATAGCGTGAGGAAGGTTTCGGCCGCGCGCGCGTAGTTGACCTGCAGCGTCGCCGGCTCGACATGGTGGCCGAGCGATTCGAGCAGCGCGGCCGCGTCGTCGAGCGCCGCGCGCGTGTCGTCGGCCAGTGCCGGCGCGAGCATCGGGTCGAGCACGAGGCCGATCCGCAGCGGGCCGGGCGGCGTGTCGAGTTCGCCGAGGAACGTGCCGGGCGCGCCCGCCGGCAAGGTCTGGCCGGTCGTCACGTCGAGCAGCAGCGCGCTGTCGCGCACGCTGCGCGTGACCGCATGCTGGACGACCAGCTCGCCGTTCGACGGCAGGTCGACGAGTACCGGGTTGCGGCTCGGCTTCAGGCCGAACAGCCCGCAGCACGACGCCGGAATGCGGATCGAGCCGCCGCCGTCGGACGCATGCGCGAGCGGCACGATGCCGGCCGCGACGGCCGCCGCCGCACCGCCGCTCGAGCCGCCGGGCGTGTGATCGAGATTCCACGGGTTGCGGCACGCGCCGAACAGTTCGGGTTCCGTGTACGGCATCTGGCCGATCTCCGACGTGTTGGTCTTGCCGAACACGTTGAGACCGGCCGCGCGGCTGCGCGCGATCACCGGCGAATCGTCGGCGGGCACGAAATACCGGTAGTGCCGGCTGCCCATCGACAGCGGCAGCCCGGCGACCGCCGCGCCGAGATCCTTCACGAGATAGGGAACGCCGGCGAACGGCGCGTCGGCGCCGCCGTCGGGTGGGGCGGCCGCGCGCTGGCGTGCGGCTTCGTAGTCCTGCAGCACGATCGCGTTGATCGCGCCGTTGACCGCTTCGGCCTGGCCGATCGCGGCGTCGAGCAGTTCGCGCGGGCTCGCCTTGCGTTCGCGTACCAGTGTGGCGAGGCCGATCGCGTCATGCGCGAGATAGTCCGAGTGCATCGCTGTCATCCCCGTGGTGGCTCGTGGCGATGACAGCAGCATAACGCGGGCCCGGTGCGCGGGGCCCGCGGCCGGCCGTTTTTAGAGGTGCTCGGCGAGGAAAGTCAGCGTGCGGCCGTGCGCGAGCGCCGACGCGCGCTGGTTGTACGACGCGCGATCCGTGCAGTTGAAGCCGTGCTCGGCGCCCGGATAGTCGTGGAACGACGCGTGGCCGTGGCCGGCGAAGGCGGCCTTCACCTGGTCGACGGCCTCGGGCGGGATCGCGTGGTCGTGTCCCGCGTAGTGGAACAGGATCGGCTGCTTGATCTGGCCGGCCAGATCGAGCGCGTTCTGGATGCCGCCGCCGTAGTAGGCCACGGCCGCGTCGATCTTGCCGGTCGCGGCCGCGCGGTACGCGAGCTGGCCGCCGAAGCAGTAGCCGATCGCGGCAACCTTGCCGGCCACTTCGGGGCGCGCGCGCAACGCGTCGGCTGCCGCGCCGATGTCCGCGACCGCGAGACCCACGTCGGTCTTTTTCATCAGCTCGATACCCTTGTCGCGATCCGCGCCTTCGTAGGTCAGCTCGACGCGCGGCTGCGTGCGCCAGAACACGTCCGGCGCGAGCGCGACGAAGCCGTCGGACGCGTACTGGTCGGCGACCGCACGGATGTGCGCGTTCACGCCGAAGATCTCCTGGATGATGATGACGGCAGGGCCCGTGCCGCGCTTGGGCAGCGCGAGATAGCCGCCGAAAGTGTCGTTACCGGCGGGAATGTCGATCCATTGGGCAGTCACGTTCTGAACTCCTGGCGAACGGGGTGCGCGATGCGCGCCCCGGGGTGGAAGAGGGCGGCTTAGTGTGCCACCGATCGTGTGACGGTGCAGCGCACGCGCCCGCTTCTCGCGCAGCGATCGTTTCGATCTCGATTATTCATTTTTCGGCGCTGCGCCGCTTCGATAGAGTCGATGTACCGGCCTTTACAAAGCGCTTTCGCGTACCGTCATCGAAGGATTCGCCATGTCCGCCCGTCTGTTTGCCACGCCCTTTTCCGAACGCTTCGGCCTGCGCCTGCCGCTCGTGCAGGCGCCGATGGTCGGCGCGACCACGACCGCGATGGTCGCCGCCGCGTCGAATGCCGGCGCGCTCGGCAGTCTCGGCGCCGCCGCGTTCGCGCCCGAGCGCCTCGCGACCGAAGTCGACGCCATCCGCGCGGCGACCGATCGCCCGTTCGCGGTCAACCTGTTCGTGCTGCCCGATGCCGCGCCCGACGCGGCGACCGTCGCCCGCGCGCTGGCCGCGATCGACCCGCTGCATGCAGCGCTCGGGTTGCCGCCGGGCACCGCGCCCGCGCGCTACGCGCCCGACTTCCGCGCGCAGCTCGACGCACTCGTGGCGTTGCGCGTGCCCGTTGCGAGCTTCACGTTCGGCGTGCTCGATGCAGCCGACGTCGCGCGCCTGAAGGCCGCCGGCACCTACGTGATCGGCACGGCGACGCACGTGGCCGAAGGGCTCGCGTGGCAGGCGGCCGGTGCCGACGCGCTGTCCGCGCAGGGCGCCGAGGCGGGCGGCCATCGCGGCACGTTCATCGGTGCCGCCGACGATGCGCTGATCGGCACGCTCGCGCTCGTGCCGCAACTGGTCGACGCGACCGGCCTGCCGGTGCTCGCCGCGGGCGGCATCATGGACGGTCGCGGGATCGCGGCCGCGCTTGCGCTCGGCGCGCAGGGCGCACAACTCGGCACCGCGTTCCTCACCTGCACGGAAAGCGCGATCGCGGCGGACTGGAAGGCGCGCCTGCTCGCGAGCGCCGACACGTCGACGCAGGTCACGCGCGCCATCACCGGCCGCCACGCGCGCGGGCTGCGCAACACGCTGATGGCCCGGCTCGGCGAACGCGTGGCCGACGCCGCGCCGTACCCGGTGCAGAACGCGCTGACCCAGCCGCTGCGCCAGGCCGCCGCGCGCGCGAACGACGGCGACTACCTGTCGCTCTGGGCCGGGCAGGGCGCGCCGCTCGCACGGCGGCGCGGCGATGCGCTGACGACGTCGCAGCTCGTCGCCGCGCTCGAGGCCGAATGGCGCGCGGCGGCTGCCTGAATCGTTCATATCGGACGACGAAACGCGCGTTGTCACGCGCGTTTCATTCAATGATCGCGGGCACAAAATACCGAATCGAAATGCCCCCGGAATGTTTTAAAACGACCTTTCAGCGAGTCGCCTGGAATTAGCGGAAACCCTTATCCGGCGGGGCTCGCGGCGATATTCGAGTAGTCGTTCCAATGGACGCATATCGGTAGTGTTACCACTACCCCAAAAAAGTCCCACAAATTAATTTGATCACCTACACTTGCGCGCAAGTACGGATGGGCGGCTGCTAAAAGCGGCGGTTTTCACGTGCTTGAGGCCAAGTGCATGAACGATGCAACCGGCGAATCGTCCAGTGATTGCAAACACAGGGATGGCAGCGGGGCACCGGGCGATGGCGTTTATTGGGACCGAAACTGGAGACTTACATGAATATCAAGATGCAAAAGCTGTTGCCGATCACCGCGGCCGCGATGCTGTGCGCTGCAGCTGCGGGCAACGCAGCGGCCGATCAAGTCGTCAAGATCGGCCACGTCGCGCCCTTGACGGGCGGCATTGCACACCTGGGCAAGGACAACGAAAACGGCGCACGTCTCGCTGTCGAAGAGATCAACGCCAAGGGTCTCACGGTCGGCGGCCAGAAAATCACGCTGCAACTCGACCCGCAGGATGACGCGGCCGACCCGCGGCAGGCCACGCAGGTTGCGCAGAAGCTCGTCGACGACAAGGTCGTCGCGGTGGTCGGCCACCTGAACTCGGGCACGTCGATCCCGGCCTCGAAGATCTACAGCGATGCGGGCATCGTGCAGATCTCGCCGTCGGCGACCAACCCGGCCTACACGCAGCAGGGCTTCAAGACCACGTACCGCGTGGTGGCCACCGATGCGCAGCAGGGCCCGGCACTCGCGAACTACGCGCACTCGAAGGGCATCAAGAGCGTGGCCGTGGTCGACGATTCGACCGCATACGGCCAGGGTCTCGCGAACGAGTTCGAGAAGAAGGCCAAGGCGCTCGGCCTGAAGGTGGTGTCGCATGACGCGACGAACGACAAGGCGGTCGACTTCCGCGCGATTCTGACCAAGATCAAGGGCGAGAATCCGGACGCGATCATGTACGGCGGCATGGACGCCACCGGCGGCCCGTTCGCGAAGCAGGCGAAGCAGCTCGGCCTGCGCGCGAAGATCTTCGCGGGCGACGGCGTGTGCACGGAAAAGCTGGCCGACCTGGCCGGCGACGCGACCGACAACGTGGTGTGTTCGGAAGCCGGTGCTTCGCTCGAGAAGATGTCGGGCGGCGCGGCGTTCAAGGCGAAGTACGAGAAGCGCTTCGGCCAGCCGATCCAGATCTACGCACCGTTCACGTATGACGCCGTGTACATCATCGTCGATGCGATGAAGCGCGCGAACTCGGCGGATCCGGCGAAGATCCTCGCCGCGATGCCGGCGACGAACTACTCGGGCGTGATCGGCACGACGACCTTCGACTCGAAGGGCGACCTGCAGCACGGCGTGATCTCGCTGTACAACTACAAGGGCGGCAAGAAGTCGCTGCTCGACGAAGTGAAGATGTAACGATACAAGCGGTCAACAGAAGGGGTGAAAGCGCGCATGCGGCAACGCATGCGCGCTTTCTTTTGGGGCCGGCGCGTGCCGCGCCCCGTCAGATCTTCAGCCGCGCGAGCACCTTCGGCGCGACGGCCGCGACGAGCGCCGCGCACAGCGCGACGACGGACAGGCCGATCGTCAGGTTCGAGGCTTGCGCGACGGCGCCGATCACGACCGGACCGAACAGCATGCCGAAATACGCGAGGCCGGCCACGTGCGCGAGCCCTTCGGCCGCATGGATGCCTTTCACGCGCGCGGCGGCCGCGAACAGCACCGGCATCATGTTCGCGAGGCCGAGGCCCATCAGCGTGAAGCCGGTCAGCACCGTGGCCGAATACGGCAGCAGCAGCGCGCCGATCATCCCCGCGCAGGCGAGCGACGCGCTCGCGAACACGAGCTGCGGCGCGCCGAAGCGGGCGCGCACGGCGTCGCCCGCGAAGCGCGCGATGGCCATCCCGCCCGAGAACGCGGCATAGGCGGCGCTGGCGAGCGCGGGGCTCGCCACGACGACGTCACGCATATACACCGTCGCCCAGTCGTACATCGCGCCTTCGGCGATCAGCGCGACGAGCGCGATGCCGCCGAGCATCCACAACGCCGGCGAGCGCCAGCGGTTGCCGCCGCCGTGCGCGTGCTCGTGATGCGGCACATGCGGGAGCACGGCCGGGCTGGCGACCACCAGCACCGTCGCGCTGGTCGCCGCCGCGAGCGCGAGATGCACGGCCGGCGCCATGCCGGCCGACAGCAGCGCGCCGCCGGCGGCCGCGCCGGCCATCCCGCCGATGCTGAACATGCCGTGCAGCGACGACATGATCGGCCTGCCGATCGCAATTTCGACCGCGCTAGCCTCGGCGTTCATCGCCACGTCGAGCGTCGCCATCGAGAAGCCGAACAGCGCGAGCACGGCCAGCAGCAACGGGTAGTCGGGCACCACGAGGATCAGCGCTGCGCAGGTCGACATCACGAGCCCGCCCGCGAGGCACGCGGTGCGCGAGCCGACGCGCGCGATCCAGCGTGCGATGGTCAGCATCGCGGCGATCGAGCCGACGGCGACCGCGAACAGCGCGATCGACAGCAGCCCGGGGCTCAGCGCGAACTTGTCGCGCACGGTCGGCACATGCACGCCCCACGACGCGAACATCATGCCGGCGACGAAGAACAGCGCCATCGACGCCGCGCGTGCGCGCTGGCGGGCCGGTAGCGACAGCACGCGATGCGCGTCGGGCGGCGCGGCGAACGGGGACGACGATTCGGGGGAGGAGGATTCGGACACGGTGACGCTCATCAAAAGAAGTGCACGGACGCGCGCGGCGCCCGTCGGATCCGTCCGATTCTATCGAACCGCTTACGATCCTGCCGGGCGTTGGCCGTTCGGCCGATGGTCCGGCGATGTCCCGGTGACCCGCGTTCGGCCGCATCGACTGCTTTGGCCGTTCGACCGATGCCCGGCGCGCCGCGCCCGCGGGTAACATCGGAGCGCGTGGCGTGCCCGATGCGCCACCCTTCGACCGCAGGAGTCCTCTTGAACATCGATCCCGCTCTCGCCGTGCATCTGCTGCACCGCTGCGCGCTCGGCACGCTCGCCACCCATGCGCGCGATCCGCAGGGTTTCCCGTATCCGACGGTCGTCCCGTTTGCGCCCGATGCCAGCCATCGTCCCGTGATCCTCGTGAGCGGCCTCGCGGAGCACACGCGCAATCTGGCCGCCGATCCGCGCGCGGGCTTCCTCGTCGTCGACGCGCCCGACGGCGACGTGCTGAACGCCGAGCGCGCGACGCTGCTCGGCCGGTTCGTCCCGCTCGGCGACGATCCGCACGTCACTGCGCGCTACTGCCGTTACGAGCCGGATGCCGCGCGCTATCTCGCGCTCGGCGACTTCACGTTCTGGGCACTCGACGTCGAGCGGCTGCGTTATATCGGCGGGTTCGGGCGCATGGGCTGGGTCGACGGCACGCATCTCGATACGCTGCCGCCGCTCGCGTTCGACGAGGAGCAGGCGTTATGGGACGCATACGATGCCGGCGCTGCACGCCGCGACGGGCTCGAATTGCTCGGCGTCGATCGCCACGGCGCCGACTGGCGACATGACGGCCGCCGCGTGCGTACGCCGTTTGATACGCCGTTGGCCGATGCGGGCGAATGGCGCGAGCGGCTGATGGCGTGCGCGCGGGATGTGACGTGACGTCGCGGATACCGGCGGGTTTGCGCTGAGCCCGTTTAGCGAGGCGCGCCATCCGATTTTCGTAAAACTGTCGTCCGATGAAAGCTTCTATTTTTCAAATGCAGGGTAATTGCGTATGTTGATAGACCTAATAGCCAATCGCTAATGTCCTAATCTCTGTGTAGGAACGTAAAAATTTGAGAAAAGGCCGTGGCCGGTCAAAATGACACGTGTGAATTCCAATTGATCTCGGGATTTTCATGAATCCCGCTTCTATCAAATCTTTTTTGTGCTAATCTCTGCCTTCGAAAATCCGAGGCACATATATTTCATGAATGGTGAGCTGGCTGCAGACCGGCGCCATTGGTCAGATAGAAAGGGAAACTATGTCTTCTTACAAGGACCTGCTGGCCCAGCGGGAAAAGCTGGAGAAGCAAATCGAAGAAGCAAAGTCGCGTGAATACGCTGAAGTGCTGAATGACGTGAAGCAGAAAATTGCCGACTACGGCTTTTCGCTCGCCGAACTCGGTCTCAGCCGCGCGAAGGCAGGTAAGGTTGGGCGTCCGCGCGCAGGCGTTGCCGCGAAATACCGCGATCCGGAAACGGGCGCGACGTGGTCGGGCCGCGGCAAGCCGCCGCGCTGGATTGCAGGCAAGAACCGCGAACAGTTTGCGATTTAAACGTCTGTTTAAATAGCCTGCTCTTCAAAAGAGCCGCGTGTCCGTTAAGGAGCGCGGCTTTTTTGTTTTCAGCGGCCGCCTCGCGCATGGCGGTGTCATGGAACTGTAATAATGGGGCGTGAATGAAAATACGACCCGTTCGCATAAGCGATTGATTTAAATAAGAAATTTGTGGGTATTGGCCGGGTTCGCGGGGCGCCCTTGATAGAATCGGGTTTCCGTACACCCATATCCCATATTTCATGTCCACGTTTTCCGGCGACGCGCAGAGCGCAGATAAGCACGCGGTTGCACGCAAGAGCACGTTCGTCAGTATTGTGCTGAATGTCGTGCTTGCGACATTTCAGATCGTCGTCGGCGTGATTGCCCATTCGCAGGCATTGATTGCTGACGGGGTGCATTCGATTTCCGATTTGATCTCGGATTTTGTCGTGCTGGTTGCGAATCGGCATAGCGGCGCATCGCCGGATGCCGACCACAATTACGGCCACAGCCGCTACGAGACCGTCGCGTCGCTGTTTCTCGGCGCTATCCTGATTGCGGTTGGCGTCGGCATGCTCTGGCGGGCCGGCGACCGCCTCGTTAATCTCGAAAACATTCCGGCGGTACATTTTTCCGCGCTGCTCGTCGCGCTGACGGTGCTCGTGTCGAAAGAGGCGCTGTTTCGCTACATGCTGCGCGAAGCGCGGCGCGTCCGTTCGGCGCTGCTCGTCGCGAACGCATGGCATGCGCGTTCGGATGCCGCATCGTCGCTCGTCGTCGCGATCGGCATCGTCGGCAGCCTGGCCGGCGTGCGGCTGCTCGACCCGATCGCGGCGGCGATCGTCGGCTTCATGGTGGCGCGCATGGGCTGGACGTTCGGCTATGACGCGTTGCAGGACCTCTCCGACCGCGCGCTCGATACGACCGATACGGACGAGATCCGCGCGCTGCTCGCGGCGACGCCGGGCGTGCGCGACGTGCACGACCTGCGCACACGCAAGATGGGCGATGCCGCGCTCGTCGACGCGCACATCCTCGTCGATCCGAAAATCTCCGTCTCCGAAGGGCACTACATCGCCGAGACCGCGCGTGCGCGCGTGCTGCACGATCCGCGCGTGCTCGATGCGCTGATCCACGTCGACCCGGAGAACGACGCGGCGCGCCGTCCGGCGCTCGCGCTGCCGCCGCGCGGCGAGATCGTGGCACGGCTCGAGGCCGCGCTCGCGCAGCGCGGGCTGCATGCGGCGGCCATCAACCTGCATTACCTGAGTACGGGGCTCGAGATCGACGTGACGCTTGCCTGCGATCCGCACGAGACCGACGCGGCGCTGGCCGGCCGGCTCGGCGCCGACGCGCTGGAGCGCGAGTTCGGCGCGCGCCGGATCGGCTTCACGCGCACGATGCCCGCGCAGGCGTGACCCGCCGCGGGCACACGGGATGGAAGGCCGCCCGCGCGTGCCGGCGCGTTACAGCGGCAGTTGCGTGTCGAACTTGATCTCGCGCAGCACGACGCTCGTGCGCACCTGCGACACGGCGGGGATCTTGAAGATGCGTTCGTGCAGGAACACGTCGTAGGCCTTGATGTCCGGCGCGACGATCTTGAGGATGTAATCGGCTTCGCCGGTCGTGCTGTAGCACTCGGTGACTTCCGGGCAGGTCGAGATCTCGCGCTCGAACTGCTCGACGCCGCCTTCGTTGTGGCGGGTCAGGTGCACGTGCGCGAGCGCGCAGACGTGCAGGCCGAGCTTCTCGCGATCGAGCAGCGCCGTGTAGCGCTGGATCACGCCCGACTGTTCCATGTCCTTGATGCGGCGCCAGCACGGCGTGCTCGACAGGCCGACCTGGTCCGAGATTTCCTGGACCGAACGGCGCGCGTCGAGCTGCAACAGGCGAAGGATTTTTTGCGAAAAGGAATCGAGCGTCACCTGCGCCTCCATGCGGCAGCTACAACACGCTGAATGTTAGAGGGCCGGGAAAGGAAAGGCAATCTGGCGTCGCGTTGTTGAGCGAGATTCGCTAATTTGCTCGCGGATCCGTAGGATTTTGTCCCGCCCCCGCGTTTTCCGACCGATCGGTGTCCGACACCGCGAGGCCCGCGAGCGCGGCCTGCTGGCGGCGCAGGTCGGCCAGCATGTTGCAGAACAGCGCGCCTTGCTCGATCGCGTCGTCGAGCGCGACGTGCGTGTGCGGATGGTCGTCGAACCAGTGCTTCGGAAAGCGCGGCTTGATCGCCTTGCGGTACGGCAGGCCCGTCATCGCGAACGCGAGCGTCTTGATGTCGAGCGCCGACCACGAGAACGGGCAGCGGCCCGCGAAGCGCATCATGTACCAGAACATGAACGTGAAATCGAAGCCCGCCGGCATCGCGACGAACACCGGCTTGCCGGGTAGCGCCTCGACCCAGTCGACGTACGCGAGCAGCGCCGCTTCGGGCGCCTGCAGATCCTTCCGGCACGCGGCCCATGCTTCGGGCTCGGTCTTCCACCACGCTTCCTGCACCGGGTGCGCCTGCGCGCCCGGCAGCGTTTCGAGATTGGCCGAGAACGTCGCGATCAGCTGCTTGTCCTCGGTATAGGCGGCCGACGCGAAGCTCAGCATCGAGTGCGGGCCGGGAATCGGGCCGTCGGCCTCGACGTCGGTGCTGACGTAGATTTCCGGGATGGCGGTCTGGTTCATCCGAATACCTTGTCGGACACGAACGGGTTGGTGCGGCGCTCGTCGCCGAACGTCGACACCGGGCCGTGGCCCGGCACGAACGTCACGTCGTCGCCGAGCGGCCACAGCTTCTCCTTGATCGACCGGACGAGATCCTCGTGGTTGCCGCGCGGGAAATCGGTACGGCCGATCGAGCCCGCGAACAGCACGTCGCCGACGATCGCGACGCGATGCGCGCGGCTGAAGAACACCACGTGGCCGGGCGTGTGGCCCGGGCAGTGATAGACCTCGAGCGTCTCGTCGCCGAACTGCACGGTGTCGCCGTCGTTCAGCCAGTGATCCGGCTCGAAGGTTTCGGCGGCCGGAAAGCCGAAGCGCTCGCTCTGCATCGGCAGCTTCTCGATCCAGAAGCGCTCTTCTTCCTGCGGCCCCTCGATCGGCACGCCGTAATGCGTCGCGAGCGTCTTCGCGCCCGCGCAGTGATCGATGTGCCCGTGCGTGAGCAGCACCTTCTCGACCTGCACGTTCTGCCGCGCGACTTCCTGTTCGATCCGGTCGAGATCGCCGCCCGGATCGACGACGGCGGCGCGGCCCGTTTTTTCGCAGACGAGCAGCGAGCAGTTCTGCTGGAACGGCGTGACCGGAATGAGCGTGACTTTCATGGAGGCACCGGCGGCTAAAAGGAGCGATTGTACCGGTCGCGCGTGCTGCCTGCCGGTCGTGCGACGCGTGTCTCGGTGCGCGCCTCCGGGCATTCCCGGAGCATGTCGATTGTTACCGCCATAGCGAGAATCAATGGTCCCCGACGGGCGCTTTCCGAGACAACCTTTTGGTTTATGTATAATGCGCCCCATTGCACGTGAATTTCACGCAATTCGCTGGTGTTTCGGCCCCGTTAAAAAAGGGGCGTCGGAGGCACCGTCAAGCATCAGCCGCCGGGGAGTCCGGCGGTGTATCCAGCACCGAATATTCGGTGCTCACGTCTTGTCCGGCCGGGTGCTGCGCGCCCGCCTGCGGCCCTGCTGCCGCGCCGCCGGATGGGGCCTGTGCCGCCGTTCCTGTGAGTCGGTCGTTTCGACGCGCGCGAACGTGAAGCCATGTTCGATGGCGGCATGTGGGGTCTGGTCAGGCTGTTGGGGACAGGTTGTGCCAGACGTGAAAGCTAATCAGGACGGTTGCGGCCTAGACGAAAGCCGCGCCCATGCTAGCCGCCTGCTCGCATCCGAGCGGGGCGTGCACGCATTTGCCGTCCGGGCCGCATATCTGCGCCGTGAATCGGCGTGATGAAGCAGCGGCCCGAACCAGAAGGCGACACGTCGATGAATTTACGTTTTCCGAGTCGATTCGGGACCATTGCATTGTTTTTCGCGCTGACGGGCTGCGCGGTGCCACCCAGCCAGACCACCAGCAGCGCGAACCAGAAGAAAGCGGTCGACAAGACGGCCGCTGCCGCTAAGGCGGACGACGACAAGCAGCAACTCAGTTTTGATTCCGCACTGGCATCGATGCCCGCTGCCGACAGCAAGGACGCGAAGAAGTCGTCGCTGGCGGACGCCGAGCCGATCGACGGCAAGGATGTGTCCGAGTTCCGCCAGACGGGCCGCGCATCGTGGTACGGTCGGGATTTCCACGGCCGCCGCACCGCGAACGGCGAGCGCTTCAACATGAACGCACTCACCGCCGCACACCGCACGCTGCCGCTGTCGTCGTACATCAGGGTGACGAACGCGTCGACCGGCAAGTGGGTCGTCGTGAAGGTCAACGACCGCGGGCCGTTCAAGCGCGGCCGCGTGCTCGACCTGTCGTATGCGGCTGCCAAGATGATCGGCCTCGTGCATGCGGGCACGGGCCGCGTGAAGATCGAAGGGCTGTCGCCGCAGGAAGCGCGCGAGGCTCGCGACGAAATGTTCGCGTCGGTCTCGGCGAAGTAACGCAGCGGCTCGACCGCTCATGCAAAAGGGCTGCCCGCGAGCAGCCCTTTGTCTTTCCTGCGCGGCGCGATGCCGGCGCCGGCTTCCCGGTGCCGGCCGGCCGTCTCGCGCGTCAGCTTTCGTCCTTCAGCACCAGCGCACGCGCATACAGCGTGCTGCGCGACGCGCCCGTCAGCGCGGCCGCGAGCTTGGCCGCGCTCTTCACCGGCACCTCTTCCAGCAGCAGCTTGAGCAGCGCGTCGTGCGCGGTGTCGTCGGCTTCGCCGCTCGTCGCCGGTGCGCCTTCGACCACCAGCACGAACTCACCGCGCTGCCGGTTCGCATCGCCGGCGAGCCAGGTCTGTCCTTCGGCCAGGGTGCCCTGGAACAACTGCTCGTGTAGCTTGGTGAGCTCGCGCGCGATCAGCAGCCTGCGCGCGGGGCCGAATGCGTCGGCGAGTGCGGCGACGGTTTCGGCGATCCGGTGCGGGGCTTCGTAGAACACCAGTGCATACGGGTGCGATACCAGCGCCTGCAGCGCGGTCGCGCGCTGCTTCGTCTTCGGCGGCAGGAAGCCCGCGAACGTGAACGCGCCGGCCCAGTCGCCGGCCACGCTCAGCGCGGTCACGGCCGCGCTCGCGCCCGGCAGCGGGATCACCGCGAAGCCGGCGGCGCGCACCGCGTCGACGAGCCGCGCGCCGGGGTCCGAGATGCCGGGCGTGCCGGCGTCCGATACGTAGGCCACGCGTTCGCCGCCGCGCAGCAGTTCGATCACGCGTTGCGCGGCTTCGCGTTCGTTGTGCTCGTGCACGGCGACGAGCGGTTTCGAGATCCCGTAGCGGGCGAGCAGCTGGCCCGTGTTGCGGGTGTCTTCAGCCGCGATGCGGTCGGCGAGGCCGAGTACGTGCAGCGCGCGCAGCGTGATGTCGGCGGTGTTGCCGATCGGCGTGGCGACCACGTAGAGCGCGGCGTCCGGGTAGTGCTGCGTGTGCGCGAGTTCGAGGAGGGCAGTCATGGCAGGCAATGCGCGCAATCGCGGCGCAAGCGGAACAAGGACGGCATTGTGCCACGCGGCGCCGGCCCGGCCGGGCGACGGGCGCGGTTTGGCACGCGCCGGCGACAACTTTTCGGATGCGGCACGATCCAAACCGGTCGGCGCGGCGTTCGAGCTGCGTGCGCGGCAGTTTCTCGAACGCCGCGGCCTCGGGTTCGTCGCGGCGAACGTGACGATGCGCGGCGGTGAACTCGATCTCGTGATGCGCGAGCCCGACGGCATGCTCGTGTTCGTCGAGGTGCGCGCGCGGCGCAGCGTCCGGCATGGCGGCGCGGCCGCGAGCGTCGGCTGGCGCAAGCGGCGTCGCCTGGTGGCGGCCGCGCTCCAGTTCTGGGCGCGGCACGGCGCCGGCGCCGCGTGCCGCTTCGACGTCGTCGCATTCGAGGCCGGCCGGCTCGCGTGGCTGCGCGACGCATTTCGTGCCGACGATGCGTAGCGGCGAGCTGTGACGAGATGTAAAGAGTTCTTGCCGGACCCCCGGAGAGGGTGCCGGAGTACGGTAAACTCGCCGCACCCACGATGTCGCGCGATGCGTGCCACGCGCCCAGTTCACCAGGAATCGATGTCAGTCGAACGTATTCAGCAACATTTCCGCGACAGCGCCGCGCTTCACGCCGAAGCGGCCGACGCGCTGTCGCTGCCGATCGCAGCCGCGGTCGATGCGATGTTCGCCGCGCTGGCGAACGGCAACAAGATCGTCGCGTGCGGTGACGGCCCGTCGGCCGCCGCCGCGCACTACCTCGCCGTGTCCCTCGTCGGCGGCTTCGAGCGCGAGCGCCCGGGCCTGCCCGCGATCGCGCTGGCCACCGACGCGTCGCAGGGCGGCCTCGCGGGCGCGGTGTCCGCCGATCAGCTGTTCGCGCAGCAGGTGCGCGTGCTCGGCCAGACCGGCGACATCCTGCTGGTGCTCGATCCGGCCGGCGCGTCGCCGCGCGTGCTGGCGGCGATCGACGAAGCGCACGAGCGCGAGATGACCGTCGTCGCGCTGACGGGCGGCGACGGCCATGCGGTCGCCGCCGCGTTGTCCGATACCGATGTTCCGATCAGCGTGCCCGCCGTTCGCGCGGCGCGCATCCACGAAGTCCATCTGCTGACCATCCACTGCCTGTGCGACGGCATCGACGCGATGCTGCTGGGTGAGGATTGAACGAAGGAGAGCCGTCGATGAATCAAAGCCGCGTCAAACAGACGCTCGTCAGAACCACGCTGCTCGCTGCGCTGACGGCGGGCCTCGCCGTGTCGCTGCAAGGTTGTGTGCTCGGGGTCGTGGGCGCAGCGGCCGGCGGCGGCGCGCTGATCGCGACCGATCGCCGTACGCTCGGCGCGCAGACGGAAGATCGCGAGATCCAGGTCAAGTCGCTCACGCAGATCAACAACGGGCTGCCCGACCAGTCGCACGTGAACGTGACGGTGTTCAACCGCCGCGTGCTGCTGACGGGCGAAGTGCCGAACGATGCATCGAAGCAGCGCGCCGAGGAAATCGTGCGCGGCATCAACAACGTGAACGGCATCGTCAACGAGCTGTCGGTCGAGCCGGCGTCGTCGCTGTCGTCGCGCGCGAACGACTCGTACCTCGAAGGGCGCGTGAAGTCCGAGCTGATCGCGACGAAGGGCATCTCGTCGAACTACTACAAGGTCGTCAGCGAACGCGGCAACCTTTACCTGATGGGGCTCGTGACGGTCGACGAGGGCAATCGCGGCGCGGAAGCCGCCAGCCAGGTGCCGGGCGTCGAGAAGGTCGTGAAGGTGTTCCAGTACGTGAAGCCGCAGGACGCGCAGGCGCTGCAGAACGCAGCGCCCGCGAGCGGCGCATCCGGCGCGCAGGCTGCCGCCGCGCCGGCGGATACCGCGACGGTGGGCGCCGTGCCCGACGCGTCGGTGCAGTCCACGCCGCTGCAGCCGCCCGCACCGATCTCGAATTCGTCGAACGTGCATCCGGGCAACCCGAAGGCCCCGTCGCAATGAAGAACAGGCAGATGAAGCAGATGAAACAGTGGATGGTGCAGGGCGCCGCGGCCGCGGCGCTCGTGGCGGGTACGCTGGGCGTCGCGCACGCGGATGTCGGTGACGGCCTGAAGGTCGCGCGCGGCAACGCGTGCATGGGCTGCCACGCGGTGGACCGCAAGCTCGTCGGCCCGTCGTTCAAGGATATCGCCGCCCGCTACAAGGCCGATCCGCAGGCCGTGGCCAAGCTGTCGAAGAAGGTGAAGGAGGGCGGCTCGGGCGTCTGGGGCGCCATTCCGATGCCCGCGCACCCGCGCATGAGCGACGCCGACGTGCGTTCGGTGGTCGAATGGGTGCTGGCTGGCGCGCCGTCAAAGTAAGGTTTGAGGGGCGATTCAACCCCTATTGCCAAGCGCAGAAATGCGTGTGTATGATGGTTGACTGTTGGGGCGGTAGCTCAGCTGGGAGAGCGTCGCGTTCGCAATGCGAAGGTCGGGAGTTCGATCCTCCTCCGCTCCACCAACGGGATTTGAAGGGCTCGATCACAAGGTCGAGCCCTTTTTGTTTTTGCGGGTCCGCGATGGCACGCCGGACCCAGGCGCCGCACTCGACGTGGCGGGGTGGGTCGACCGGTGGCCGGTCAGTCAGGTCAGCAGTTCGTGCGCGAGCCTGAACGTCGGCACCGCCAACGCGGCGAGCGCCATCGTGACGACTGCGAGAATCACCGTTCTCTTCCGCAGCAGCGCGAAAATGACGAACGACAGCGCGTAGAACGCGCAGATCAGCAGGATGAGCCACCACAACGTTGCGTAGCCGGCGCCGCCTTCGAAGTTCGACACGTTCCGCGTGATAAGCGGCGCGACATAGCCAGCGGCGGTCATGCTCGCGGGCAGGCCCAGCACCGAATACAGGATGTAGACGATGAGCTGTCGCGGTGTCGGATTGGAAGACGTCATGACGGTCGGTTCTTATTCGGGTGGACGGGCCGCCGAACCGTTCGCCGTGCAGGCCGATTCAGGCAGCCGGCAGGATGCGGGCGTTTGCCGCGTTTGGCAACCACCCGCCGTCGCTCGCTAGTCCCCTCACCCCCGCCCGACACTCGGCCGCTTCGGATCGTACGTCCACCCCGGCACGAGATAGCGCATCGCGATCGCGTCGTCGCGCGCCGTGCCGCCAACCTGCCGATAAAGCGCATGCGCGGCCTCGACCTGCGCCATGTCGAGCTCGATTCCGAGCCCCGGCCGCTCCGGCACGGCCACCTGGCCGCCGACGATCTTCAACGGCTCGCGCGTGAGCCGCGCGTCGCCTTCCTGCCAGATCCAGTGCGTGTCGATCGCGGTGATCGTGCCGGGCGCGGCGGCCGCCGCATGCGTGAACATCGCGAGCGACACGTCGAAGTGGTTGTTCGAATGCGAGCCCCACGTGAGCCCCCAGTCGCGGCACAGCTGCGCAAGCCGCACCGAGCCCTGCATCGTCCAGAAATGCGGGTCGGCGAGCGGGATGTCGACTGCCTGCAGCCGCACCGCATGATCCATCTGCCGCCAGTCGGTCGCGATCATGTTGGTCGCGGTCGGAATGCCCGTCGCGCGGCGGAATTCGGCCATCACCTCGCGGCCCGAATAGCCGCCTTCCGGCCCGCACGGATCTTCCGCATACGCAAGCAGGTGGCCTTGCCCGCGGCACAGCGCGACGGCCTCGTCGAGCGACCACGCGCCGTTCGGGTCGAGCGTCGCGCGGGCATCGGGGAAGCGCGCCTTGATCGCGGCGATCGCTTCCATCTCGTCGGCGCCGGCCATCACGCCGCCCTTCAGCTTGAAATCGGCGAAGCCGTAGCGCTCGACCGCGGCCTCGGCCTGCCGCGCGATCGCGGCCGGCGTGAGCGCTTCCTCGTTGCGCAGCCGGAACCATGCATCCGACGCGTGCGTCTCGTCGCGGTACGGCAGATCGGTGCGGCGCCGGTCGCCGAGGTAGAACAGATAAGCGAGCATCGGCACCGCGTCGCGCTGCTGGCCTTCACCAAGCAGCGCCGCGACCGGCACGTCGAGATGCTGGCCGAGCAGGTCGAGCAGCGCGGCCTCGATCGCGGTGATCACGTTGTCGAGCCGCAGGTTGATCTCGTGCGGCTGGCGCAGCACCGCGGCTTCGCCGGCCGACGTCACCTCGTGCCGGATCGTGCGGCCCGCACCCGGGCCCGCGCCGGACAGCGCCGCGCGCACCGCGTTGAGCGTTGCCTGGTAGCGTCCGATCGACTGGCCGACCACGAGATCCGTCATGCGCTCGAGCGCGTGGCGGATGCCTTCGCCGCCCGGCACTTCGCCGACGCCCGTGTGTCCGCTGCTGTCGTCGAGGATCACGAGGTTGCGCGTGAAGTACGGCGCGTGCGCGCCGCACAGGTTGAGCAGCATGCTGTCGCGGCCGGCGACGGGAATCACCTGCATGCGCGTGACGTGCGGCGTGCCGGCACGACGGGATTCGGACATCGGTTCGCTCCTGGTTCCGGTGATGCACGGGCCGCCGGCTGCGCCGGTGCGGCCCGCGCCGTTCATTGAAGCTCGACGCGGCGGATCTCGCCGACGACGAACAGGTAGCAGATCACGGCGACGAGCGCGTGCGCGACCACGTAGACGAGCGCGCCGTTGAACGAGCCGCTGCGGTCGACGATGTAGCCGATCGCGATCGGCGTCGTGATGCTGGAGAGGTTGCCGCACGTGTTGAGCAGCGCGCCGCTCAGGCCCGCGATCTGGCGCGGCGCGGTGTCGGCGTTGACGGCCCAGCCGAGCGCGCCGAGCCCCTTGCCGAAGAACGACAGCGCCATGAACAGCACGACGAGCACGTGCGAATCGGTGTAGTTGCAGACGATCATCGACATCGACAGCAGCATGCCGACCACGATCGGCACCTTGCGCGCGACCGACAGCGAGCGGCCCTGCTTGAGCAGCCCGTCGGACACGACGCCGCCGAGAATCCCGCCGAGGAACCCGCACACGGCCGGGATCGACGCGACGAGCCCCGCGTTGAGGATCGACATCCCGCGCGCCTGCACGAGATAGACGGGAAACCAGGTGATGAAGAAATAGGTGAGCGCGTTGATGCAGTACTGCGCGACGTACACGCCGATCAGCATCCGGCTCTTCAGTAGCGCCTTCACGTGGCGCATCGACGGGCCGCCGTCGCGGCCGCCGCTCGCCTGGTCGATGTTGACGAGCGCGCCGCCCTCGGCGAGGTAGTCGAGTTCCGCGCGGTTGATGGTCGGGTGGTCCTTCGGGTCATACATCGTGCGGTTCCACACCAGGACGAACGCGAAGCCGAGCACGCCCATCACCGCGAATACCGACTGCCAGCCGAACGCGTGCACGAGCCAGCCCATCAGCGGCGCGAACACGACGGTCGCCGCGTACTGCGCGGCGTTGAAGATCGCCGACGCGGTGCCGCGCTCGGGCGCAGGGAACCACGCGGACACGATCCGGCTGTTGGCCGGGAACGACGGCGCCTCGGCCGCGCCGACGAGAAAGCGCAGCCCGAACAGCAGCGCGAACGCGGCTGCGCCGCCGAAGAAGCCGATCCCGCCCTGCAGCAGCGTGAACAGCGACCAGAAGAAGATGCTGAACGCATAGACGATGCGCGATCCGTAACGGTCGAGCAGCCAGCCGCCCGGCAATTGCGCGATCACGTACGACCAGCCGAACGCGGAAAAGATGAAGCCCATCTGCACGTGGCTCAGGTGCAGCGCGCGGGCGAGGCTCGGGCCCGCGATCGCGATCGCCGCGCGATCCGCGTAGTTGATCGTCGTGACCGCGAACAGGACGGCCAGCACCAGCCAGCGCACCCGCGTGCGCCGGGCCGTTGCCGACGCGGACGCCGGCAGCGCTTGAAGCGGATTCATGACTGTCTCCTCCGAAGGGCGGAAGGTGCCGTCGTGCGGCAGGCGCGTCGGTGCGCGCATGTTGTGTATGGATGCCGCCGGCGGAGGCCGGGCACCGGACGCCGGTGCGGGCAGGGCGTCCGGGCCATTCTGTCATGTCGAAACTTGCGCCTTCATGCCAATTGCTGACTCGATCGATTCAGCAATTGAATCGATCGACCGGAGTGCGGTGCGGATGTTGTCGACATATTTTTACCCGGATGATATTGACATCCAATTTATACCCGGATAAAAATAGCGTCATTCCGATTCCAGCCTGCGGGCGACCACGATGACTACTTCCCCACTGCTTCCTTCCTACACGGCGTTCGACGGCCACCGGCGGCTCGCGTCGGGCCCGCTCGCGACGGTTGCGCTCGCGGTCCGGCAGGTTGCCGGCGATGCGATGTCCACCACGATCCTGATCTTCGACGACGCGACCGGCCGTTCGATCGACCTCGACCTGCGCGGCACGGCGGACGAGATCCGCGCGCGCTATGCGCCGGCGCAGGGCGATGCATCGGCCGGTGTCGGCGAGCCGGCCGGAATGGGCGAACAGCGCGGCCGCGGCCGGCCGAAGCTCGGCGTCGTGTCGCGCGAGGTCACGCTGCTGCCGCGTCACTGGGAATGGCTGGCCACGCAGCCCGGCGGCGCGTCGGTCGCATTGCGCAAGCTCGTCGAGGACGCCCGGCGCACCCATGCGGAAACCGACCGGCGACGCGACGCGCAGGCGCGCGCGTACCACTTCATGTCGGCGATGGCCGGCGACCTGCCCGGTTTCGAGGAAGCCGCGCGCGCGCTGTATGCGAACGACCTGACACGCGTCGCCGAGCTGATCGCCGGCTGGCCGGACGACGTGCGCGACCACGCGCTCGCACTGGCGCGCGGCGAGCTGCCGCCGTCCACCGAAGACTGCTGACAGGAGCATCGGACGCCATGACCGCATTCGATCTGAACCGTGGCGCGCTCGCGCCGGTTGCCGACGAGGTCGATCTCGTCGACCTGCGAGTGACGGGCGCGATCCCGCACGAACTCGCCGGCACGTTGCTGCGCAACGGCCCGAATCCGCCGGGCGGCCGCTTCGACGGGAACGGCGTGCTGTCGTGGTGGCCGGAAGCCGCGATGCTGCACGCGATCGCGTTCGAAGGCGGCCGCGCGACCGGCTACAGGAACCGCTGGGCGCGCACGCAGCGCTGGGCCGCCGTGCATGCGCCTGAAGAAGCATCGCAACTGCCCGACACCAATCCGAACGTGAACGTGCTGCAGCATGCCGGCGAATTGCTCGCGCTGTCGGAGGGCGGCGCACCGTTCGCGATCACGGCCTCGCTCGAGTCGCTCGGCGCGCCGGTGCGGCACGCGGGCCTCGGCGGCGGGATGACCGCGCATCCGAAGGTCGATCCGGTGACCGGCGAGCTGATCGCGTTCCGCGCGGACTGGCGCGCGCCATGGCTGCGCTATGGCGTGGCCGATGCGCAGGGCGTGCAGCGCGTCGATGTCGAGATCGCGCTGAACGCGCCGTCGATGATGCACGACCTCGCGATCACCGAAACCCGCAGCCTGCTGCTCGACCTGAACGTCGGCTACGACTTCTCGCTGCTGAAGCAGGGCCACCGGATGCCGCTGCGCTGGCACGACGACCGGCCCGCGCGCATCGGCGTGATTCCGCGCCACGGCGGCGCGGTGCGGTGGTTCGACGTCGAGCCGTGCTTCATCCTGCACGTCGTGAACGCATACGACTGCGACGCGTCGTGCATCGTGCTCGATGCGGTGCGCTATCCGTCGTACCTGCGGCTCGACGCGGGCACGGGCCGCTTCGCCGACAACCCGGTCGGCGAGCTGTGGCGCTACGTGATCGATACGGCGAACGGGCTGATCGACGAAGGGCCGCTCGCCGACGGCGGCATCGAGATGCCGCGCATCAACGAAAGCCGGACGGGGCGCCGCTACCGCTACCTGTATGCGGTGGAGCAGCCGAACCCGGTGGAAATGCGCGGCGTGATGCGTTTCGATCACGCGAGCGGTACGACGACGCGCTATGCGGTGCCGCCCGGCGACCAGAACAGCGAGCCGGTGTTCGTGCCGCGCCCGGGCGGCGCGGACGAGGACGACGGCTGGCTGCTGGTGATGGTCTACCGCGCGGCGACCGATACGAGCGACGTCGTGATCCTCGATGCGCGTGCGATCGACGCGGGGCCGGTTGCCACCGTGCACCTGCCGCGCCGCGTGCCGGCCGGGTTCCACGGCGCGTGGGTGCCGCGCGAACGTTGAACGTGAGCGGCGGCGCGCGTCACTGCGCGCGCAGCGCGTCGACGATCTTCAGCCGCGCGGCGCGCATCGCCGGCAGGAACCCGCCGACGAGCCCCATCACCAGCGAGAACAGCAGCGTCTTCACGACGATCGCGGGCGTCAGCACGAAGCGGAACGACAGGTCCGCGAAGGTCTGGAAGTTGGTCGTCGAGAACGACGCGAACTGCATCAGCGACGCGCACGCGAGCCCCGCCACACCGCCGACGAAGCCGAGCAGCAGCGCTTCCAGCAGGAACGCGGCGAGCACGTTCGTGCGCTTGAAGCCGAGCGCGCGCAGCGTGCCGATCTCGGCGACGCGGTTCGCGACCGACGCATACATCGTGATCATCGCGCCGATCATCGCGGCGATCGAGAAGATCGTCGACAGCGTGATGCCGAGGATATTGATGAACGTCGACAGCGCCTTCGACTGGTCGCCGTAGAAGGTCTGTTCGCGTTTGGCCTCGTCGGTGAGGCGCGGGTCGACGTCGATGTCGGCCTTGAAGCGCGCGAAGCCGTCGGCGCTCGGGATGCGCAGCACCATCGACGAATAGCTGGTGCGCCGGAACGACTGCATCAGCTGGTCGACGTCGCCCCAGATCTCCGAATCGAAGCCGCTGCCGCCCGCGTCGAAGATGCCGACGATGGTCCAGTCGCGCTGCGCGAAATGCAGGCTGTCGCCGAGCTGCGTGCCGCTGAACCCTTTCGCGATCGCGCTGCCGACGATGATGTCCGACGAGCCGGGCGCGAACATGCGACCGGCGGTGAGCTTCACGTGCGGACGCAGCGCGAGGCCCGTCGGCGACACGCCGCGGATCACGACGTTCGATGGCTTGCCGGTCGAGGTCTTCACCAGCGAGATCAGCACGACCGCTTCCTTCGACACGAGCGGCCGGCCGTCGGGGCCGAGTGCGACGGCCGGATGCATCTCGAGCGCATTGGCCTGCTGGTGGTCGATCGAGCTCTGGATCTCGGTTTCGGCGCCCTTGCGGATCACCACCGCGTTGTCGGGTTCGCCGGTCGACACGAGCGTCTTCGTGAGCCCCGCATCGAGCATCTGCACGGTCGCGAACACGAAGATCACGAGCGCCATCCCGCCGGCGGTCAGCGCGGTGGTGAGCCGCCGGGTCCACAGGTTGCGCGCGATGTAGTTGAGCGGGATCGCCATGTGCCGACCTAACCGATTGCCCTGAGGCCTTCGACGACGCGCACGCGCGCCGCCTGCCACGCCGGCACGATCGCCGCCGCGAAGCCGACCGCGACCGAGCACGCGGCCTGCAGCACGACCGTCTCGGTCGACACCTTGAACACCGGGAAGATGCCGCCGGCCGCCTGCTTGAACAGGCTCGCGGCGGGCGGCGTCGCGAGGATCCCGAGCCCGCCGCCGGCCACCGCGATCACGACCGATTCGCCGAACACGATCAGCGCGAGGAAGCCGGGGCCGAAGCCGAGCGCCTTCAGCGTCGCGTATTCGGCCGTGCGTTCGCGCGCGCTCATCGCCATCGCGTTGGCCATCACGGCCATGATGATCAGGATCACCACGTACGACACGAGGCGGATCGCCGCGATGATCTGGTTCGACATCGCGACGAAGCCGAGCTGGAACGCCTGCTCGGTTTCGGTCAGCGTCTCGGCGAGCGAGTTCTTGAACACCGCGTCGACGTGGCGCGCGATCGACGCGCCGTCGTCGGGGTTCGCGATGCCGAGCACGAATACGCCGACCTGGTCGGCCTGCTTCGGCGTGCGCTGGCGCACCGTCTCGTTCAGGTATTCCCAGTGGAACACCAGCTGCCGCGTGATCGTCGAGTCGTCACGGCCGTCCAGGATGCCGCGCACGACGAAATCCCATGTGCCCGGGTAGATCGTGCCCTTCAGCGGGATCACGTCGCCGATCCTGAAGCCGAATTGCGTCGCGAGCTGGCGGCCCACGAGGCAGCCGCGGCGGTCGCGATCGTAGTCGGCGCGCTGCTGCGCCGGGATGATGAATTCCGGGTACAGGTCGAGGTAGTTGTCCGATACGGCGAAGCTCGCGAAGAAGTTCTTCGGGTCGCGGTAGATGCCGCCGAACCAGTTCGAGCGGACCACGGCCGTCACGCCTTCGACGCCGCGGATCCGGTTCTCGTCGCTCACGGGCAGCGGAAACACGAGCGAGATCGCGTTGCGCGTGACGAGCCGCCCGCTGGACGCGGCAGCCGCGCCCGCGTACCACGCGTCGACCACGGTGTGCAGCAGCCCGAACGCGAGCACGGCGATGGTGAGCCCGAGCACGGTCAGCAGCGTGCGCAGCCGGTGCCGCAGCGCATTGCGCGCGATCAGCTTCAGCACGTACATCGTGCGCGCTCCCGCAGCCGGTCAGCCGGCGTGCCCATCGATCAGCTCCCCTTTTTCCAGATGCACGAGCGAGCGCGCGGCGCCGGCCGCGTGCGCGTCGTGGGTCACCATGATGATCGTCTTGCCGAGCTCGGCGTTCATCCGCTGCAGCATCGCGAGCACGTCGGTGGCCGATGCGCGGTCGAGGTCGCCGGTCGGCTCGTCGGCGACGATCAGCACCGGATCGGTGATCAGCGCGCGCGCAATCGCGACGCGCTGCTGCTGGCCGCCCGACAGCTCGGACGGGTAATGGCTCGTCCGGTCGCCGAGGTTCACCATGTCGAGCACGAGCTCGACGCGCTCGCGCCGCTCGCGGCGCGACAGGTGGGTGAGCATCAGCGGCAGCTCGACGTTCTCGAACGCGGTGAGCACCGGCATCAGGTTGTAGAACTGGAAGATGAAGCCGACGTTCGCCGCGCGCCATTCGGCCAGTTGCGCCTCCGCGAGCAGCGAGATGTCGAGCCCGCCCACGCGCAGCTCGCCGCTGTCGGGCCGGTCGATGCCGGCCACCAGGTTCAGCAGCGTGCTCTTGCCGGAGCCGGACGGCCCCATCAGCGCGACGAAGTCGCCTTCGCGGATATCGAGCGTGATGTCGGTCAGCACGGGCACGATCTGGTTGCCGCGCCGGTACGACTTCGCGACGTGGCTGATCTCGACGAGGGGCGGCGGGGCGTCGTTCACGCGTGCGCTACTTCTTCGCGACGGTCACTTTCGCGCCGTCCTTCAGCTTCGCACCCGGTGCGAGCACGACGGTGTCGCCGGGCTTCACGCCGGCGAGCGCGACGAGCTCACCAATCCGCATGCCGCGCGTCACGGGCACGGCGCGCACCGCATCGTCCTTCACGACGAACACGACCGGCCGGCCGTCGCGCTCCACGACCGCGCTGGCCTGCACGGCCGTCACGGGCTGCCGGTCCTGCGCCGACACGGGCTTCGACAGGAACGCGATCTTCGCGCTCATGTCGGGCAGCACGCGGTCGTCGCGGTCGACGAAGCGCACCTTCACGAGCACCGTGGCCTTCGAGCGGTCGACGGTCGGTACGATGCGCGACACGCGGCCCGCGAAGCGCATGTCGGGCAGCGCGTCGAGCTGGATCTCGCACGGCTGCTCGGCGCGGATCTTCGCGATGTTCGATTCGGCGACGTCGGCCTCGACCTCGAGCGTGTCCATGTCGGCGATCGTCACGACCGCGCCCTTGCTGTCCGACGCGGACGAGAACGGCGTGATGTTGTCGCCGACGTTCGCGTGCTTCGCGAGCACGATGCCGTCGAACGGCGCGCGGATCACCGTCTGGTCGACCGCGACCTGCGCGGCCTGCGCGTTGGCCTCGGCCGATGCGATCGCGGCCTGGTCGCTGTTGAGCGTCGCGCGCGCCTTGTTCACGCGGGCCGTGTCGGTGTCGAGCTGCGCGGCCGGCACGGCGCCGCGCGGCGCGAGTGCGGACGTGCGGCGCAACGCGATCTCCGCATCCTTCAGTTCCGCCTGCGCGACGCCGAGGTTCGCGCGGGACACCTGCACCTGCGCGCGCGCCTGCGCGAGCGATGCTCGCACGTCGTTGCTTTCGAGCCGCGCGATGATCTCGTCCTGCTTCACGCGCGTGCCTTCGAGCACGCCGAGCCATTCGACGCGCCCCTGGCCCTTCGACGCGACCGCGGCCTTGCGCTGCGGCACGACGTAGCCGGTCGCATTGAGTTGCGTGTCGTTCTGGTACGGGTAGGCGGACGTGACGGCGGTGGTTTCGACGGCTGGCCGGCCGGTGAGCGCGAGGCCGGCGGCGATCGCGCCGATGACGAGCGCGGCGGCCGCCGCGTAGCGGAGCCACCGGCGGCGACGGGGCGCCGGGGCGAGCGGACGCCGGTCGATCTTCAGTTTGTCCAGATTGTGATCGGGCAATTTGAGCGCCTCGAGACGGCGGCGGTCTGGCGACCGGCCGCGATCCGGTTTCCTGGGAAAGGGACGGATGGACGCCAGTATAAGCGTCGCCCCGACGGTGCGCGAGCCGGTTTGCAGCGCCGCCGCGGCGGCCGCCGGACGGGGCGCCGACCCGGGATACGCGTGCTCCCCCGGGGAAACCCGAGGGGCGCAAGCAACGTGTCAACTTGCCGCGAACACGGTGCGTTATGGAACCAGTGCGTCAGGTTTTGTCGCGACGGCACGGCGCAAGCCGGCCTCGCGGCCTGGGGCTCCGATGCGAATGCCTCGCATCATTACTTACCGGTACGTTTGATTTTTTCTCCGCTAAAGGAAGAACAATGAAGAAGACGCTCGCTTCGATCATCGCCGCAGCATTCGCACTCGCATCGGTTTCGGCATTCGCACAGGATGCGTCGGCACCGGCAGCCGACACGTCGGCCGCTGCACCGGCCAAGAAGGATCACAGCAAGCCGAAGCACCAGCTGAAGCACCACGGCTCGAAGAAGGGCCAGGCGAAGGCCGCAGCCGCATCGGCCGCCGGCACGAACGACGCAGGCGCGCAGAACTAAGAAGCGCGTTACGCCGCGGCCGCACCGCCGGCCGCCAGTCGCGAGACCCCGCATGTTCACGCATGCGGGGTTTTGTTTTTTCAGGCCTCGTGTTCGCCGTCCGGCCGCGACGGCGGCGGCGCGCGCATCGCGTCGACCACCGTAAGCATGCGCCGCCAGTGCGAACCTTCCCAGAACACGCGCCGGCACACGTCGCATGCGGCGAAGCGCCGGTGCCGCAGCCGGACGCCGGCCGGCACGCGCGGCGCGGCAGCGGCCGCGTCGAGCGGATGCAGCGGCGCATTGCAGCGCAGGCACAGCCGGAATGGCCGCATGTGCGGCGCGAGATCGAGCCGCTCGAACAGTTCGCGCAACTGGTCGGCCGGCTGCAGCGCGTGCAGGTAGCAGCCACGCTCGACCGCGCGCCGCTTGAGCAGCTCGCGGTCGCGGGTCAGTACGATCCGGCCCTCTCGCGCGGCGAGCGCCGCCAGCGCGTCGTCGCGGTAGTGGTTGTCGTAGCAGGTGTCGAAGCCCGCGAGGCGCAGCAGTTGCGCGAGGCCGCCGAGATGCGCGTCGGCGACGAAGCGCCATTGCGCTGGTGGCGGCGCGGCGGCCCCGTTCACGGCAGCCGGCCGTGCGCGCTCCGGAAAGGCTTCGACCCGGTCGCCGTCGTCGAGCGGCCGGTCGAACGCGGCCGGCGCATCGTTCACGCACAGCCGGCCGATTTCGGTATGCGGGACGCCGAGCGCTTCGATCGCGTGCTTCACCGTCGCGTCGCGCGCACACGCATGCCCGAACGCGCGGTCGCGCTGGGCGCGCGGCAAAAATGCGTTCAGTTCGTCGTGGAAGCGGAAGGTCGCGGTCGCCATCCGGGCAGTATGGCACCGTGCCTGGCCGGCCGTATGCGCTGCAGACGCCACGCATCTGTGTTTAACTCCCCGCTTCACGGAGCGAAGGAGCGGGTAATGGATCTCGGATTTATCGGGCTGGGTGAAATGGGGCAGGCAATCGCGACGAACCTGCTGAAGGCCGGGCACACGGTGCGGGTCTGGAACCGGTCGCGCGAGCGCGCCGAGCCGCTCGCGGCCGTCGGCGCGCAGATCGTCGACACGCCGGCCGACGCGTTTCGCGGCGACGCGGTGTTCTCGATGCTGGCCGACGACGCCGCGGCGCGCGCGATCTTCGACGATGCGCTGCTCGCCCAGGCGCCGCGCGGCCTGATCCACGTCAACATGGCGACGGTGTCGGTCGCGCTGGCCGAATCGCTCGCGCACGCGCATGCATCGCGCGGCATCCATTACGTCGCCGCACCGGTGATGGGCCGGCCCGACGTCGCGGCCGCCGCGCGCCTGACGATCATGGCGGGCGGGCCGGCCGAGGCGATCGACCGCGTGCAGCCGCTGTTCGACGCGATCGGCCAGAAGACCTGGCGGTTCGGGTCGTTGCCGCAGCACGCGAACGTCGCGAAGATCGCCGCGAACTTCACGCTCGCGTCGGCGATCGAGACGCTCGGCGAAGCCTCTGCCTTGCTCGGTGCGCACGGCGTCGCGATGCGCGACTTCCTCGACGTGATCACCGGCAGCGTGTTTCCGGGCCCCGTCTACGAAGGCTACGGCTCGATGATTGCCGAGCGGCGCTACGAGCCCGCGCGCTTCAAGGCGCGCCTCGGGCTGAAGGACGTTCGCCTGGCGCTGGAAGCCGGCGACGCCGTGTCGGTGCCGCTGCCGGTGGCGAGCGTCGTGCGCGACAACCTGCTCGACGCGCTGGCGCACGGCGGCGGCGAGCAGGATTTCGCGGTGCTCGGCGAAGTCGCGCTGCGCCGCGCGGGCCGCTGAGCCGTCGCGCGACAGAAGTCCGGCGCACCGGCATAATCGACGGTTCGTTTTTCCTTACATCGACGCAGAGGCGGGCATGAACTTGCATACGTGGTGGCTATTCGTGGCGACGGTGTTCGTCGTGTCGGCGATTCCGGGCCCGAACATGCTGCTGGTGATGACGCACGGCGCGCGGCACGGGCTGCGGCGTTCGACGTGGACGATGGCCGGCTGTCTCACCGCGCTGGTGCTGATGCTGTCGGTGTCGGCGGCGGGCCTCGGCGCGGTGCTCGAAGCGTGGCCGGCGATGTTCAACACGTTGCGCTTCGCGGGCGCGGCCTACCTGATCTACCTCGGCGTGAAGGCGTGGCGCGCACGCGTCGACGACGCGCAACCCGCCGCCGACGTCGACACCGTGTCGCGCCAGGCCACGCCTGCATCGCGCGGGACGCTGTTCCGCAACGGTTTCCTGGTCGCGGGCAGTAACCCGAAGGCGATCCTGTTCGCGGCCGCGCTGCTGCCGCAGTTCATCAACGCGGCCGAGCCGACGCTGCCGCAGTTCGGCGTCCTCGTCGTCACGTTCGCGGTGATCGAGGTGAGCTGGTATCTCGTCTACGCGTCGTTCGGCACGCGCATCGGCGCGACGCTGAAGAGCCAGAGCGTGGCGAAGATCTTCAACCGGCTGACGGGCGGCCTCTTCGTCGGCTTCGGCGCGATGATGGCGCTGGTCCGTCACTGATTTCGCACTGACACCGGCGTACCGAACGCCTCGTCCCTCGCAAGAGGGCGGGGCGTTCTGCTTTTCGGGCCTCCGTCACGCGCTCGGTCATGCACGCGGGCGCGTCCATGCCGCCGCGTCGGGGCCACGTCCGGCCGCGATCCCGAAGACGGTGGCCGCGCCGGCGAACGCAAACCCCACGCCGCACACCGCGCTCCACCCGCCCCAGGCCCACGCGGTGCCTGCGAGCGCCGCGCCGAGCGCGCCGCCGATGAAGAACAGCCCGACGAACAAGCCGTTCAGGCGGCCGCGCGCGGCCGGGTTCAGCAGGTTGATCTCGCGGCGGCCGATCGTCTGGTCGACGATGACACCCGCATCGAGCAGCGCCGCGCCGCCGGCCAGCAGCGCGAGCGCGAGGCCGCGATGCGCGTGCGAGTCGAAGCCGAACCAGCCGGCGCCCGCGATCCCGAGCACGACGAGCGCCGCGAGCATCGTGCCGTGCGCGATCCGCTGCGCCGCAGGTCCATGCCCACGGTCGCCGGCACTGCCCGCGAGCGGCGTGACGATCGCGCCGCTCGCGCCGGCGAACGCGAACAGCGCAATACCGTGCAGGTCGAGGCCGAACGGCGGCTGCGCGAGCCGCAGCCCGACCGCGGTCCAGAATGCGCTGAACGCGGCCATCGCGAGCGCGGCCGACAGCGCATGCCGGCGCAGCACCGGCTCGTCGGCGAGCAGGCGCCCCATCGACGCAAGCAGCGTGCGGTAGCCGGCCGAGATCGACGGCGTGCGCGCCGGCAGGCGCAGCGCGAGCACCACGGCGATCGCGGCATTCGCGAGCGCGGCCAGCACGTAGAACCCGCGCCAGCCGGCCGAGCCCGCGATCAGGCTTGCGAGCGGCCGTGACAGCAGGATGCCGAGCATCAGCCCGCTCATCACGTTGCCGACCGCGCGGCCGCGCTGCGCCTCGGGCGCCATCGACGCGGCCATCGGCACGAGCATCTGGATCACGCTCGACGCGGCGCCGGCCACGAGCGTCGCCAGCAGGAATACGGTGCCCGACCGCGTGAACGCCGGCAGCGCGAGCGCAGCCGCGCACGCGGCGAGCGTCGTGACGATCAGGCGGCGGTTCTCGAGCAGGTCGACGAGCGGGACGAGCAGCACGAGCCCGGCCGCGTAGCCGAGCTGCGGCAGCATCGCGACGAGGCCGGCCAGGCCGGGCGGCAGGTGCAGGTCGGCGCTGATCGGGCCCGTCAGCGGTTGCGAGGCGAACAGGTCCATCACGATCACGCCGACCGTCGCGGCGAAGAACAGCGTCATGCCGGCGCTCAGCGCGGGCGGCGTGCCGGCGCCGGCCGGCGCGCTCACGGGCGGGCGCGCGGCGGAGTGGCAAGGGTTGGCAGGGCAGTTCATTGGAAGCCTGGCGAATGGGTCGAAGGAGTCCCCATCGTAGGTGTCCGATGTTTATGCGACAATTGAAATATCTCTAACATGATTATGCGAGTTTGTTTTGAATACGCGTGATCTCCAGGCATTCGTCGCGGTGGTCGACAGCGGGTCGATGGTCGCCGCGGCCGCGAAGCTCCACCTGACGCAGCCGGGCCTGACACGGCGCGTGCAGAACCTCGAAACGCTGCTCGGCATGCCGCTGCTGGAGCGGCAAAGCAAGCCGCTGAAGCCGACCGCCGCCGGGCGCGACGTCTATGCGCTCGCGCGCAACGTGCTGGCCGCGGTGGACGAGCTGATGGCGGCGGGCGCGCCGGACAGCGAGCCGTCGGGCGAGCTGCGCATCGGCGTGCCGCCGTTCCTGTCCGAGCTGGCGCTCGAGCAGCCGATCGACCGGCTGCGTGACGCGTTTCCGCGCCTCACGCTGCGGGTGACGGCCGGCTGGTCGCCGGCGCTGATGCAAGGCGTCGAGCGGGGCACGCTCGACGTCGCGGCCGTGATGGTGCCGGCCAGTTCGACGCTGCCCGATACGTTCGCGTCGACGCTGATCGGCACGCAGCCGACGGTGCTCGTCGCCGCGCGCGACTATCCGCTGCCGGACGGTCCGCTGTCGATCGACACGCTGTCGGGTTTTCCGTGGGTGCTGAGCCAGGACGGCTGCGGGATGCGTTCGGCGCTGAGCCGCATGCTCGGCGCGGCCGGGCTGCCGTTCGACGTCGCGGTCGAGGCGTTCGGCTCGGAGCTGCAGCTGTCGCTCGTCGCGCGCGGCGCGGGCATCGGCATCGCGGCGCCGAACGCGCTGGCGCGCAGCGCGCATCGCGATGCGCTGAGGGTGGTGGAAACGGTGGGGCTGGAGACGCGGATCAACGTGTGGATCGTGCACGGCGCGCTGCCGGGCCGGCTGGTGCGGCCCGTCACGCTGCTGCGCGATGCGCTGGGCGAAGTGCTCGACCGGGAAAACAGGGCGGGGTCAGATGCGGTAAAGACGGTCTAGAGGCGACATTCGAGGGAAAATCCTTATTTTCTCTACGGAAATGTTGCATTGCGGAAACCGATTCGCTATAGTTGCACCTGTCTCCTCCATGTCTCCTCTGATATGGATTCAGCCCGCCTCTTAGGCGGGCTTTTTTTTGCCTGCGATTTTGTCGCGGCCTTCCATTCGTCGTCGGTCGCTGCGCTCAGAACTTGTATGTCATCCCGACGTAGCTGATGATCGGATCGGCCTTCAGGTCCGATTTCGACTCCGAGAGCACCGTGCCGTCGGCCGCCTTGATCGTTACCGTCGACGTCGTCTTCAGCGGGATGTACGTGACCGACGCGATCAGCCCGAAATGCTCCGTCATGTTGTACTGCAGGCCCGCGTTGAACACCGGCTGCCATGACGACGACGCCTTCGCCTCCACCGATGTCGTACCCGGCTTGCCCGCGCCCGCCGCGAGAACCGCGCCGAGGTTGTCCTGGGTCTGCTTGATGAAGTTCGTGTTGAGCTGCAGGTCGCTGAACCAGTTGTACGACACGCCGAGGCCGAGGAACGGCCGGAACTTCGCGTTCGCCGCGCCGAAGTAGTACTGCAGGATCGCCGCCGGGCTCCACTGCCGCACGCTCTTCACGATCGGATTGACCGACGCCAGCCCGATGTTCTGCGTGCCGAGCGCGCCGGCCGGGCCCGGCGGCTTGATCGTGCCCTGGCCCGACACCTTGAACACCGGCGGTACGCCGGCCACCGACGTGACCGCGATATGGTCGGTCAGGAAGTGGCTGACCGTCAGGCCCACGGTGTCGGCGCCGCTCGTGTGCAGCCCGGTGCCCGGCGACGTGAACGACGGCGGCAGCCGCAGCGGCGTGTTGATCGGCGTCGGCGCGACGTTGGTCGTCATCGGCGTGCTGCTCTGCTGCGGCATGATATGGAACCAGCCCAGCGTCACGACGTTGCTGCCGGCGCTCTGCGCGTGCGCCGCGAGCGGCGCCACGGCGGCGGCACTGGCCGCCGCGCAGAGAAGGGTCTTCTTCATCACGGCTCTTCCCTCCGCTTACTGGACGAATGCGCCGATCGTGAAATACGGCGTCGATCCCGCGTTGTCGAGGAAACCGAACACGCCACCCGTGAAGATGAACTTGCCGGTCGGCGACGTGCTGCCCGAGCCCGTATGAATCGTCGTGACCGTGCCCGGCACCTTCTGCGTGTAGTCGAGATCGAGCGCGGTCGCGAGCGAGGCCTGCGACGCGTTGAACGGATCGAGCAGCGTGGCCTGCTTGTCGATCAGCGCGGTGGTCCGGTAGTCGAACTGGCTGTCGACGCCGATGTACTCGCCGTTCTGCGAGCCGAGCGCGATCGCCGTCTGCGGCGCGAGGATCGAGATGCTCGATTCGTCGTCGGCGGTGAGGCCCGGCACGCCGTTGCTGTCGGGCGTCGGGTTCGGGTTCGCGACACCCGTGCGCACGAGGATCGGCACGAGCTGGTTGCGCAGCTTGCCGACGATCATGAAGCCCTTGCCCTGCGGCGTCGCCGACAGCGTCGGTTTCAGCTGGCTCGCGTAGTTGTTCGACTGGAACGCGCCGCTGCCGTCGGCCGACTGCACGAAGTTCGTGCCCTGCTGCGCGCAGGCGCCGCCGGCGAACTGGCCGGTCGTGTCGCACTTGGTCCACGTGCCGTCCGCGTTGATCGTCACCTTCGCGTCGATCGACGCCGGCGCGAACTTCTGCGACGGCACTTCGCCGAAGCCGACGTGGCTGTACGTGCCCGCGACCTTCGTGATGTCGGTTTCGATCGACGAGAAGCCGATGAACGGGTAGTACGGGAATTTCGTGTCGGGCACCGCGGCCTGGCCGAGCACCCCGTCGAACTGGATTTCCTTGCCGGGGATCGTGCCGCCCGCGACGCCGAAGCCGACGAAGATGCGTGCCGGACGCGACGCATCGAGGCTCGCGCCGTTCAGCCGGAACGCGCACTGGTTCAGCTTGTTGGTCGGCAGCAGCGTTTCCTGCGTGAGCGTGCCGCTGTCGACGGTGCCCGCGCGGGTCGGCGTGACGGTGCCGGTCTTTTGCGGGACGGCCGATTCGACGTAGGTGACCTGCCAGGTCATCTTGGTCGTGTCGAGCTGGACTTTCGCGAGCTCGCCGCTGCCTGCGCCGCCCGTGAATACGGTGTTGTAGTCGAGCGTGGCGGGGCAAAGCCGGTCTTCGACGAGCGGGGGCGGGTTGTCGCCGCCGCTGCCGCTGCCGCCGCAAGCGGAAAGAAGGGGGGCGGCAAAGGCCGCCGCCAGAATGAGGTTGCGCTTCATGTTGCTCCTCCAGATTTGTCTTGTGCGGCGGCCAGCTCCCTGTCGGCCGCTTCTGTTGGTCGTGCTCGTCCTGCTTGCGCCGTGCCGAGCGCCTTCGTGCCTTCCCAGCGTCACGCGACGGCGGTCAGCCCGCCGCCGCGCCCTCGTTCGCTACTTGCTGATCTGCGCGCCCACGCCGAAGTACGGGGTCGACGACGTCGTCGAATTTGCGGAGGTCGACGTGACGCCGCCGTTCACCGTGCCCTGGATCAGCGCCGCGTACAGGCCGCCCGTCGCGATCACCACGCCCGACGCGGACGGATAGGTCGCGCCGCTCGGCGGCGTCGTCGTCGCGTTCAGCAGGCCCGGCGTCGTCTGGCCGTAGTCGAGCGTGAAGCCGTCTTCCTCGACCTGCGTGGACGGGTTGATGAACGACGCGTTGCTGCCGCGGATCAGCGCGGCCGTGTACTTGAAGTTCGAATCTGCGCCCGCGTAACCGCCGTCGATCGCGCCCGACGTGATCGCCGTCGCCGCGCCGAGCACCGCGATGCCCGATTCGTCGTCGACCTGCGCGTCGGTGTGCAGCGGCGGCGTGCCGAGGTTCACGTTGCCCGTGCGCACGATCACCGGCACCGTCGCGCCGTTGAGCTGGCCGATCACCATGTGCGCGGTCGCCGACTTGCCGGTCGTGCCGACGATCGGCAGCGACGTTTGCGGCAGCGTCTGCGGCGCCTTGGTGCTGTCGAAGTAGCCACCGTTCGCGGTGTTCACGGTCCACGGGTTGCCCGTCGTCTGGCAGCCGCCCGAACTGGTCGACGTGCACGCACCGTTCGCGTCGAACGTCTCGCTCGAGTTCGAACCCTTCGTCGCGTAGTTGCCCGACGGCACGAGGTGATAGAGCAGTGCGTTGTACGTGCCCGGCAGTTTCGTCAGGTCGGTCGTCGTGTTCGCGAAGCCGAGGAACGGGTAGAAATCGAAGTGACGGTTCGGTACCTTGCCGACGTCCTTTGCCACCACGACCGGACCGATGGCGATCGTCAGCCCGTCGTACTGGATCGTCGCGCCCGGAATGCCGCCGCCTGCGACGCCCATGCCGACCAGCAGCATCGGCGGGTTCGCCTGGTTGAAGTCGGCGGCCGTCGAGTACGTGGCGCCGCTCGGCGCCTTGCCCGTGCCGGGTGTCAGGATGAACGCGCAGCGCGTCTGTTCCGCGGTCGGCAGTACGCCGGTCGGCGGGTGCATGACTGCACCGGTGATCGTCGTGCCGGCGCGGCTCGGCGTGACCGTGCCGGTCGCGAGCGGAATCGGCGATTCGAGCCACTTCAGCGTGTAGGTCATCGCCACCGCGTCGATGTTGACGCTGACGATCTCGCCGCTACCGGCGCCGCCGAGGTACGTGCTCTTCACGATGTCGGCGTTGGCCGGGCACAGCGCACCGTTGATGGGCTGTGACGGCGGCGGCCCTTGCGTGCCGCAGCTGGATCCGGAACATTGGGGCGCATTGATCGGCGCGGGTGCGCCGCCGTCCCCCCCACCACATGCAACCAGGAAAGGGGCAATGGCAAAGGCCGTTGCCACCCCCTTCGATAAGGTGTGCGACATGCCGCTGTCTCCAATCGTTTAATTGTGCGAGCTAATGTCGCCGCCTTGATTTTTGCTGTCAATTGATGAACCCGTCTAAAAAAGGCGATTGAAACGGGCAGCGTGTATTGAATCCTTGTCCGACACGGCATTCGGTAAGAATTAAAACGTGAGACGGGCTGCCGAAAGCGGCTGAAGTGGGGGATGTGCGACGCCGGACGGGCCGGCGCAGCACCTTCCTGCGTATAACGGCAGCGTTTAAAGCGGCGGTATCCGGTTTATCCCTATTCGGGATTGACTGGATAAAGAAAGGGCGGGGTTAATTCACGGGTAATCGCGCAATGGAAAGCTTGTAAATATTTGTAAATGCGCGATCCGGAATTTTTTATATATTGCCTGACAGGGGTAAATAAAAAGCCGGCCAGTGGCCGGCTTTGCATTGCATGCGATGCTGAATCAGCGTTTGAGACCTGCGTCCTCGGCCGCGCCGATGCTCAGGTTCATGCACTGGATCGCGGCGCCCGATGCGCCCTTGCCGAGGTTGTCGAGGCGCGCGACCGTGACGAAGCGCTCCGCGTTGCCGAACACGAACAGGTCGACCCGGTTCGTGTCGTTGTTCGCCTGCACGTCGAAGAAGCCGCCGTCGAGGTTCGCGTCCGCATCGAACGCTGCGACGCGCACGAATGCTTCGTCCGCGTAGTACTCGGCGAACACGCGCTGCACGTCCTGCGGCGTCGTGCGTTTCGCGAGCTGCTCGGGCGTGAAGTAGGTCGTCACCGCGAGGCCCTTCAGGAACGGCCCGACGATCGGCGTGAAGATCGGCGGGTTCGCGAGGCCCGTGTGCGCGGCCATTTCCGGCAGGTGCTTGTGCGTGAGGCCGAGCGCATACGGGCGCGGGCTCGCGAGCTTGCCGCCCGGCGTGGCGTTTTCGTAGTCGGCGATCATCGACTTGCCGCCGCCGCTGTAGCCGGTGATCGAGTAGCTGTGCGCGGCGAACGTCGGTGCGACGATGCCGGCATCGACGAGCGGACGCATCGCGAGCACGAAGGCCGACGCGTGGCAGCCCGGCACGGCGATGCGCTTCGACGTGCGAATCTTCTCGCGCTGCGCGCGGGTCAGTTCCGGCAGGCCGTACGCCCAGTCGGCGCTGGTGCGGAACGCGGTGCTCGCGTCGATCAGCGTCGTGTTCGGGTTCTCGACGAGCGACGCCGATTCGCGCGATGCAACGTCCGGCAGGCACAGGAACGTGACGTCCGACGCGTTGATCAGACGGCGGCGCTCTTCGACGTCCTTGCGCTTCGCCTCATCGATGCGCAGGATCTCGATGTCGCTGCGTGCCGACAGGTATTCGAAGATCTTGAGGCCGGTCGTGCCTTCCTGGCCGTCGACAAAAACTTTGGTGCTCATTTCGCTCTCACTGAATGAAACGGGGGCCCGCGCCCTGAATCCGCCATTTTAAGACGTCATCCGGCGGCCCTGCACCGCGCGGGGCGAAAAAAAGACGGCCGGCGGGCCGTCTCGCGTCCCTTTGTCGCCCGCCGGAGCGGGCGCCGGGGCATGCTCAGCCGCGGCCGGCCACCCACCGGGCGGTCGCTTCGGCAACCCGCCGGCCGAATGCCTTGCCGGTCTCGAGGTCGCCCGGCAGCGGGCCTTCGTCGGGCGTCGAATCGGCCGGCGACTGCGCGAGCAGGCCCGTCGAGCCGCCCAGGTAGTTGATGTCGTTGCGCGTGGCCGCCTTCGAGTTGGCCGGCATCAGGCTCGTGCCGACCCACACCATCCCATGCTGCATCGACAGCGTGACGAAATATTGAATCGTCGAGAACTTGTCGCCGTTCATCGTCGCGGAGTTCGTGAAGCCTGCGGCGATCTTGTCCTTCCATTTCTGCGTGAACCACGCTTTCGACGTCGCGTCGGCAAACTGCTTGAACTGCGCCGACGGGCCGCCCATGTAGGTCGGCGCGCCGAAGACGATCGCGTCGGCCGCGTCGAGCGCAGCCCAGCCCGCGTCGTCGACGTCGCCGACGGCGAGCAGGCGCACGGTTGCGCCGGCATCCTGCGCGCCCGCGTGCACGGCCTCGGCCAGTTTCTGCGTGTGACCGTAGCCGCTGTGATAGACGATGACGATGTTCGACATGAAGCGTTCTCCGGAAAGGAACGGGAACGGCGGCCCGCAGGCTCGCCGCGTCACGCGCTGCCGGCGGGCGGCGCGACGGATGCGCGGCAGGGTGCCGCGACCGGTGACGACGAGTCTAGCAAGCCGAAATGACGGGAGAACGCGTGAGCGCGGAGCATGCCATGCCGCGGCGGCCGGCAATCGCGGTGCGGCGGCGTGGCGGCGCGTCACGCCCGCCGCCCGTCACTGCCTCGTTACTGCCCGTAGTTGACCGTGAGTTGCGCGGTACCGATCGCCAGCGTGCCGATCTCGTGCTCGAACATCGGCGCGGGGCGGCCCTGCGCGACGCGCAGGTCGTCGCCCTTGAGCGCATAGACGGTGATCACGTAGCGGTGCGGCTTGCCCGGCGGCGGGCACGGGCCGCCGTAGCCGTCGATCCCGAAGTCGTTGCGCGCCTCGCTCGCGCCGATGCGCCGCAGGAACCCGGACGCGCTCGCGTCGGCGGGCAGGCTCGTGACCGTCGCCGGAATGCCCGCCACCGCCCAGTGCCACCAGCCGTGCCCCGGCGCATCGGGATCGAAGACCGTGACCGCATAGCCGCGCGTGCCGGGCGGCGGGTTGTGCCAGGCGAGCTGCGGCGAGTGGTTGCCGCCCTTGCAGTCGCCGCGGTCGAACACGTTCGCGGCGCGGACGCGCCCGCCCGGCGTCAGGTCGTCGCTCGTCACGGTGAACGGGCCTTCCGCATGCGCGGGCAGGGCAGAGAGGGCGGCGGCGTAAAGGAGGGCGGCGAGGAACGGCGACGGGCGACCTGATGGCGCAGGCGGAGTGATCCGGCGATCCACACGCATATGGCGCTTCTCCCGTCACGTGGGCCGGACCGATGCGTCCGGCATTGTTGGCGTAGTGCGTTGCCTGCGCAGCTGATGGCAGCGATGGATCAAGTCTAGCATTAGGGTTCGATGAGCGACGCACGCCGCGACGCGTGGTCGCGATCGTTTTGCGCACGAATCGGCGGACGCAAAATCGACGGACGAAAAAAAGCCGCCCGCGATGAAGCGGGCGGCTCGTTCAGCCAGGACGCCGGCCGGCGGGCCGGCGCGGCGTCAGTCCTTCGGGGACGTTGCGCCGCCGTGCGCAGCCGACCACTCGGCCGGTGCGTGCAGGAATTTCTCGACTTCGTCGAGCGTCTTCGTCTCGAAGTAGCCCGAGGCCTTCGCGACGCGCAGCACGTCCCACCACGTGGCGAGCGCGTGCAGGTCGACGTCGATGTCCTTCAGGACCGACACGCTTTCCTTGAAGATGTTGTAGTGGAACAGCACGAAGCAGTGGTTCACCGTCGCGCCCGCGGTGCGCAGCGCGTTGACGAAGTTGATCTTGCTGCGGCTGTCGGTCGTCAGGTCTTCCACCAGCAGCACGCGCGAGCCTTCTTCCAGATGGCCTTCGATCTGTGCGTTGCGGCCGAAACCCTTCGGCTTTTTGCGCACGTACTGCATCGGCACCATCATCCGGTCCGCGATCCAGGCCGCGAACGGGATGCCGGCCGTCTCGCCGCCCGCCACCGCGTCGATCTGCTCGAAGCCGATGTCGCGCGTGATCGTCGTTTCAGCCATTTCCATCAGCGCGCGGCGCACGCGCGGATACGAAATCAGCTTGCGGCAGTCGATGTAGACGGGGCTTGCCCAGCCGGACGTGAAGATGAACGGTTTTTCTGCGTTGAAGTGCACTGCTTGTACTTCGAGCAGGATTTTGGCGGTCGTATCCGAGATCGACTGACGATCGTAGCCTGTCATGGGCATTCCTTGGGTGATGAGCGAAGAGCGGGCGCGGGCCCGGTGGCGCAGCAAGGGGAACCTGCCCGGAGGGCCGGGGCGCGATCGGAGGGCCAATCGCATCGCTGCGCGCGTAGCCCGCTATTTTACCCGATTCAGGCCGGTTTTCGGCGGAATTCGCGCGGGTTCGCCGCGCGGCTCACCACCGGCGAAACAAGCGGGGCCGGATCGCTTGCGCTGATGCGGGGGATGCGGCGTTGCACCAACATGCGTCATTTAGGGGGTGTACACTAGGCGACCCTTAGAAATCGTTCAGTACTTTGTACTTTCCTCTTGCCACCCGCCAAGGTTCGATGGCGTGCCGATCCGGCGCGTCGCGTGCCGTCTCGCAGTCGATCACCCCCTCGATTCAAGCAGACGCGGCCGAAGGTGCGGCGTACTGAACCGTCAATATTTCGCATGTCTCTCGCAGGTCAATCATGGACGAACAACTGAAGCAGGCCGCACTCGCTTATCACCTGAACCCGAAACCCGGCAAGATTTCGGTCACCCCGACCAAGCCGCTGTCGAACCAGCTGGATCTCTCACTCGCGTATTCGCCGGGCGTCGCCGCTGCGTGCGAAGCGATCCACGCCGATCCGCTCGACGCGCAGAAGTACACGTCGCGCGGCAACCTCGTCGGCGTCATCACGAACGGCACCGCCGTGCTCGGCCTCGGCAACATCGGCCCGCTCGCCGCGAAGCCGGTGATGGAAGGCAAGGGCTGCCTCTTCAAGAAATTCGCGGGCATCGACGTGTTCGACATCGAACTGTCGGAGTCCGACCCCGACAAGCTCGTCGAGGCGATCGCGATGCTCGAGCCGACGCTCGGCGGCATCAACCTCGAGGACATCAAGGCGCCGGAATGCTTCTACATCGAGCAGAAGCTGCGCGAGCGCATGAAGATTCCCGTCTTCCACGATGACCAGCACGGCACCGCGATCATCGCGTCGGCCGCGATCCTGAACGGCCTGACGGTCGTCGGCAAGAAGCTGTCCGAAGTGAAGCTCGTGTGCTCGGGCGCGGGCGCCGCGGCGATCGCGTGTCTGGACCTGCTGGTGAACCTCGGCCTGACGAAGTCGAACATCCTCGTCGCCGATTCGAAGGGCGTGATCTACGAAGGGCGCGGCAACCTCGATCCGTCGAAGCAGCGCTATGCGGCGACCACCGACGCACGCACGCTCGCCGACGCGATCGTCGGCGCGGACGTGTTCCTCGGCTGCTCGAGCGCGGGCGTGCTGAAGCAGGACATGGTCAAGACGATGGGCGAGCGCCCGTTGATCCTGGCGCTCGCGAACCCGGAACCGGAAATTCGCCCGGAAGACGCGAAGGCCGTGCGCCCGGACGCGATCGTCGCGACCGGCCGTTCGGACTACCCGAACCAGGTCAACAACGTGCTGTGCTTCCCGTTCATCTTCCGCGGCGCGCTCGACGTCGGCGCGACGACGATCACGGAAGAAATGAAGCTCGCGTGCGTGCGCGCGATCGCCGAGCTGGCGCAGGAAACCGACCAGAGCGAGGAAGTCGCGAAGGCGTATGAAGGCCACTCGCTCGAATTCGGGCCGGACTACCTGATTCCGAAGCCGTTCGACCCGCGCCTGATCATCAAGATCGCGCCGGCCGTCGCGCAAGCCGCGATGGATTCGGGCGTCGCCACCCGTCCGATCCAGGACATGGACGCGTACCGCGAGCAGCTCGGCGCGACCGTCTACCGCACCGGCATGGTGATGCGTCCGGTGTTCGCCACCGCGAAGCAGAAGCAGGCCCGCATCGTGTTCGCCGAGGGCGAGGACGAGCGCGTGCTGCGCGCTGCGCAGTTCGTGCTGCAGGAAAAGATCGCGAAGCCGATCCTCGTCGGCCGTCCGTCGGTCATCGACATGCGCCTCGCGAAGATCGGCTCGAAGCTGAAGGCCGGCACCGATTTCGAGATCGTCGATCCGGAAGACGATGCGCGCTACCACCGCTACTGGCAGGCGTATCAGGAGATCGGCGCGCGCGACGGCGTGACGCCGGAAGTCGCGAAGGCGGCGATGCGCAAGTTCAACACGCTGATCGGCGCGATGCTCGTGCATCTGGGCGACGCGGACGGGATGATCTGCGGGATGATCGACACGTTCCACAGCCACCTGAAGTTCATCGAGCAGGTGCTGGGCCGTGCGAAGGGCGCCGAGCACTTCGCGGCGATGAACCTGCTGATGCTGCCGGGCCGCAACCTGTTCGTGTGCGATACGTACGTGAACGAGCTGCCGAGCGCGGAACAGCTCGCCGACATGACGATCCAGGCCGCGGCCGAGATCGAGCGCTTCGGCATCGTGCCGAAGGCTGCGCTGCTGTCGAACTCGAACTTCGGCAGCGCGCCGTCGGCGTCGTCGCGCCGCATGGGCGAAGCCCGCAAGCTGATCGTCGAACGTGCGCCGAACCTGGAAGTCGACGGCGAAATGCACGGCGACGCGGCGCTGTCGGAAATGATCCGCAAGCAGGCCTTCCCCGGCACGACGCTGTCGGGCGAAGCGAACCTGCTGATCATGCCGAACGTCGAAGCGGCGAACATCGCGTACAACCTGCTGAAGATGGTCGGCGGCGAAGGCGTGACGGTCGGCCCGTTCCTGCTCGGCGCGGCGAAGCCGGCCCACATCCTGACGCCGGCCGCGACCGTGCGCCGGATCATCAACATGACGGCCGTTGCCGCCGCGAACGTGAACACGAAGTAAGTCCACGCCCGCGTGTGCCGCGCTTCACGCGCGGCGCAATGAAAAACGCCACGGAACCTGCGTTCCGTGGCGTTTTTTTTCGCGAAGCGACGTGAGCGGATAGCCGCTCACTGGCGGGCATCCGGCCGCGAATGCCCGCCGCGTGCCGTTACGCGACCTGCTGGTGCGACTGGCCGCCGGCCGGCGAACGCCACTTCGCGAGGAGCGTGTCCCACTTCACCCGTACCGCGCGCAGGTTGTTCTCCTTCACGTGGCCATAGCCGCGAATGCCGTCCGGCAGCGCCGCGAGTTCGACGCCGAGCGGGCGGTTGGCCGCGTTCAGCTTGGCGAGCACCTCGTCGATCAGCGCTTCGTACTCGCCGATCAGCGCACGCTCGGTGCGACGCTCCGCGGTACGGCCGAACGGGTCGAGCCCCGTGCCGCGCAGGAACTTCGCCTTCGCGAGCAGCCGGAACGCCGACATCATCCACGGGCCGTACGCCTTCTTCACGAGATGGCCGTGGGCGTCCGTTTTCGCGAACAGCGGCGGCGCGAGGTGGAATTTCAGCTTCCAGTCGCCTTCGAACTGCGCGGTCAGGCGCGCGAGGAATGCCGGATCGGACTGCAGCCGAGCGACCTCGTATTCGTCCTTGTACGCCATCAGCTTGAACAGGTTGCGCGCGACCGCTTCGGTCAGCTGCTCCTGCGCCGTGTCGCCGTCCGCCAGTGCGCGCTCGGCGGCGCGCACCTTGTCGACGAACGCCGCATAGCGTGCCGCATACGCGGCATTCTGGTACGCGGTGAGGAATTCCACGCGCTTCGCGATTAGCGCGTCGACCGCCTTCTTCGTGTGCAGCGAAATCACCGTGGCGCCTTGCACGGGGCGCGCGTCGCCGGCCGCGGCCTGCTTCACGCTCGCCAGGTCGTATGCGGCGCGGCGGCCCCAGTCGAAGGCGGCACGGTTCTTCTCGACCGATACCGCATTCAGCTCGATCGCGCGCACCAGCGACGCGAGCGTGAGCGGCAGCCAGCCCTTTTGCCACGCGTAGCCGAGCACGAACGGGTTCGTGTAGATCGCGTCGCCGAGCAGCGCGACCGCGAAGCGGTTCGCGTCGATGAAATCGACGGCTTCGCCCGCCGCCGCACGGATGTCGTTTTCCGCGGACAGGCCGGGGAACGACCAGTTCGGGTTCTTGATGAACTCGGCGGTCGGCGTCTGCGCGCTGTTGACGACCACGCGCGTCGTGTCGTGCCGCATCCGCGACGTGCATTCGTCGCCGGCCGTGACGATCGCGTCGCAGCCGATCACGAGGTCGGCTTCGCCCATCGCGATCCGCGTTGCGTGGATGTCGGTCGGCGCGTGCGAGATCTGCACGTGGCTCATCACGGCGCCGCCCTTCTGCGCGAGGCCGGTGACGTCGAGCACGGTCACGCCCTTGTTTTCCAGGTGCGCGGCCATCCCGAGCAGTGCGCCGATCGTGACGACGCCCGTGCCGCCGACGCCCGTGACGAGCACGCCGTAGGCGCGGTCGATGTCCGGCAGCGTCGGTTCGGGGATCGGCGGCAGTGCGTTGCCGTCGACCGACACGGCCTTCGGCTTCTTCAGCTGGCCGCCCTCGACCGTGACGAAGCTCGGGCAGAAGCCCTTCACGCACGAGAAATCCTTGTTGCAGCTCGACTGGTTGATCTGGCGCTTCGTGCCGAATTCGGTTTCCAGCGGCTCGACCGACAGGCAGTTCGACTGCACCGAGCAGTCGCCGCAGCCCTCGCACACCGCGTCGTTGATCACGACGCGCTTGGCCGGGTCCGGATACGTGCCGCGTTTGCGGCGGCGGCGTTTCTCGGTCGCGCAGGTCTGGTCGTAGATCAGGATCGTCGTGCCTTCGATCTCGCGCAGCTCGCGCTGCACGTCGTCGAGCTGGTCGCGGTGATGGATCGTCACGCCCGGCGCGAGCAGCGCCTTCTGGCTGTCGTACTTCTCCGGCTCGTCGGTGACGATCACGATCTTCTTCGCGCCTTCGGACGCGAGCTGGTGCGTGATCTGCGGCACCGTCAGCACGCCGTCGACCGGCTGGCCGCCCGTCATCGCGACGGCGTCGTTGTAGAGGATCTTGTAGGTGATGTTCGCTTTCGACGAGATCGCCGCGCGCACGGCCAGCAGGCCCGAGTGGAAATAGGTGCCGTCGCCGAGGTTCGCGAACACGTGCTTCTCGTCCGTGAACGGCGCCTGGCCGATCCACGGCACGCCTTCGCCGCCCATCTGGCTGAAGGTGCTCGTGCTGCGGTCCATCCACACGGTCATGTAGTGGCAGCCGATGCCGGCGATCGCGCGCGAGCCTTCCGGCACGTTGGTCGACGTGTTGTGCGGGCAGCCCGAGCAGAACCACGGCTTGCGCTCGGTCTGCACGTGCGGCTTCGCGAGCGCCATTTCCTTCGCGTTGATCACGGCGAGGCGCGCGGCGATGCGCGCCCGCACGTCGGACGGCAGCTCGAACTTCTCGAGGCGTGTCGCGATCGCCTTCGCGATGATCGCGGGCGACAGCTCGTAGTGCGCGGGCAGCAGCCAGTTGCCCATCGGCACCGACCATTCGCCGCCGGCGCCGTCTTTCTCGTCGAACTTGCCGAACACGCGCGGACGTTGCCCGTCGGGCCAGTTGTACAGCTCTTCCTTGATCGCGTATTCGAGGATCTGGCGCTTTTCCTCGACGACGAGGATTTCGTCGAGCCCGCGCGCGAACGCCTGCGCGCCCTGCGCTTCGAGCGGCCACACGCAGCCGACCTTGTAGAGCCGGATGCCGATCCGCGCGCAGGTTTCGTCGTCGAGGCCGAGGTCGGTCAGCGCCTGGCGCACGTCGAGGTACGCCTTGCCGCCGGTCATGATCCCGAAGCGCGCGCTCGGCGAATCGATCTCGATGCGATCGAGCTTGTTTGCACGCACGTAGGCGAGCGCCGCATACCACTTGTAGTCGAGCAGCCGGGCTTCCTGCACGAGCGGCGGGTCGGGCCAGCGGATGTTCAGGCCCCCTTCCGGCAGGATGAAGTCGGTCGGCAGCACGATCTCGGTGCGATGCGGGTCGATGTCGACCGATGCCGACGATTCGACCACGTCCGTCACGCACTTGAGCGCGACCCACAGGCCCGAGTAGCGGCTCATCGCCCAGCCGTGCAGGCCGAAGTCGAGATATTCCTGCACGTTGGACGGGAACAGCACCGGTAGCCCGCAGGCCTTGAAGATGTGTTCGGACTGGTGCGCGAGCGTCGACGATTTCGCCGCGTGGTCGTCGCCGGCGAGCACCAGCACGCCGCCGTGCTGCGACGAGCCGGCCGAGTTCGCGTGCTTGAACACGTCGCCCGTGCGGTCGACGCCCGGGCCCTTGCCGTACCACATGCCGAACACGCCGTCGTGCTTCGCGCCGGGGTACAGGTTCACCTGCTGCGAGCCCCACACGGCGGTGGCGGCGAGATCTTCGTTGAGGCCGGGCTGGAAGACGATCTGGTGGGCGGCCAGGTGCTGCTTGGCTTTCCAGAGCGACAGATCGAGGCCGCCGAGCGGGGAACCGCGATAGCCGGAGATGAAGCCGGCGGTATTGAGGCCGGCGGCACGATCGCGTTCCTGCTGGAGCATCGGCAGGCGCACGAGGGCCTGGATGCCGCTCATGTACGCGCGGCCGCGTTCCAGTGTGTATTTGTCGTCAAGCGTGACGGACTTCAGCGCGGCTTCTAGCGATGCGCGTTGGCCTGCGTCTAGCGGGGCATTCATTAACTGTCTCCTCCACCCAGTTTGGGATCACCAAAACTCGACTGCTTCGGGCGTCTTGTGGACGCGTCTGCAGTGGCCGGCATATTGGCCGGTTTTAAGCGATGGTAGCACTGGGGCAAACCCGCCGCCCATCGGTTGGAACGCGGGGGAATTGCGGCGGCGCATCAGAAAAACAGGGCGGAACCATGCGTTACATCATGTAAAAGCATGTAAAGCCGGCCCCATCTTCGGGCAAACGCCGTTAATCTTGTCGGCCTGCCGGAGGTGCCCGGTCGCGTTGGCTTGTTTCGACGCAATCGGGGAGGCGCCGGCAGTTTTACAGGAGGTGCAATGAACACACGTCATATCCAGAGTTTCCTGATCGTGTCCGCCGCGTTTTTCTCGATGACCGGCCCGGTGCACGCGCGAGGCGCGAGCGCCCTGGCGGCCGCCGGCGCGCAGATGCAGCAGATCGTGCCGGGCCAGGACGCCGTCGCGCAGCCGTCGGCCGAGCGCGCCGTCGAGTCGAAGGCGAACGCGCGTTGATCCGCTCGCGCGGCCCGCGGGCCGCGCCGGAATGCAAAAAGGGCGGGAATCCACGGATTCCCGCCCTTTTTATTTGCGCCGCGGGATCGTGCAGGCTGCCGGGTTGCCCCGGGCAGCCGCCCGCCGGATGCGTCAGGCCTTGTCCTGCACGACGCCGCGGCGGATCTGGTCGAGTTCGATCGATTCGAACAGCGCCTTGAAGTTGCCTTCGCCGAAGCCCTGGTTGCCCTTGCGCTGGATGATCTCGAAGAAGATCGGCCCGATCTGGTTCTCGGTGAAGATCTGCAGCAGCAGGTCGTCGCGCGCGCCGTCGATCAGGATCTTGCGCTTCTTCAGTTCGTCCAGCGATTCGCCGTGGTTCGGCACGCGGCGGTCGACCAGTTCGTAATACGTGTCGATCGTGTCGAGCAGCTTCACTTCCTTGCTGCGCAGGCCATCGACCGCCTGGTAGATGTCGGCGGCGCCGAGCGCGATGTGCTGGATGCCTTCGCCGTGGTATGCGTCGAGGTATTCCTGGATCTGGCCGGCCGTATCCGAGCCTTCCTCGTTGATCGGGATGCGGATCTTGCCGCACGGCGACGTCATCGCCTTCGACTTCACGCCCGTCACCTTGCCTTCGATGTCGAAGTAACGCACTTCGCGGAAGTTGAACAGGCGCTCGTAGAACTCGGCCCATTCCTGCATGCGGCCGCGATGCACGTTGTGCGTCAGGTGATCGATGTAGGTGAGGCCGTGGCCGACCGGGTTCGGGTTCGCGCCGGCGATCGGCTCGAAGTCGACGTCGTAGATGCTGATGTCGCCGATGGCGCCCGGTTGCGCGCCGTTCTTGCCGCGCCAGCGGTCGACGAAGTAGATCAGCGAATCGCCGATGCCCTTGATCGCCGGGATGTTCAGCTCCATCGGGCCGGTCTTGTTGTCGAAGCCCCATGCGCCGAGTTCCAGTGCGTGCTGGTACGCCTTCGCGGCGTCCTGCACGCGGAACGCGATCGCGCAGATCGACGGGCCGTGCAGGCGCGCGAAGCGTTGCGCGAACGAATCGGGTTCGGCGTTGATGATGAAGTTGATGTCGCCCTGGCGGTACACCGTCACGTCCTTGTGGCGGTGGCGCGCGATCGCGGTGAAACCCATCCGTTCGAACAGTTGTCCGAGCGCTTTCGGGTCCGGTGCCGTGTATTCGATGAATTCGAAGCCGTCGGTGCCGACGGGGTTGTCCCAGTTCGGGATCTGCATGGCGTGTCTCCTGTGGGGGCGATCGGCCGGGGCGACGTGTGCAGGCCCGGCCTGGTTCGATGTCGAACGTGGCACACGCGGTGGCGTGCGCGACGAATCGGTGCGTGCGACAAAGTGTAGCGGGCAGCCGCGAGCGTAAACTTGCGAACTTAATTGCCCGAACCTACGATGGCGCAATTTCCCGTCTCAAACCATTCATTGGAGGGCAGAAGATGGCGCAAGCCGAATTGGATGCCATCGACCGGCGGATTCTCGCGATTCTTCAGGAGAACGGGCGCCTGTCGAACCAGGAAATCGCCGAGCGCGTGAACCTGTCGCCGAGCCCGTGCCTGCGGCGGATCCGGCGGCTCGAGGAGATCGGCGTGATCACCGGTTATGTCGCGCTGCTGGACCCGCAGAAGCTCGGGCTCGACCTGCTCGCGTACGTGAGCGTGCGGCTCGAGAAGCGCGGCGGCCTGGCGCCGGTGCGGGCCGACGAAACGTCGGCGCGGGCGGGCGCGACCCATGCGGACCTGTTTCGCGCGGCCGTGCAGACCTGGCCGGAAGTGGTCGCGTGCCATGCGATGACGGGGGACATGGATTACCTGCTGCGCGTGCAGGTCGAGGACATGGCGCATTTCTCCCGCTTCGTGCAGGAGCATCTGCTGCATCACCCGTCGGTGATCGACGTGAAGACGAGCTTTTCGCTCGAATGCTTCAAGGAGACGACGGCGTTGCCGATTCGTTCGGTGCGCTAGTGCGCGGGGGGAAAGGGGAGGCCGGGCGCGCGGCAGGCGCGGCCCGGCTGGCTGAAGTTACGCCGTCAGCGCGGCGGGCATCAGCGATTCGATGAACTTCGTGGTGCGGCGCGCCTGGCGCTTCATCGCGTAGTCGAACACCGCGGCCTGCTCCTGCAGCATCTCGGCGATGATCGTCGAGTGGTCGGCCGGCGGCAGCGACAGGTACGCATCGGCTTCGCCGTACGCGTACTCGATCCGCATCCCGGATTTCTTCGCGATGTGCATCATCGTTGCGTTACGCGACAGGCAGTGCATGTACAGCATCGTCACGTGCGTGTTGCGGCTGCGGATCGCCGCGCGCTCGAACAGCTTCGAGCCGACGCCGCGGCCGCGTGCGCTTTCGAGCACCGACACGCCGAATTCGGCCGTGCGCTTGTTGCCCTCGGCCGGCAGGTAGGCCAGGTGGCCGACGCCGATCAGTTCGAGGTCGTGGTCGAACACGCCGAACACGGTGTCGCGGCCGAAGTCGATCGTGCGGACATAATTCTCGATCACGTGGTCGGGCACCATCTGGCCGAAGCGCAGCAGGCGGTCCTCTTCGTCGAGCGAGAGAAAGTGGGTGAGCATCTGCTCACGGTCTTTGGAAGCCAGTTCCCTGACGAGAACCGGCGCACTGCCGACCGTGCCGACAACTTCGGCAGGGCCGTTGAATTGCGTGTTCATCGTGGGTTCCTCAGTGTGTGGGTGCACAAGCGGATTGTGCAATGCAACAGCATTTTACCCGACGAGGGTTGGGGAAAACCCGTATTTGACGTTATTTGTGCCGAGGAGAAATTCTAAAACCGCTTAGTTAATTTAGTATCTATTTGATTTTTAACGGATTTAAAATTCATCATATGAAATGCGCGGCAAGTGGTCGAAGTGTACCCGTCGCGCAACGCATGCTGCTGCGCGGCAATCAGGCCGCCGTCGACAGCCCGCGCTCGATCAGGTCGATCACCTGCTCGGCGAAGTCCCGGTAGCCGAGGCGGCCGCCCGGCTTCAGCCATGTGAACGTCCAGTTGATCATCCCGAACACCATCATCGTCACGGACGTCTGGTTTTCCTTCGAGATGCGGTCCGGGTATGCGCGTGCGAGCTGTCGCGTGAACGCCGCGACGATGTCGCGCTGGCGGTCGAGCACGATTTCGCGCTGCGCGTCCTCGAGATACTTCACGTCGTTGAGCAGCGCGACGTGCCGGCTGTGCGACGTCTCGTATTCGGCGAGGAACGCACGCACGAGCTCAGCGAACGCATCACGCTCGCTGAGGCCGCGTCGCTGGCTCGCCCCTTCCACCTCGGCGATGATCAGCATCAGCCGTTTCGTGTAGCGGTCGAGCAGGTCGAACAGGATCGCTTCCTTGCTCTCGTAGTAGTGATAGAGGCGCGCCTTGGACGTGCCGCTCGCGGTCGCGAGATCGGACATCGACGTGCTCGGGTAGCTCGTCTGCGCGAATTTCTCGGCGGCCAGATCGAGGATCTGCTCGCGCTGGGATTCGTGGTCGGGCGCTCGGGTACGGGCCATGGTCGAATGGGGAAGATTAGCGGTGCGCGGTGGCCGTGCGGGCCGCGCGCACCTGCGTGGAAGAGAGGGCGTCGGGCGCGTCGTCCTGCAGCTCGAGCCGGCCGGCTGCCGCGAGTTCGCGGCAGCGCCACCAGGCGATCGAGTCGCTGACGAACAGCCCGCCGCGGTCGGCGTCGGCCATGATGGTGCCGACGAGGCGCGCCGCGGGCCGCCAGTCGGTTTCCGCGCGCGCGACGATCAGCGCGTCGAGGTCCTCATAGTAGCCGCTCTTGATCGTGTTGCTGACCCAGTAGCGCAGCTCGGCGTTCAGGTGTTTCGCCTCCTGCCATTCGAGTGCGAGGCGGCCGATGCGCAGTACCGAGATCGGCGCGGCCACCGGGCGCTTGCGCGCCAGCTCGGCCGGCGAGAACATGCCGGTCGCGCACGCCTGGTCGGTGCGCGACAGCGCCGTGCGCTGCGCCGAGTCGAGATCGGCGGCCGACAGACGCACTTCGTTCAGGCGTTGCGGGACGTTGCGCAGGTGATAGGCGACGCGGCGCAGCAGCAGCTTGTCGCCGACGCTCGGCGCATGCCACACCACCACCTGGCCGGTATCCGTCGCGAGCTGGTCGAGGCGCGCGAACTCGCCTTCGATCTCCGCGTTCCAGTCGGGAATCTGGTCGCCGAGCACGCGCTGCCAGAAGGCGGCGCGCGTGTCGGGCGTCTCGTCGGCGCCCTTGAGCGGCCCGACGCCGAGATCGTCGAGCAATCCGACGACGCGCTCGTCGCGTCCGGCTTGCGCGAGTGCCTCGCGCAGCGACGCGGCGGCGGTGCCGCCCTGAATCACATGAATGGTACTCATCGGCCTGTCGTCAACAAAAGAAAACCGCCGGCCGGGCGGACGTTGCGATGTCCAGCCGGCCGGCGGCCCCTAGTGTAAGCGAGATGTGTGACGGCGAGAAACCGTCCGGCGCCGCGACGCGACGTCGCTCAACGCTCGTCGTAGCTCACGACGACCTTGTCGCTGACCGGGTGGCACTGGCACGTGAGCACGAAGCCGTCCTTCACTTCATGCTCTTCGAGCGTGTAGTTCTTCTCCATCCGCACTTCGCCCTCGAGCACCTTCGCGCGGCACGTGCAGCACACACCGCCCTTGCACGCGTACGGCAGCGCGAGGCCCGCGCGCAGGCCGATGTCGAGCAGGCTCACGCCTTCGTACGGCAGGCGCAGCTTGCGTTTCTTGCCGTCGAGCACGATTTCGAGGTCGGCGGCCGGCGTCTGGTCGGTGATTTCGACGATCGGCGCGCCGGCCTGCGGCAACGGTGTGCCGAAGCGCTCGACGTGCACCTTCGCCTGCGGCACGCCGGCAGCCTTCAGCGCGGCCTCGGCTGCATCCATCATCGGCGCGGGGCCGCAGATGAATGCCTCGTCGATCGCGTCGGCCGGCATCAGCGTGTCGAGGAATTCCGCGCATTTCGCCTGGTCGAGCACGCCGTTGAACAGCGCGACGTCCTGCTGGTCGTCCGACAGCACGTGATAGAGGACGAAGCGGTTCATGTAGCGGTTCTTCAGGTCCTCGAGCTCCTCCGCGAACATGATCGCGTCGACGCTGCGGTTGCCGTAGATCAGCGTGAACGTGCTGCGCGGCTCGAGTTCGAGCGTCGTCTTCACGATCGCGAGCACCGGCGTGATGCCGGAGCCGCCGGAAAACGCGACGTACTGCTTGCCGTGATCGGCGTTCAGGTGCGTGAAGAACCGGCCGTCCGGCGTCATCACGTCGATCGTGTGCCCCGGCTTGAGCGAGTCGAACGCGAAGTTCGAGAAGCGGCCGCCGCGCACCCGCTTGATGCCGATGCGCAGTTCGCCGTCACGATCGTAGTCCGTCGTGCCGACGCAGATCGAATACGAGCGGCGCGTTTCCTCACCGTCGATGTGGGTCTTCAGCGTGACGAACTGGCCCTGCGTGAAGCGGTACGCATCGCGCAGATCGGGCGGCACGTCGAAGGAGACGGTGACGGCGTCGGCGGTCTCGGGCCGCACGTCGCGGATACGCAGCGGATGAAATTGCGGGGTCGCCATATCGATTAATAAGGTTTGAAGTAGTCGAAGGGTTCGCGGCAGTCGACGCAGCGATACAGCGCCTTGCAGGCCGTGGACGCGAATTGCGCGAGACGCTCGGTGCGGGCGGAGCCGCAGCGCGGGCATGCGGGGGCCGCGACCGGTCGCGGCACGAAGCGCACGACGTTTTCCCGCGGCGCGGCGGTGCCGCACTGTCCGACCGGCGGCGCGATGCCGTACGCGCGCAGCTTGTCGCGCGCTTCCTGCGTGATCCAGTCGGTCGTCCACGCGGGGGCGAGCACCGTCTCGATCCGGTGCGCCGGGAGGTCCGCGGCCTGCAGCGCGGCAGCGATGTCCTCCGCGATCTGCGACATGGCCGGGCAACCCGAGTAGGTCGGCGTGATGACGACCTCGAGCTGGCCGTCGTCCGCGCGGCGGACGTCGCGCAGGATGCCGAGCTCGCGGATCGACACGACCGGGATCTCGGGATCGGGCACGGCTTCGAGCACGTCCCATGCACGGGCGAGCAACGGGTCGGCGTGGCGCGCGACGGGATCGGCGTTAGCGGGGGCGGTCTGGACGGACATCGTCGGGCTCCGTTGGGCGGCGGCCGGTTACCAGCTCGCGCCGGGATGCTGGCGTGCGAGGCTCTGCAGTTCCGCGAGCAGGTAGCCCATGTGCTCCGAGTGCTCGCCCTGCTTGCCGGTCGTCACATGCTGCACGGGGGCCGGCAGCGTGAGCGTCGCTTCCGCGAGCGCGTCGTCCACGTCCGCGCGCCATGCTGCTTCGAGCGTGGCCGGCGCGGGGGCGATGCCCGCGGCGGCGACCGCGTCGTCGATTGCATCGGCAGCGAAGAATTCGCGCGTGTACGGCGTCAGGTAGTCGAGCGCGTTCTGCGCGCGGCGGTGCGATTCGTCGGTGCCGTCACCGAGGCGAACCAGCCACTCGCGTGCATGCTGCACGTGATAGCGGGTTTCCTTTACCGATTTCGCGGCGATCGCGGCGAGCTGCGGGTCGGTCGACGTTTCGAGTGCGGTCCACACGTGCAGCATCAGCGCCGAGTACAGGAAGTTGCGCACGATCGTCACCGCGTAATCGTTGTCGGCGCGCGCGGTGCCGGCGATCGGGCCATAGTGCGGCAGCTCGGCGAGCGTGAAGTTCGCGAACTCGCGCTCGGTGCGAAAGTACGCGTAGTCGTCTTCGGTCTTCGTCGCGCCGGTGAGCTGGCGCTCGAGTTCGGCCGCGTGCGTATACAGCATGCGCGCCTGGCCGATGAGGTCGAGGCTCATGTTGGTGAGCGCGATGTCTTCCTCGAGGATCGGGCCGTGGCCGCACCATTCGGCGTTGCGCTGACCGAGGATCAGCGTGTTGTCCGCGAGGCGCAGCACATAGGAGAGGTGTTCGGGCGTGATCGTCATGGCGCGGGCGTTACATGTGGTTGACTTCGTCGGGCAGCGTGTAGAACGTCGGGTGACGGTAGATCTTGTCGCCCGCCGGTTCGAACAGCTCCGCCTTCTCGTTCGGATCGGACGCGGTAATGGCCGCCGACGGCACCACCCAGATGCTCACGCCTTCCTGGCGGCGCGTGTAGACGTCGCGCGCCATGCGCAGCGCCATCGATGCGTCGGCGGCGTGCAGGCTGCCGCAATGCTTGTGGTCGAGCCCCTGCTTGCTGCGCACGAACACTTCCCAGATCGGCCATTCCTTGTTCATCACTTTCTCCTCAATCCTGAATTCGATGGTGTGCCGCCGCTCAGGCAGCGTGCTGTTCGGCGCGGGCGCGGCGCTTGGCTTCGTGGGCGAGTGCGGCTTCGCGCACCCATGCGCCGTCCCCGTGCGCTTTCACGCGGGTCGCGAGGCGTTCCTTGTTGCACGGGCCGTCGCCGTTGACCACGCGCCAGAATTCGTCCCAGTCGATCGTGCCGTAGTCGTGATGGCCGCGCGCCTCGTTCCACTTCAGGTCGGGGTCGGGCAGCGTCACGCCGAGCACCTTCGCCTGGTCGACCGTCGCGTCGACGAACTTCTGCCGCAGATCGTCGTTCGAGATCCGCTTGATGCCCCATTTCGCGGACTGGTTGCTGTGGACCGAATCGGCGTCGCTCGGGCCGAACATCATCAGCACCGGCCACCACCACCGGTTCACGGCCTGCTGGACCATTGCGCGTTGCGCGTCGGTGCCCTTCATCATCGACAGCAGTGCGTCGAAACCCTGGCGCTGGTGGAACGATTCTTCCTTGCACACGCGGATCATGGCGCGCGCGTACGGGCCGTACGTGCAGCGGCACAGCGGAATCTGGTTCATGATCGCGGCGCCGTCGACGAGCCAGCCGATCACGCCGACGTCGGCCCAGGTGGGCGTCGGGTAATTGAAGATGCTCGAGTATTTCGCCTTGCCGGCGAGCAGTGCGTCGATCAGCGAATTGCGCGACACGCCGAGCGTTTCGGCCGCGCTATAAAGATAGAGGCCGTGACCGGCTTCGTCCTGGACCTTCGCGAGCAGGATCGCCTTGCGCTTCAGGCTCGGTGCGCGTGAGATCCAGTTGCCTTCGGGCAGCATGCCCACGACTTCCGAGTGCGCGTGCTGCGAGATCTGGCGAACCAGCGTCTTGCGATAGGCATCGGGCATCCAGTCCTGCGGTTCGATCTTGCCGTCGGCGGCCATGACCGCATCGAACCGCGCCTGCTCGGGCGACTCGGCTGCGGCGTCGAGCGGCGCGACGTTGCCTGGGATGTCGAGGGATTGCGTGTACATGGCGAAGCTCTCGTCCGGTGAATGTGTGCGAAGTATAAACCAACCGACCGGTCGGTTAATATATTTCTTGCGGATTTGCGGCGAGACTCGGGTAAACGAGGGACGTCGGGGCGCGATCGGGCGGCGTGACGGTGATCCGGGGCGTGGGGTTCGCGTCTTCTGCGGCACAATGCACGCTTTCCGACGAGGATTTTGCCGATGTCATTTCGAAGCAGTATCGCCGCGGCCGTGCTGGGCGCGGCCGTCTCTGTCTCGCCGCTCGCGGCGTCGGCCTCGGCCGCGCCGGCCGGATGGGTGGCGGCGTGGGCGACCGCGCTGCAGCCGATCCCCGACCTGGCCGCACCGCCGCCGCTCTATCGCGCACCCGACGTGTCCGGACGTGCCGTGCGCCAGATCGTCTATCCAACGGTGTCGGGGCGTGCCGCGCGGATCCGCGTCAGCAATGCCTACGGACGTGCGCCGCTGGTCGTCGAGGCGGCGAGCCTCGCGCGCGCCGGTGAAGGGGCGGCGCTGGCTGGTGCCGCGGCGCCGGTCCGGTTCGGCGGCAAGGCGTCGGTGACGCTGGCGCCAGGCCAGGAACTCGAAAGCGATCCGGTGGCGATCGATGTGGCGGCCGGGCGGCCGTATGCGATCAGCCTCCAGATGGGGGCGAACCAGCGGATGACGGTCTGGCACCGCGTGTCGAACCAGTTCAATTACGTGTCTGCACCGGGTGATCACGTGAGTGATCCGGGCGCCGCCGCGTTTCGCACCCGATTTACCCAATACGCATGGGTGAGCGAGCTCGCGGTCGAGGCCGGTTCAGCGCGCGCCAGCGTAGCGGCGATCGGCGATTCGATCACCGACGGACTGCGCTCGAGCGTGAACCGGAATCACCGCTGGCCGGATGCGCTCGCGCGTCGGCTGACTGCCACCGGCGTGGAGTCGATCGGTGTCGCGAATCTTGGTATCAGCGGGAATCGGCTGCTCAGCGATTCGGCTTGCTATGGCACGTCGCTGGCGTCGCGGTTCGAGCGCGATGCGCTGTCGCGCGCAGGTGTGAAGGCCGCGATCGTGCTGATCGGTATCAACGACATCAATTTTGCGGCGATGCCGCCGCACGCGGGGCTCGATTGCGACCACCCGCATACGCAGGTCACGGCTGCATCCTTGATCGACGGCTACCGCCGGCTGATCGAAGCGGCGCACCGTCAGGGCGTGAAGGTCTTCGGCGCGACGCTGACGCCGGCTGGGCTACCGGCGGGGCGCGAGGCGATCCGGCTCGAGGTGAACCGGTGGATCCGGAGCGGTAGCGGGTTCGATGGCGTGGTCGACTTCGATGCTGTGCTGCGCGATCCGGCGCGCCCGAGCGTGCTGCAGCGCCGATACGATAGCGGGGACGGTATTCATCCGAGCGACGCTGGCTACACGGCGATGGCCGACGCGGTGCCGGTCGAGCAACTGCAGGCTGCGGTGGTCGGCAAGTGACGCGTCTCTATATATAGAGGGAAGTGTTGCCGGCAACGCGTAGGTCAGCGGCACCCCTTGGCCCGTCGAGCCCAAAGCCCCCGTGCGCGTCAGCGCACGGGGGCTTTTTCAAAATATTTTCACAAAGGGCTTGCGTAGACGGGGGTGGGTGCTTAGAATCACGCCTCTTTCGCGCTAACGGAAACGCGGCGCGGGAGAAGGGAAGCAGGGTGGGTGGTGTGCTGGAGCGCGCCACTGGCCTGGAAGTTGAGCCCCGCAGTCGCAACGATGTAGTGTAAAAAAGTTGTTGACGAACTGCGAAACACGGTTCATAATCTCGCTTCTCTGCTGCTGAAAACGCAGCGCTGCCGGGAAGCACGAAGTTCCTCGCAGAATGCTCTTTAAAAATTAACAGCCGATAAGTGTGGGCGCTTGATGGAAGCGAGCTGATCCTCGGATCAGATAGCGAAAGTATCAAGAGTCTCACACTAAAGTAAGTCAGG
>NZ_NKFJ01000003.1:0-210776 GCF_002223095.1 Burkholderia sp. AU33803
TCCCATCCCGAACAGGACCGTGAAACGACTCTACGCCGATGATAGTGCGGATTCCCGTGTGAAAGTAGGTAATCGTCAGGCTCCCTAAGCCAAGAACCCCCGCCCGAAAGGCGGGGGTTTTTGCATTGGCGCGGCAGAAATGCATGGGGGCGCGGAGTGGACGGCCTGGCCATATCCACGCGCCGAATGCGTCGAATCAGACACCTGCCGTTTCCGAGAACTCGCCGCGCTGCGCTACTGATCAAGCCGATCGAGTTGGTCCCGCACGGGTAGCTTGCGTCGGCCGAAACCCACATTCAAACATCCATCCTCCTGCTGCTCCCGACGATGGCGGCCAGGCCGAGTAGCGACTCCATCTCGTGTATCTGACTACCGCTCGGGGCAGATTTGAGCGTCGCCGCGGTGCGGCCCGGCGGGGCATCACCAACTCCTCGATTGCCGATTCTCGGGCGTCGTTCATCGGCGTATCGAGCTCATCCTCGGCCAAAAGTCACTATTGCAATTTCGCGCCTATCAAGTTCGCGGCCCCCGTCACCACAACGAGCCCTCGGCATGCCGGGCAACGGGGCCCTCTATCGGACGTTTGGCAGCGTTCTCGCTGCGCGCGCTGAGTGGCTGATGCCCATCGAGCGGACCAAGTCGAATCGCGCGGGGAATCGCATTGTGTAGCCATCCAGGGTTGTTTATGACTCAATTGATTGCATCTTGGCTCAAGTAGGCTTGAGCGAGGGCACGGGCGCGTGTAACCCACCGGATGGACATGGGCGCTGCTAGCGCGAACCTGCGTCCGCGAGTTCGCCGACCCGATAGCATCAGAAATCCGCGCTGTTCCTTTTGACGAGCACGGGCTGCCCGTCTCGCGCCGCATCGATTTCTTCGATGAGTGAATAGGCCGTGCCGCCAAAGCAGTCTCGCCCATTACCCATAACGCGAAGTGCTTGCCGCCGGCGTCGATGCCGGTCGATCGCACCGTGCATGCGGTACTGGGATCCCAGAGTGCGGAGCCATTGCCCGGCGGAAACCGACGGGTCGTGTTCCTGCCTTGATTTCGGGTTAGCACGACCAACGCCGGGCAGCGAGCAGTCGATGTCGAAGACTGGATGTCGCACGCCAGCTTTCCGTGGTCGTCGGATGGATGCGGAGCGGAGAACGCGCCAGCGTCGAATCCTGCGCAGGTACAAGCGTTCAGCTGCACGACGCGGGCATCGTACGGGCATGCGGGATGTCGTGCGTCTGCCGCGGATTCGCTGCGGTAGGCCAACGAGATGCTGACGTTGGTTGGCTTGCATGATGGCGAAGGAGTGGGGGGGGCACATTGCAGAATGCTCGCCGAGATCGCGTCGACAAGCCTGCGGGCAGGCCGAGGCGGGACCGCATATCATCGCCGAGTAGTGGCTGCAATGCGTCGCTTCAGGCTGGGCCGCCGGACCCACCTTCTGACGCGCTATCGTCAGCGCCGACGAGGTACGTGGACGCATCGTTGAGCAGCCACGCATAGGCGATTGCATCTTGCTCAGCGGGACGCCCCAACGAAACCGACGTGTGCCGAACCGAGGCACCGGGCATCGAGCGCGGGTTTCAGTCGGTCATATGCGACGAGCAATGAAGCTGCCGTGCTGCGTCCTGGGGCGTGGCTGTCGGCAGTGCCTGCTGGCGGAGCCTGGTGATCGTGCTCGAGCGACACCAGGCATCCGACGGACCCGCGGCATGCGCGGTCAAAGCCGTGAAGGTCATCGCAAGGGCAAGCAGGCGCATGAGTATCGGAACCGGAGGCGGGCAGCTGGCCTGCGATGGTATCGCGGCCGTGGCTGAAGTCGGCTTGGGTCGGTGTCGCGCCCGCCACTTCCTGTCGGCAGCCGTGGCCGCAGGATCCGATGCAGCTGCTGGAAAACGCCCGAAAGCCTCGACACGTCATCCCCCCCCGCAGGTCCGGTCAGACAACCGGTGAGATTGGAAGCGATATCCCTCAAAGTATCGGGGACATATCACTGCATCCACTCGGCACGAAATTTGCGGAAATTTTTCGTTTACCCGCTTGGCAGAGTGCGTAAGAGGTCGTATGATGGCGGTCTTTCGTTTTCAGCGTAGATGCAAATCGACGCTGGGGGCGGAGTCTGACGAAGATGTGGCATTGATCAGCAGCACCCATGCTTGCCTTAGCCGGGCAAGGGCGGGAGATCGGTGGTCAGGCGGGCGTCGGGAAGAGAGTAAAAATAATCTTCCGGATCCGCTTGACAGAAGTGCGATGCACCCCCATAATCGTCAGTTCTCTACGGAGGGGTGCCCGAGTGGCTAAAGGGGGCAGACTGTAAATCTGTTGGCTTACGCCTACGTTGGTTCGAATCCAACCTCCTCCACCAAGATTATCAGCGCAGTGAGCGGTAAGGAATCGGTTGTGGCCCGTGCGGGTGTAGCTCAATGGTAGAGCAGAAGCCTTCCAAGCTTACGACGAGGGTTCGATTCCCTTCACCCGCTCCAGACCGCGAAGTTGAAGCGTAAAGCGCCCATGTGGCTCAGTGGTAGAGCACTCCCTTGGTAAGGGAGAGGTCGGCAGTTCGATCCTGCCCATGGGCACCAGCAGTAAAAAGTCAGTGTCTTGTTTGCGCGCGGCGCAACCTGTGAAATTCCTTCTGGGAGTCGAAAATGGCCAAGGGTAAATTTGAGCGGACCAAGCCGCACGTGAACGTTGGTACGATTGGTCACGTTGACCACGGCAAGACGACGCTGACGGCAGCGATCACGACGGTTCTGACGAAGAAGTTCGGCGGCGAAGCGAAGGCATACGACCAGATCGACGCGGCACCGGAAGAAAAGGCGCGCGGCATCACGATCAACACGGCACACGTCGAGTACGAAACGGCTAACCGCCACTACGCACACGTCGACTGCCCGGGCCACGCTGACTATGTGAAGAACATGATCACGGGCGCAGCGCAGATGGACGGCGCGATCCTGGTTTGCTCGGCAGCAGACGGCCCGATGCCGCAGACGCGTGAGCACATCCTGCTGGCACGTCAGGTTGGCGTTCCGTACATCATCGTGTTCCTGAACAAGTGCGACATGGTGGACGACGCTGAACTGCTCGAGCTGGTCGAGATGGAAGTTCGCGAACTCCTGTCGAAGTACGACTTCCCGGGCGACGACACGCCGATCGTGAAGGGTTCGGCCAAGCTGGCGCTGGAAGGCGACACGGGCGAGCTGGGCGAAGTGGCGATCATGAGCCTGGCCGACGCGCTGGACACGTACATCCCGACGCCGGAGCGTGCAGTTGACGGCGCGTTCCTGATGCCGGTGGAAGACGTGTTCTCGATCTCGGGCCGTGGTACGGTTGTGACGGGTCGCGTTGAGCGCGGCATCGTGAAGGTCGGCGAAGAAATCGAAATCGTCGGTATCAAGCCGACGGTGAAGACGACCTGCACGGGCGTTGAAATGTTCCGCAAGCTGCTGGACCAAGGTCAAGCGGGCGACAACGTTGGTATCCTGCTGCGCGGCACGAAGCGTGAAGACGTGGAGCGTGGCCAGGTTCTGGCGAAGCCGGGTTCGATCACGCCGCACACGCACTTCACGGCTGAAGTGTACGTGCTGAGCAAGGACGAAGGCGGCCGTCACACGCCGTTCTTCAACAACTACCGTCCGCAGTTCTACTTCCGTACGACGGACGTGACGGGCTCGATCGAGCTGCCGAAGGACAAGGAAATGGTGATGCCGGGCGACAACGTGTCGATCACGGTGAAGCTGATCGCTCCGATCGCGATGGAAGAAGGTCTGCGCTTCGCAATCCGCGAAGGCGGCCGTACGGTCGGCGCCGGCGTCGTCGCCAAGATCATCGAGTAAGCCAGTTATTCGTTGATCGACAGTTTTGGGGCTGGCAACAGCCAGTCCCAGCATGGTTTAGGGGTATAGCTCAACTGGCAGAGCGTCGGTCTCCAAAACCGAAGGTTGGGGGTTCGATTCCCTCTGCCCCTGCCAAAAAATAGCCACGTGTCCTACGTGGCATTTGTTTTAAGGTGTTATGGCGAATCCATCCGTCGAAACTGTAAATACCTCCGGCGATAAGCTGATGCTGGCCCTGGGCGTATTGTTGGTCTTGGCCGGATTCGTGGGCTTCTTCTGGCTGGCCAATCAGCAATGGTATGTCCGCGGTGCTGCGTTGGCGGTCGGTATCATCGCCGGCGTTGCCGTCGGGCTGATGTCCGCACCTGGCAAGAGTCTCATCGCCTTTGCCAAGGATTCGTACAAGGAAGTCCGGAAGGTCGTTTGGCCCACCCGCAAGGAAGCAACGCAAACCACACTCGTCGTGTTCGGTTTCGTGCTCGTGATGGCGATTTTCCTCTGGCTGAGTGACAAATCGATCGAATGGGTGATTTTCTCGGCGATTCTGGGTTGGAAATGATATGAGCGATACTCCGGCATCCCCGAGCGGAAAGCGTTGGTACGTCGTGCACGCCTACTCCGGTATGGAGAAGAGCGTGCAGCGTGCGCTTCAGGAGCGCATCGAACGTGCTGGCATGCAGGACAAATTCGGTCAGATCCTGGTCCCGACCGAAGAAGTGGTCGAAGTCAAAGGTGGCCACAAGGCAGTGACTGAGCGTCGTTTCTTCCCCGGCTACGTGCTGGTCGAGATGGAAATGACGGACGAAACGTGGCACCTCGTGAAGAACACCGCGAAGGTTACCGGTTTCGTCGGCGGTGCGCGCAATCGCCCGACCCCGATTTCCCCGAAGGAAGTCGAGAAGATCATGTCGCAGATGCAGGAAGGCGTCGAGAAGCCGCGCCCGAAGACCCTGTTCGAAGTCGGCGAGATGGTGCGTGTCAAGGAAGGCCCGTTCACGGACTTCAACGGCACCGTCGAAGAAGTCAACTACGAAAAATCGCGCGTGCGTGTATCGGTCACCATTTTTGGCCGATCCACCCCGGTCGAACTCGAGTTCGGTCAGGTCGAAAAAGTTTGATCCCGATTCGGTGGGCAGCCTCGGCTGCCCACCTTCGCGCTTACGGTCCGCGTCATGGCCGTTGAGGAGCGTCAGTAGCCCGTGGCGAAAGCGCGTTATTACTCACCGAACGCCTTCTCTGGCGTTCCAATGAGGTTCACAAATGGCAAAGAAGATTATCGGCTTTATCAAGCTGCAGATCCCTGCAGGTAAAGCCAACCCGTCGCCGCCGGTCGGTCCGGCACTGGGCCAACGCGGCCTGAACATCATGGAGTTCTGCAAGGCGTTCAACGCGCAGACTCAAGGCATGGAGCCGGGTCTGCCGGTGCCGGTGGTCATCACGGCATTCGCTGACAAGAGCTTCACGTTCGTGATGAAGACGCCGCCGGCGACCGTCCTGATCAAGAAGGCGGCGAAGGTGGACAAGGGCTCGAGCAAGCCGCACACCGACAAGGTCGGTTCGATCACGCGCGCTCAAGCTGAAGAAATCGCGAAGACCAAGATGCCGGACCTTACGGCAGCTGATCTGGACGCAGCCGTTCGCACCATCGCTGGTAGCGCACGCTCGATGGGCATCACTGTGGAGGGCGTGTAAATGGCTAAGATCTCCAAGCGCCGTCAGGCATTTGCCGCCAAGGTTGATCGTCAGAAGCTGTACGCGATCGAAGACGCACTGAGCCTCGTGAAGGAATGCGCGAGCGCGAAGTTCGACGAGTCGATCGACGTCGCAGTCCAGCTCGGCATCGATGCAAAGAAGTCGGATCAAGTCGTTCGTGGTTCGGTCGTTCTGCCGGCCGGTACGGGCAAGTCGGTTCGCGTTGCTGTGTTCGCGCAAGGCGAGAAGGCTGAGCAAGCACGTGCAGCAGGCGCGGAAATCGTCGGTATGGAAGACCTGGCAGAGCAGATCAAGGCTGGCCAGATGGACTTCGACATCGTGATCGCTTCGCCGGACACGATGCGTATCGTCGGTACGCTCGGTCAGATCCTGGGCCCGCGCGGCCTGATGCCGAACCCGAAGGTCGGCACGGTCACGCCGGACGTCGCAACCGCCGTCAAGAACGCGAAGGCTGGTCAGGTGCAATTCCGTGTCGACAAGGCCGGTATCATCCACGCGACCATCGGCCGTGCATCGTTCGAACCGACCGCACTGCGCTCGAACCTGTCGGCGCTGATCGAAGCGCTGCAGAAGGCAAAGCCGGCAACGAGCAAGGGCGTCTACCTGCGCAAGATCGCACTGTCGAGCACGATGGGCGTCGGCGTGCGTGTCGACCAGGCTACGCTGGCAGCACAGTAAGCAAGTATTCGGGCCGCTTCGTTCGCGAAGCGGCCTACATGGGCTTTGGGCGGTTGTTCGTGCAGTAGGGCGGGCAACCGGTTATCAAAGACCGTTGGTGGGGCACAGCAGTCAGGTGATCCCTTAATTCAAGCCAACGCAGATGGCGAACCCGAAAAAGTTTTGCAGTGGTGAAGCCGCAGGCCGCGAAGCGATTCCCGGCGTGAGGTGGAAATACTCCTAACGAGGTCGGACGCCGTTGTTGAACGAGGTACGTGAGGTTTCGGCCATGCCGGCTGCGCCGAACGTATCGTTTCTGGAGGCTAACCGTGCCGCTTAATAGAGAAGACAAGCAAGCCGTCGTCGCTGAGGTTTCCGCGCAAGTCGCGAAGGCCCAGACCGTTGTGCTGGCTGAGTATCGTGGAATTGCGGTTGGCGATCTGACCAAGCTGCGCGCGAAAGCGCGTGAGCAACAGGTGTACCTGCGCGTGTTGAAGAACACGCTGGCGCGTCGCGCTGTTGAAGGTACCCCGTTTGCTCCGCTGGCAGAGCAGATGACTGGCCCGTTGATCTACGGCATCTCGGAAGATGCAATTGCTGCTGCTAAGGTCGTCAACGACTTCAGCAAGAGCAATGACAAGTTGGTCATCAAGGCTGGTTCGTTCGATGGCAAGGTGATGGACAAGGCTGGCGTGCAAGCGCTGGCAAGCATCCCGAGCCGCGAAGAACTGCTCTCGAAGCTGCTGTTCGTTATGCAATCGCCTGTTTCGGGCTTCGCGCGCGCTCTGGCCGCGCTGGCCGAGAAGAAGCAAGCGGAAGCTGCGTAATCGAGCGTGCATCAGCGTCACTGATCGCTGGCTGTATCCGAATTCAATTTAGGAGTATTTCAAATGGCAATCGCAAAAGAAGACATCCTGGCAGCAGTCGAAGGGATGACCGTTCTGGAACTGAACGAACTGGTCAAGGCATTCGAAGAGAAGTTTGGCGTGTCGGCAGCTGCAGTGGCAGTCGCTGGCCCGGCAGGCGGCGGCGCAGCTGCTGCAGCAGAAGAAAAGACCGAATTCACGGTCGTTCTGGCTGAAGCAGGCAGCAACAAGGTTGCAGTCATCAAGGCAGTTCGCGAACTGACGGGCCTGGGCCTGAAGGAAGCGAAGGACGTCGTTGACGGCGCACCGAAGGCTGTCAAGGAAGGCGTCGACAAGGCTGCTGCTGAAGAAGCCAAGAAGAAGCTGGAAGAAGCAGGCGCGAAGGTCGAAGTCAAGTAAGTTTCGGCGCGCTGTGCGAAGGCTGGCGGTATTTTCACCGCCGGCCTTTTTGTGCTTTGTGGGGACGTTATTCTGGCACTCATTCGGGAGCCCGAATAATCGGCCCCAGAAGCCAAAGAAAACCGCCTGATCGTTGTCATGGGTCACGAATGGCGGTTCTCTTTGTCTTCTGAAGCGACTGCAGAAGGCAAGTTTGGTCGGGTAGCGGGCAACACAGGCATCCGCTGCCGTCAGCCAGCGGTTGGTAGCGGCCAACCACCAAGCTTCTCGGCTCGTTCAAGCCGTCGGACGGCCATCGGGTCTCAGTCGGTGAACACTCGGGTTTGAAACGTCCAGGTATTCCGCCTCGATAGCACCCGCCGTGATTCGGAGATCGTATGCAATATTCCTTCACCGAGAAGAAGCGCATTCGCAAGAGTTTCGCGAAGCGCCCCATCGTTCACCAAGTTCCTTTCTTGCTGGCTACCCAGCTTGAATCATTCAGCACGTTTCTGCAAGCCGATGTGCCGGCCACGCAACGCAAGCCTGAAGGTTTGCAGGCCGCGTTCACATCGGTATTTCCCATTGTTTCGCACAACGGTTTCGCACGTCTCGAGTTCGTGAGCTATGCGTTGTCCGCGCCGGCATTCAACATCAAGGAATGCCAGCAGCGCGGCCTGACGTACTGCTCCGCGCTGCGCGCGAAGGTCCGCCTTGTCATCCTCGACAAGGAATCGCCGAACAAGCCGGTCGTCAAGGAAGTGAAAGAGCAGGAAGTGTACATGGGCGAAATTCCGCTCATGACGCCGACGGGCTCGTTCGTCATCAACGGCACCGAGCGTGTCATCGTCTCGCAGCTGCACCGTTCGCCGGGCGTGTTCTTCGAACACGACAAGGGCAAGACGCACAGCTCGGGCAAGCTGCTGTTCTCGGCACGGATCATTCCGTACCGCGGCTCGTGGCTCGACTTCGAATTCGATCCGAAGGACATCCTGTACTTCCGCGTCGACCGTCGCCGCAAGATGCCGGTCACGATCCTGCTGAAGGCCATCGGCCTCACGCCGGAACAGATCCTCGCGAACTTCTTCGTGTTCGACAACTTCACGCTGATGGACGAAGGCGCGCAACTCGAGTTCGTGCCCGAGCGCCTGCGTGGTGAAGTCGCGCGCTTCGACATCACGGATCGTGATGGCAAGGTCATCGTCCAGAAGGACAAGCGGATCAACGCGAAGCACATTCGCGACCTCGAAGCCGCGAAGACCAAGTTCATCTCGGTGCCGGAAGACTATCTGCTCGGCCGCGTGCTGGCGAAGAACGTCGTCGACGGCGACACCGGCGAAGTGATCGCGAGCGCGAACGACGAAGTCACGGAAAGCGTGCTCGAGAAGCTGCGCGAAGCGGGCATCAAGGACATCCAGACGCTCTACACGAACGACCTGGACCAGGGCCCGTACATCTCGTCGACGCTGCGTGTCGACGAAACGACCGACAAGACGGCCGCGCGCATCGCGATCTACCGCATGATGCGTCCGGGCGAGCCGCCGACCGAAGAAGCGGTCGAGGCACTGTTCAACCGTCTGTTCTACAGCGAAGAAGCGTACGACCTGTCGAAGGTCGGCCGTATGAAGTTCAACCGCCGCGTCAGCCGTGACGAGATCACCGGCCCGATGACGCTGCAGGACGACGACATCCTCGCGACGATCAAGATCCTCGTCGAGCTGCGCAACGGCAAGGGCGAAGTGGACGACATCGACCACCTCGGCAACCGTCGTGTGCGTTGCGTCGGCGAACTGGCGGAAAACCAGTTCCGCGCAGGTCTCGTGCGTGTCGAGCGCGCGGTCAAGGAACGCCTCGGCCAGGCCGAAAGCGAAAACCTGATGCCGCACGACCTGATCAACTCGAAGCCGATTTCGTCGGCGATCCGCGAGTTCTTCGGTTCGTCGCAGCTGTCGCAGTTCATGGACCAGACCAACCCGCTGTCGGAAATCACGCACAAGCGTCGTGTTTCCGCGCTAGGCCCGGGCGGTCTGACGCGCGAACGCGCAGGCTTTGAAGTCCGCGACGTGCACCCGACCCACTATGGCCGCGTGTGCCCGATCGAAACGCCGGAAGGTCCGAACATCGGCCTGATCAACTCGCTCGCACTGTATGCGCACCTGAACGAGTATGGCTTCCTCGAGACGCCGTACCGCAAGGTCGTGGACAGCAAGGTGACCGACCAGATCGACTACCTGTCGGCGATCGAAGAAGGCCGCTACATGATCGCTCAGGCAAACGCCGCGATCGACGAGAACGGCCAGCTGATCGACGAACTCGTGTCGTCGCGTGAGGCCGGCGAAACGATGATGGTCACGCCGGACCGCATCCAGTACATGGACGTCGCGCCGTCGCAGATCGTGTCGGTCGCAGCTTCTCTGATTCCGTTCCTCGAGCACGATGACGCGAACCGTGCGCTGATGGGTTCGAACATGCAGCGTCAGGCCGTGCCGTGTCTGCGTCCGGAAAAGCCGGTCGTCGGTACGGGCATCGAGCGCACCTGTGCGGTCGACTCGGGTACGACGGTCCAGGCGTTCCGCGGCGGCGTCGTCGACTATGTCGACGCAGGCCGTATCGTGATTCGCGTGAACGACGACGAAGCAGTCGCAGGTGAAGTCGGTGTCGACATCTACAACCTGATCAAGTACACGCGTTCGAACCAGAACACGAACATCAACCAGCGTCCGATCGTGAAGATGGGCGACAAGGTCTCGCGCGGCGACGTGCTGGCCGACGGCGCCTCGACGGACCTGGGTGAGCTCGCGCTCGGCCAGAACATGCTGATCGCGTTCATGCCGTGGAACGGCTACAACTTCGAGGATTCGATCCTGATCTCGGAGAAGGTCGTGGCCGACGATCGCTACACGTCGATCCACATCGAAGAGCTGAACGTCGTTGCACGCGACACGAAGCTCGGGCCGGAAGAAATCACGCGCGACATCTCGAACCTGGCGGAAGTCCAGCTCGGCCGTCTCGACGAATCGGGCATCGTGTACATCGGTGCTGAAGTCGAAGCAGGCGACGTGCTGGTCGGCAAGGTCACGCCGAAGGGCGAGACCCAGCTGACGCCGGAAGAGAAGCTGCTGCGCGCGATCTTCGGCGAGAAGGCCTCCGACGTGAAGGACACGTCGCTGCGCGTGCCGTCGGGCATGAGCGGCACCGTGATCGACGTCCAGGTGTTCACGCGTGAAGGCATCCAGCGCGACAAGCGTGCGCAACAGATCATCGACGATGAACTGAAGCGTTACCGTCTCGACCTGAACGACCAGCTGCGCATCGTGGAAGGCGACGCGTTCCAGCGTCTCGCACGCATGCTCGTGGGCAAGGTCGCGAACGGCGGTCCGAAGAAGCTCGCGAAGGGCACGAAGATCGACCAGGCTTACCTGGAAGACCTCGACCACTACCACTGGTTCGACATCCGCCTCGCGGACGACGAAGCAGCGGCGCAGCTCGAAGCGATCAAGAACTCGATCGAAGAAAAGCGTCACCAGTTCGACCTCGCGTTCGAAGAGAAGCGCAAGAAGCTCACGCAAGGCGACGAACTGCCGCCGGGCGTGCTGAAGATGGTCAAGGTGTACCTCGCGGTCAAGCGTCGCCTGCAGCCTGGCGACAAGATGGCAGGCCGTCACGGTAACAAGGGTGTCGTGTCGAAGATCGTCCCGATCGAAGACATGCCGTACATGGCCGATGGCCGTCCGGCAGACGTCGTGCTGAACCCGCTGGGCGTTCCGTCGCGGATGAACGTGGGTCAGGTTCTGGAAGTGCACCTCGGCTGGGCCGCGAAGGGCCTCGGCTGGCGTATCGGCGAAATGCTGCAGCGTCAGGCGAAGATCGAGGAACTGCGCGTGTTCCTGACGAAGATCTACAACGACTCGGGCCGCAAGGAAGACCTCGAAAGCTTCACGGACGAAGAGATCCTCGAACTCGCGAAGAACCTGCGCGAAGGCGTGCCGTTCGCAACGCCGGTGTTCGACGGGGCGACCGAGGAAGAAATGGGCAAGATGCTCGACCTCGCGTTCCCGGACGACATCGCTGAACAGCTCGGCATGAACCCGTCGAAGAACCAGGTTCGTCTGTACGACGGCCGCACGGGTGAAATGTTCGAACGTCGCGTGACGCTCGGCTACATGCACTACCTGAAGCTGCACCACTTGGTCGACGACAAGATGCACGCGCGTTCGACCGGCCCGTACTCGCTCGTCACGCAGCAGCCGCTGGGTGGTAAGGCGCAGTTCGGTGGCCAGCGTTTCGGTGAAATGGAAGTGTGGGCACTCGAAGCGTACGGCGCGTCCTACGTGCTGCAGGAAATGCTGACGGTGAAGTCGGACGACGTGACCGGCCGGACGAAGGTGTACGAAAACCTCGTCAAGGGCGATCACGTGATCGATGCAGGCATGCCGGAGTCCTTCAACGTGCTCGTGAAGGAAATCCGCTCGCTCGGTATCGATATCGATCTCGACCGCAATTAATCGGACTACGGAGAGAAAGCAATGAAAGCTCTGCTCGATCTATTCAAGCAAGTCCAACAGGAAGAAGTTTTCGACGCGATCAAGATCGGTCTGGCCTCGCCGGACAAGATCCGTTCGTGGTCGTTCGGCGAAGTGAAGAAGCCGGAGACCATCAACTACCGTACGTTCAAGCCGGAACGCGATGGTCTCTTCTGCGCGAAGATCTTCGGGCCGATCAAGGACTACGAGTGCCTGTGCGGCAAGTACAAGCGTCTGAAGCACCGCGGCGTGATCTGCGAGAAGTGCGGCGTCGAAGTGACGCTGGCGAAGGTGCGTCGCGAACGGATGGGCCACATCGAGCTGGCCTCGCCGGTCGCTCACATCTGGTTCCTGAAGTCGCTGCCGTCGCGTCTGGGCATGGTGCTCGACATGACGCTGCGCGACATCGAACGCGTGCTGTACTTCGAAGCGTATGTGGTGATCGAACCGGGCATGACGCCGCTGAAAGCGCGGCAGATCATGACCGAAGAGGATTACTACAACAAGGTCGAGGAATACGGCGACGAATTCCGTGCCGAAATGGGCGCGGAAGGCGTGCGTGAACTGCTGCGCGCGATCAACATCGACGAGCAGGTCGAGACGCTGCGCACCGAGCTGAAGAACACCGGCTCGGAAGCGAAGATCAAGAAGTACGCGAAGCGCCTGAAGGTCCTCGAGGCATTCCAGCGCTCGGGCATCAAGCCCGAGTGGATGATCCTGGAAGTGCTGCCGGTGCTGCCGCCGGAACTGCGTCCGCTCGTGCCGCTGGACGGCGGCCGTTTCGCGACGTCGGACCTGAACGACCTGTATCGCCGCGTGATCAACCGTAACAACCGGTTGAAGCGTCTGCTCGAGCTGAAGGCACCTGAAATCATCGTCCGCAACGAAAAGCGGATGCTGCAGGAAGCCGTCGACTCGCTGCTCGACAACGGTCGTCGCGGCAAGGCGATGACGGGCGCGAACAAGCGTCCGCTGAAGTCGCTCGCCGACATGATCAAGGGTAAGGGCGGTCGTTTCCGTCAGAACCTGCTGGGCAAGCGCGTCGACTACTCGGGCCGTTCGGTCATCGTGGTCGGCCCGACGCTGAAGCTGCACCAGTGCGGCCTGCCGAAGCTGATGGCGCTCGAGCTGTTCAAGCCGTTCATCTTCAACAAGCTGGAAGTGATGGGCGTCGCGACGACCATCAAGGCTGCGAAGAAGGAAGTCGAGAACCAGACGCCGGTGGTGTGGGACATCCTCGAAGAGGTGATCCGCGAGCACCCGGTGATGCTGAACCGTGCGCCGACGCTGCACCGTCTCGGTATCCAGGCGTTCGAGCCGGTGCTGATCGAAGGCAAGGCAATTCAGCTGCACCCGCTCGTCTGCGCGGCGTTCAACGCCGACTTCGACGGTGACCAGATGGCCGTTCACGTGCCGCTGTCGCTCGAAGCGCAGATGGAAGCGCGTACGCTGATGCTGGCGTCGAACAACGTGCTGTTCCCGGCCAACGGCGATCCGTCGATCGTGCCGTCGCAGGATATCGTGCTGGGTCTGTACTACGCGACCCGCGAAGCGGTTAACGCCAAGGGCGAAGGCCTGTCGTTCACGGGCGTGTCGGAAGTGATCCGCGCGTACGAGAACAAGGAAGTCGAGCTGGCATCGCGTGTCAACGTGCGGATCACCGAAATGGTCCACAACGAAGACACGTCGGAAGGCGCACCGCCGTTCGTGCCGAAGATCTCGCTGTATGCGACGACCGTCGGCCGCGCGATCCTGTCGGAGATCCTGCCGCACGGCCTGCCGTTCTCGGTGCTGAACAAGCCGCTGAAGAAGAAGGAAATCTCGCGCCTGATCAACACGGCGTTCCGCAAGTGCGGTCTGCGCGCGACGGTGGTGTTTGCCGATCAGCTGATGCAGTCGGGTTTCCGTCTCGCGACGCGTGCCGGCATCTCGATCTGCGTGGACGACATGCTCGTGCCGCCGCAGAAGGAAACGATCGTCGGCGACGCCGCGAAGAAGGTGAAGGAGTACGACCGCCAGTACATGTCGGGTCTCGTCACCGCGCAGGAACGCTACAACAACGTGGTCGACATCTGGTCGGCAACGTCGGAAGCGGTCGGCAAGGCGATGATGGAGCAGCTGTCGACGGAGCCGGTGACGGACCGCGACGGCAAGGAAACGCGCCAGGAATCGTTCAACTCGATCTACATGATGGCCGACTCGGGCGCCCGGGGTTCGGCGGTTCAGATTCGTCAGCTGGCCGGTATGCGAGGCCTGATGGCGAAGCCGGACGGCTCGATTATCGAGACGCCGATTACCGCGAACTTCCGCGAAGGTCTGAACGTGTTGCAGTACTTCATCTCGACCCACGGTGCACGTAAGGGTCTGGCTGATACGGCACTGAAGACCGCGAACTCGGGTTACCTGACGCGTCGTCTCGTCGACGTCACGCAGGATCTGGTCGTGGTGGAAGACGATTGCGGCACGTCGAACGGCGTGGCGATGAAGGCACTCGTCGAAGGCGGTGAAGTCGTCGAAGCGCTGCGCGACCGTATCCTCGGCCGCGTTGCGGTGGCGGACGTCGTGAACCCGGAAACGCAGGAAACGGTGTACGAATCGGGCACGCTGCTCGACGAAACGGCGGTCGAGGAAATCGAACGCCTCGGCATCGACGAAGTGCGCGTGCGCACGCCGCTGACCTGCGAAACGCGTTACGGCCTGTGCGCAGCCTGCTACGGTCGTGACCTCGGCCGCGGCTCGCTCGTGAACGTCGGCGAAGCAGTCGGCGTGATCGCGGCACAGTCGATCGGTGAACCGGGCACGCAGCTGACGATGCGTACGTTCCACATCGGTGGTGCGGCATCGCGTGCGGCAGTGGCTTCGTCGGTCGAAGCGAAGAGCAACGGTATCGTGCGCTTCACGGCGACGATGCGCTACGTCACGAACGCGAAGGGCGAGCAGATCGTCATTTCCCGTTCGGGCGAAGCGATGATCACCGACGATTTCGGTCGCGAGCGCGAGCGTCACAAAGTGCCGTACGGCGCGACGCTGCTGCAGCTCGACGGTGCGACGATCAAGGCAGGCACGCAGCTCGCCACGTGGGATCCGCTGACGCGTCCGATCATCACCGAGTACGGTGGTACGGTGAAGTTCGAGAACGTCGAGGAAGGCGTGACCGTCGCGAAGCAGATCGACGACGTGACCGGCCTGTCGACGCTGGTCGTGATCGACGTGAAGCGTCGTGGCTCGCAAGCTTCGAAGAGCGTGCGTCCGCAGGTCAAGCTGCTCGACGCGAACGGCGAAGAAGTGAAGATTCCGGGCACGGAGCACGCAGTGCAGATCGGCTTCCAGGTCGGCGCACTGATCACCGTGAAGGATGGTCAGCAGGTGCAGGTCGGTGAAGTGCTCGCACGTATCCCGACGGAAGCGCAGAAGACGCGTGACATTACCGGCGGTCTGCCGCGGGTGGCGGAACTGTTCGAAGCGCGTTCGCCGAAGGATGCCGGCATTCTCGCGGAAGTCACCGGTACGACGTCGTTCGGTAAGGACACGAAGGGCAAGCAGCGTCTCGTCATCACGGACCTCGAGGGCAATCAGCACGAGTTCCTGATCGCGAAGGAAAAGCAGGTTCTGGTTCACGATGCCCAGGTGGTCAACAAGGGCGAAATGATCGTGGACGGTCCGGCCGATCCGCACGACATCCTGCGTCTGCAGGGTATCGAGGCGCTGTCGCGCTACATCGTCGACGAAGTGCAGGACGTGTATCGTCTGCAGGGCGTGAAGATCAACGACAAGCACATCGAGGTGATCGTTCGCCAGATGCTGCGTCGTGTGCAGATCACCGACAACGGTGATACGCGCTTCATCCCGGGCGAGCAGGTCGAGCGTTCCGACATGCTGGACGAGAACGATCGCATGATCGCCGAGAACAAGCGTCCGGCTTCGTACGACAACGTGCTGCTCGGTATCACGAAGGCATCGCTGTCGACCGACTCGTTCATCTCCGCGGCATCGTTCCAGGAAACGACCCGCGTGCTGACCGAAGCGGCGATCATGGGCAAGCGCGACGATCTGCGTGGCCTGAAGGAAAACGTGATCGTCGGCCGTCTGATTCCGGCCGGTACGGGTCTCGCGTTCCACAAGGCACGCAAGGCGAAGGAATCGTCGGATCGCGAGCGTTTCGACCAGATCGCAGCGGAAGAGGCATTCGACTTCGGCACGCCGAGCGCGCCGGCAGAAGAGCCGCAGCAACATCCGGCAGCCGAGTAAGTGCGGGCGGCGCGAGCCGCCTTGCGTTACCTTGCTGTCACCGAGACCGCCCGGTTATGCCGGGCGGTTTTTTTTCGTCCGTCGCTCATTCGAGTGAACGAATCCTGGCCAATCGGCCAAATCCGCACGATTCGCGACGCGTCGCGCGAGCGGGTTGTTAAAATTGCGGTCATCGCTTAGCCGTCCCTGCCCTCATCCATGTCCCGCGCCCTCGAAATCCTCGACGAAGTATTTGGTTATCCCGCATTTCGCGGCCAGCAGGGCGAGATCGTCGAACACGTCGCCGGCGGCGGCGATTGCCTCGTGCTGATGCCGACCGGCGGCGGCAAGTCGCTGTGCTATCAGATTCCCGCGCTGCTGCGTCGCGAGGCCGGGCAGGGCGCCGGCATCGTCGTGTCGCCATTGATCGCGCTGATGCAGGACCAGGTCGCCGCACTGAGCGAAGTGGGTGTGCGCGCCGCGTACCTGAATTCGACGCTGTCGGGCGCCGAGGCCGCGGCGACCGAGCGCGCGCTGCGCGAGGGCGAAATCGACCTGCTGTACGTCGCGCCGGAACGGCTGATGACGGGGCGCTTCCTCGATCTGCTCGAGCGCGCGAAGATCGGCCTGTTCGCGATCGACGAAGCGCACTGCGTGTCGCAATGGGGGCACGATTTCCGCCCGGAATACATTCAACTGTCGGTGCTGCACGAGCGGTTTCCGTCGGTGCCGCGCATCGCGCTGACCGCCACGGCCGATGCGATCACGCGCGACGAGATCATCCACCGTCTCGCGCTCGACGATGCACGCGTGTTCGTGTCGAGCTTCGATCGCCCGAACATCCGCTACCGGATCGTCGAAAAGGACAACGCACGTTCGCAACTGCTCGATTTCATCCGAGCCGAACACACGAATGCGGACGGTACGACGGATGCGGGTGTCGTCTATTGCCTGTCACGCCGCAAGGTCGAGGAAACGGCCGAATGGCTGAAGGCGCAGGGCGTGCGTGCGTTGCCGTATCACGCAGGGATGGAGTTCGAGGTGCGGCAGAAGCACCAGGAAATGTTCCAGCGCGAGGAAGGCATCGTGATGTGCGCGACGATCGCGTTCGGCATGGGCATCGACAAGCCGGACGTGCGCTTCGTTGCGCACCTGGATCTGCCGAAGAGCGTCGAAGGCTACTACCAGGAAACGGGCCGCGCCGGCCGCGACGGGATGCCTGCGAATGCGTGGATGGCGTACGGCCTCGGCGACGTCGTCCAGCAGCGCAAGATGATCGACGAGTCCGATGCGGACGATGCGCACAAGCGCGTCCAGACGTCGAAGCTCGACGCGCTGCTCGGGCTGTGCGAGACGATCTCGTGCCGACGCGTGCGGCTGCTGAACTACTTCGGCGAGGAGAGCAAGCCGTGTGGCAACTGCGATACGTGCCTCGAGCCGCCGGCGTCGTGGGACGCCACGCGTGAGGCGCAGATGGCGCTGTCGTGCGTATTCCGCGCGCAGCGTGCAAGCGGCTTCAATTTCGGCTCGAGCCACCTGATCGAGATCCTGCGCGGCGGGCGCACCGAGAAGGTGTTGCAGCGCGGCCACGACCAGCTCACGACGTTCGGAATCGGCGCGTCGCTGTCGGAGCCCGAATGGCGGGCGATTTTCCGGCAGCTCGTCGCGTACGGCTACCTGGCCGTCGATCATGGTGGCTTCGGCGCGCTCGTGCTGACCGAGGCCGCGAAGCCTGTGCTGAAGAACGAGGAGAAGGTCACGCTGCGCCGCTACGTGAAGCCGCAGCGCACGCGCCAGTCGTCGAGCCGCAGCGGTACGCGCGTCGATCCGACGGCCGGCATGGGCACGCGTGAGCGCGCACGGTGGGATGCGCTGCGCGCGTGGCGTGCGGAAACGGCGAAAACGGACGGCGTGCCGGCCTACGTGATCTTCCACGACGCAACGCTCGCCGAGATCGCACGCAACGCGCCGGAGACGATCGACGACCTGCGCCATATCCCCGGCATGGGCGTGCGCAAGCTCGAACGCTTCGGCGACGAGATCATCGACGTCGTCGAGTCAGCCTGACACAGGTGTTCCGACCCCTCCGGTAAACCACGCGTTCGGCTGGCGAATCACGCAAGCCGTTGACTTAGTTGGTATTTCCGGAATATCATGCTGGGTTCCGGTATTCGGTGGGCCGAGTCGCGTTCCAAGGTTCGCACCCGTTTCGCCGGTTCGGAAGTCAACTGTGCGCCGATTCTCGCTTTGCCCGAAATCGATGCGCAGATTTTGTTCAATTTCAGGAATAAACAATGCCAACCATCAACCAACTGGTTCGCAAAGGCCGTCAGTCGGAAACGACGAAGAGCAAGAGCCCGGCCCTGCAGGACTGCCCCCAGCGTCGCGGCGTGTGCACCCGTGTGTACACGACGACGCCGAAGAAGCCGAACTCGGCACTCCGTAAGGTCGCCAAGGTTCGTCTGACGAACGGCTTCGAAGTGATTTCGTACATCGGTGGTGAAGGCCACAACCTGCAGGAACACTCGGTTGTGCTGATCCGCGGCGGCCGTGTGAAGGACTTGCCGGGTGTGCGTTACCACATGGTTCGCGGCTCGCTGGATACCCAGGGCGTCAAGGACCGTAAGCAAGCGCGCTCGAAGTACGGCGCGAAGCGTGCAAAGGCTGCCAAGTAAGCAGTTTTTGATCAGGGATCGCCGCAGGGCGGTCAAGGCGGGAGTGCCGGATTGCCGGTGCTGTCGAGTAAGTGGTCACCCGGCCAAGCTGGTTAGTCGTGAAGATGTGATCGGGTTTGTTGGTGGCCGCGGAGCTGGAACCAGCTCCAACTGAACAAGTAAAGGAAGAATCATGCCGCGTCGTCGCGAAGTCCCCAAGCGGGAAGTGTTGCCGGATCCGAAGTTCGGTAACGTTGATGTAGCCAAGTTCATGAACATGCTGATGCTGTCCGGCAAGAAGTCGGTCGCAGAGCGCATCGTTTATGGCGCATTCGAACAAATCCAGACCAAGGGTGGCAAGGACCCGCTGGAAGTGTTCACGGTTGCGCTCAACAACGTCAAGCCGGTGGTCGAAGTGAAGAGCCGTCGCGTTGGTGGTGCCAACTATCAAGTTCCGGTCGAAGTGCGCCCGTCGCGTCGTATGGCATTGGCGATGCGCTGGCTGCGTGAGGCTGCGAAGAAGCGTAGCGAGAAGTCGATGGCCCTGCGCCTGGCAGGTGAACTCTCCGAAGCGGCCGAAGGCCGTGGCGGCGCGATGAAGAAGCGCGACGAAGTTCACCGCATGGCAGAAGCCAACCGCGCGTTCTCGCATTTCCGTTTCTAAGCGCCTGGCTGGGCTTTTAGCGGAAATAAATTCCGGGCGGGTGCGCTTTTCAGGCGCCTCGCCCGTTTGTGTTGAAGCATGATGCAGCAGGGCTGCATCGTGTCATCCCAGTAGAGGATCAAAGTGGCTCGCAAGACTCCTATCGAGCGCTACCGCAATATCGGTATTAGCGCTCACATCGACGCCGGCAAAACGACGACGACCGAGCGCATTCTGTTTTACACCGGTGTGAACCACAAGATCGGTGAAGTCCACGACGGCGCAGCCACGATGGACTGGATGGAGCAGGAACAGGAGCGTGGCATCACGATCACGTCCGCTGCTACCACCGCCTTCTGGAAGGGCATGGGCGGCAACTATCCGGAACACCGCATCAACATCATCGACACGCCGGGCCACGTCGACTTCACGATTGAAGTTGAGCGCTCGATGCGCGTGCTCGACGGCGCGTGCATGGTGTACTGCGCAGTGGGCGGCGTGCAGCCGCAGTCGGAAACGGTGTGGCGCCAGGCTAACAAGTACAAGGTGCCGCGTCTCGCGTTCGTCAACAAGATGGACCGTACCGGCGCGAACTTCTTCAAGGTCTACGACCAGCTCCGTCTGCGCCTGAAGGCGAACCCGGTTCCGGTCGTGGTGCCGATCGGCGCGGAAGAGAACTTCAAGGGCGTCGTCGACCTGATCAAGATGAAGGCGATCATTTGGGACGAAGCGTCGCAAGGCACGAAGTTCGACTACGTCGACATCCCGGCCGAGCTCGCAGAGACCTGCAAGGAATGGCGCGAAAAGATGGTCGAAGTGGCTGCTGAAGCCAGCGAAGACCTGATGAACAAGTACCTGGAAGAAGGCGACCTGCCGGAAGCCGACATCGTCAAGGCGCTGCGTGATCGTACGATCGCGTGCGAAATCCAGCCGATGCTGTGCGGTACCGCGTTCAAGAACAAGGGCGTGCAGCGTATGCTCGACGCCGTGATCGACTTCCTGCCGTCGCCGGTCGACATCCCGCCGGTCAAGGGCGAGCTCGAAAACGGTGAAGAAGCAGAGCGCAAGGCGTCGGACGAAGAGAAGTTCTCGTCGCTCGCGTTCAAGATCATGACCGACCCGTTCGTCGGCCAGCTGATCTTCTTCCGTGTGTATTCGGGCGTCGTCAACTCGGGCGACACGCTGCTGAACTCGACCAAGGGCAAGAAGGAACGCCTCGGCCGTATTCTGCAGATGCACGCGAACCAGCGTGAAGAAATCAAGGAAGTCCGCGCAGGCGACATCGCCGCAGCGGTCGGCCTGAAGGAAGCGACCACGGGCGACACGCTGTGCGACCCGGCGAACCCGATCGTTCTCGAACGCATGGTGTTCCCGGAGCCGGTGATTTCGCAGGCTGTCGAGCCGAAGACCAAGGCTGACCAGGAAAAGATGGGCCTCGCACTGAACCGTCTGGCTCAGGAAGACCCGTCGTTCCGCGTGCAGACCGACGAAGAGTCGGGCCAGACCATCATTTCGGGCATGGGCGAACTCCACCTCGAAATTCTGGTCGACCGGATGAAGCGTGAATTCGGCGTGGAAGCAACCGTCGGCAAGCCGCAGGTTGCCTACCGCGAAACGATCCGTTCGACGGCGAAGGACGTCGACGGCAAGTTCGTCAAGCAGTCGGGTGGTCGCGGCCAGTACGGTCACGCAGTCATCACGCTCGAGCCGAATGAACAAGGCAAGGGCTACGAGTTCTTCGACGAGATCAAGGGTGGTGTGATTCCGCGTGAATACATCCCGGCGGTCGACAAGGGTATCCAGGACACGCTGAAGTCGGGCGTGCTGGCTGGCTTCCCGGTCGTCGACGTGAAGGTTCACCTGACGTTCGGTTCGTACCACGACGTTGACTCGAACGAAAACGCGTTCCGCATGGCCGGTTCGATGGCGTTCAAGGAAGCGATGCGCAAGGCGAACCCGGTCGTCCTCGAGCCGATGATGGCTGTCGAAGTCGAGACGCCGGAAGACTACATGGGCAACGTGATGGGCGACCTGTCGGGCCGTCGCGGTATCGTCCAGGGCATGGAAGACATGGTTGGCGGCGGCAAGATCGTGCGCGCCGAAGTACCGCTGTCGGAAATGTTCGGTTACTCGACGTCGCTGCGTTCGCTGACGCAAGGTCGTGCAACGTACACGATGGAGTTCAAGCACTACGCTGAAGCTCCGCGCAACGTTGCAGAAGCGATCATCAGCGCGAAGTCGAAGTAATTCGTTATCTCAATCGATAATTTTTGAAAGAAGAGAATCATGGCAAAAGGTAAATTCGAGCGGACCAAGCCGCACGTGAACGTTGGTACGATTGGTCACGTTGACCACGGCAAGACGACGCTGACGGCAGCGATCACGACGGTTCTGACGAAGAAGTTCGGCGGCGAAGCGAAGGCATACGACCAGATCGACGCGGCACCGGAAGAAAAGGCGCGCGGCATCACGATCAACACGGCACACGTCGAGTACGAAACGGCTAACCGCCACTACGCACACGTCGACTGCCCGGGCCACGCTGACTATGTGAAGAACATGATCACGGGCGCAGCGCAGATGGACGGCGCGATCCTGGTTTGCTCGGCAGCAGACGGCCCGATGCCGCAGACGCGTGAGCACATCCTGCTGGCACGTCAGGTTGGCGTTCCGTACATCATCGTGTTCCTGAACAAGTGCGACATGGTGGACGACGCTGAACTGCTCGAGCTGGTCGAGATGGAAGTTCGCGAACTCCTGTCGAAGTACGACTTCCCGGGCGACGACACGCCGATCGTGAAGGGTTCGGCCAAGCTGGCGCTGGAAGGCGACACGGGCGAGCTGGGCGAAGTGGCGATCATGAGCCTGGCCGACGCGCTGGACACGTACATCCCGACGCCGGAGCGTGCAGTTGACGGCGCGTTCCTGATGCCGGTGGAAGACGTGTTCTCGATCTCGGGTCGTGGCACGGTCGTGACGGGTCGCGTTGAGCGCGGCATCGTGAAGGTCGGCGAAGAAATCGAAATCGTCGGTATCAAGCCGACGGTGAAGACGACCTGCACGGGCGTTGAAATGTTCCGCAAGCTGCTGGACCAAGGTCAGGCAGGCGACAACGTTGGTATCCTGCTGCGCGGCACGAAGCGTGAAGACGTGGAGCGTGGCCAGGTTCTGGCGAAGCCGGGTTCGATCACGCCGCACACGCACTTCACGGCTGAAGTGTACGTGCTGAGCAAGGACGAAGGCGGCCGTCACACGCCGTTCTTCAACAACTACCGTCCGCAGTTCTACTTCCGTACGACGGACGTGACGGGCTCGATCGAGCTGCCGAAGGACAAGGAAATGGTGATGCCGGGCGACAACGTGTCGATCACGGTGAAGCTGATCGCTCCGATCGCGATGGAAGAAGGTCTGCGCTTCGCAATCCGCGAAGGCGGCCGTACGGTCGGCGCCGGCGTCGTCGCCAAGATCATCGAGTAATATCGACGATCCGCGGATCCCACGGGATCCGCGATTCCGCGGTATGCAGTCCGTACCGTCGAAACCGGGTGTCCAGCTTGCGCTGGCACCCGGTTTTGTTTTTCCGTCACGCGAAAGCGCGGCGCGAGAAACTCGCACCATCGCTCCAGAATTTCGTGTAGAATCGCGGGCTTAGCAGTGGAAGTACCGTCCGGAACCTGATGTCTCGCTCCCCGCAGGCGTCAAGTTTCACGTTCTTTTAGTGTCCGGCGATGCAACATCGCCTCGCTCTTTCCAAGGAATCGTCATGCAGCAACAGAAAATCCGCATTCGCCTGAAGGCATTCGACTATCGTCTGATCGATCAATCGGCTGCCGAGATCGTCGATACCGCGAAGCGGACTGGCGCAATCGTCCGTGGCCCGGTGCCGCTGCCGACGCGCATTCAGCGTTTTGACATCCTGCGTTCGCCGCACGTCAACAAGACGTCGCGCGATCAGCTCGAAATCCGTACCCACCAGCGCCTGATGGACATCGTCGATCCGACCGACAAGACGGTTGACGCGCTGATGAAGCTCGACCTGCCGGCTGGCGTCGACGTGGAAATCAAGCTGCAGTAAGGCTTCCAGCGCCGATCGGCTTGCCGGGCGGCGCTAAGTCTTTGATTGCTTGCGGAAAACGCGAAGGCGGGCTATAATGCTTGGCTTTTCGCGTATTCGCGTAAAAAAGTTGGGCCTTGCGTGCCCGGCATTTTGTAAATCAGCCCCGACCAATCGCAGTCGGGAATGGAGAAAATGATGAGCCTTGGACTCGTAGGTCGCAAGGTTGGCATGACCCGTATCTTCACGGCGGAAGGGGATTCGATTCCCGTCACCGTGCTGGACGTGTCGGACAACCGCGTGACGCAGATCAAGACTGTTGAAACCGACGGCTACACGGCCGTGCAGGTTGCATTCGGCTCCCGTCGTGCCTCGCGCGTGACGAAGCCGCTGGCAGGTCATCTCGCCAAAGCCGGTGTCGAAGCCGGTGAAATCCTCAAGGAATTCCGCATTGACGCGGCCAAGGCAGCTGAGCTGTCGAATGGCGCCGTGGTCGGTGCCGATCTTTTCGAAGTGGGCCAGAAGGTCGACGTGCAAGGCGTGTCGATCGGTAAGGGCTACGCCGGTACGATCAAGCGTTACAACTTCTCCTCCGGCCGTGCCACGCACGGTAACTCGCGCTCGCACAACGTGCCGGGCTCGATCGGTATGGCGCAGGATCCGGGTCGTGTTTTCCCGGGCAAACGCATGACGGGTCACATGGGTGACGTGACGGTGACGGTGCAGAACCTCGAAATCGCCCGTATCGACGCAGAGCGCAAGCTGCTGCTCGTGAAGGGTGCGATTCCGGGCGCGAAGGGCGGCAAGGTCTTCGTGACGCCGGCCGTCAAGACCAAGGGGGCGAAATAATGGAACTCAAGCTCCTGAACGAAAATGGTCAGGAAGGTGCAGTGGTCAACGCATCGGACGTCGTGTTCGGTCGTGACTACAACGAAGCGCTGATCCACCAGGTCGTCGTCGCTTACCAGGCGAATGCTCGCCAGGGTAACCGCGCACAGAAGGACCGTGAGCAAGTCAAGCACACGACGAAGAAGCCGTGGCGCCAGAAGGGTACGGGCCGCGCTCGTGCCGGTATGTCGTCGAGCCCGTTGTGGCGTGGCGGTGGTCGTATCTTCCCGAATTCGCCGGAAGAAAACTTCTCGCACAAGGTCAACAAGAAGATGCATCGCGCAGGTCTCTGCTCGATCTTCTCGCAGCTGGCCCGTGAAGGCCGTCTGTCGGTCGTCGAGGACATCATCCTCGAAGCGCCGAAGACCAAGCTGCTGGCCGAAAAATTCAAGACCATGGGTCTCGACTCCGTGCTGATCATTACGGATACGGTCGACGAGAACCTGTACCTGGCTTCGCGCAACCTGCCGCACGTGGCGATTGTCGAGCCGCGCTACGCTGACCCGCTGTCGCTGATCTACTTCAAGAAAGTGCTGGTCACGAAGGCTGCGGTCGCCCAGATCGAGGAGTTGCTGTCATGAGCGAGATTCGCAAGAACGATCATCGTTTGATGCAGGTCCTGCTCGCGCCGGTGATCTCGGAAAAGGCGACGCTGGTTGCCGACAAGAACGAGCAAGTCGTGTTCGAAGTCGCACCGGATGCCACGAAGCAGGAAGTGAAGGCGGCTGTCGAGCTGCTGTTCAAGGTTGAAGTTGATTCGGTCAACGTGCTGGTTCAGAAGGGCAAGCAAAAGCGCTTCGGCCGTTCGATGGGCCGTCGCAAGGACGTGAAGAAGGCGTACGTTTGCCTGAAGCCCGGCCAGGAAATCAACTTTGAAGCGGAGGCCAAGTAATCATGGCAATCGTTAAAGTTAAGCCGACATCGCCGGGTCGCCGCGCGATGGTCAAGGTGGTCAACAAGAACCTGCACCAGGGCAAGCCGTTCGCGGCACTGCTCGACTCGCAGAGCTCGACCGCCGGCCGTAACAACAACGGTCGTATCACCACGCGTCACAAGGGTGGTGGTCACAAGCAGCACTACCGTATCGTCGATTTCCGTCGCACGAAGGATGGCATTCCGGCAAAGGTCGAGCGTCTCGAGTACGACCCGAACCGTAGCGCGAACATCGCGCTGGTGCTCTACGCAGACGGCGAACGTCGCTACATCATCGCCCCGAAGGGCCTGACCGTCGGCCAACAGCTGATGTCGGGTTCGGAAGCGCCGATCCGTGCAGGCAACACGCTGCCGATCCGCAACATTCCGGTCGGTACGACGATCCACTGCATCGAGATGCTGCCGGGCAAGGGCGCGCAAATGGCGCGTTCGGCTGGTACGTCGGCCATGCTGCTCGCCCGTGAAGGCGTCTACGCGCAGGTTCGTCTGCGTTCGGGCGAAATCCGCCGCGTGCACATCGAGTGCCGTGCAACGATCGGTGAAGTCGGCAACGAAGAGCATAGCCTGCGCCAGATCGGCAAGGCTGGCGCGAACCGCTGGCGCGGTATCCGCCCGACGGTGCGTGGCGTTGCGATGAACCCGGTTGATCACCCGCACGGTGGTGGTGAGGGCAAGACGGCTGCAGGTCGCGATCCGGTTAGCCCGTGGGGTACGCCGGCTAAGGGTTATCGCACCCGTAGCAACAAGCGCACGACGACGATGATCGTCCAGCGCCGTCACAAGCGTTAAGGAGTAGGCAATGGCACGTTCTGTTAAAAAAGGTCCGTTCTGCGACGCCCATTTGCTGAAGAAAGTTGAGGCGGCTGCAGCTTCGCGCGACAAAAAGCCGATCAAGACCTGGTCGCGTCGTTCGACGATTCTGCCGGATTTCATCGGCCTGACGATCGCTGTTCACAACGGCCGTCAACACGTTCCGGTGTACATCTCGGAAAACATGGTCGGCCACAAGCTTGGCGAGTTCGCACTGACCCGTACGTTCAAGGGTCACGCAGCCGACAAGAAGGCCAAGAAATAAGGGGCAATCAAGATGGAAGTGAAAGCAATTCATCGCGGTGCCCGCATCTCGGCGCAGAAAACGCGCCTTGTGGCTGACCAGATCCGCGGTTTGCCGGTCGACAAGGCGCTGAACGTTCTGACGTTCTCGCCGAAGAAGGCGGCTGGCATCGTGAAGAAGGTTGTGCTGTCGGCAATCGCGAATGCGGAGCACAACGAAGGCGCTGATATCGACGAGCTCAAGATCAAGAGCATCTACGTCGACAAGGCTGCATCGCTCAAGCGTTTCACCGCGCGCGCCAAGGGCCGCGGTAACCGCATCGAGAAGCAATCCTGTCACATCACTGTGACGGTCGGGAATTAAGGAGCCATACGATGGGACAGAAAATTCATCCGACTGGCTTCCGCCTGGCTGTCAGCCGCAATTGGGCTTCGCGTTGGTACGCGAACAACAACAATTTCGCGGCGATGCTGCAGGAAGACATCGGTGTTCGTGAATACCTGAAGAAGAAGCTGAAGAACGCTTCGGTCGGTCGGGTCGTCATCGAGCGTCCGGCGAAGAACGCGCGCATCACGATTTACAGCTCGCGTCCGGGTGTGGTCATCGGCAAGAAGGGCGAGGATATCGAGCAGCTGAAGACGGAACTGCAACGCCGCATGGGCGTTCCGGTTCACGTCAACATCGAAGAAATCCGCAAGCCGGAAACCGATGCTCAGCTGATCGCTGACTCGATCACGCAACAGCTCGAGCGCCGGATCATGTTCCGTCGCGCGATGAAGCGTGCGATGCAGAACGCGATGCGTCTGGGTGCCCAAGGCATCAAGATCATGAGCGCGGGCCGTTTGAACGGTATCGAAATCGCTCGTACGGAGTGGTATCGCGAAGGTCGCGTGCCCCTTCACACGCTGCGTGCTGATATCGACTACGCGACCTCGGAAGCGAAGACGACCTACGGGATCATCGGCGTCAAGGTGTGGGTTTACAAGGGCGATACGCTCGGCCGCAACGACGCACCGGTGGTGGAAGAAGTAGCCGAAGACAAGCGTCCGCGTCGCAATGCGCGTCCGGGCGACCGTCGTCCGCGCCGTGACGGCGAAGGCGGCGCTCCGGGTGCTCGTCGTGGCGCACCGCGCCGCGGCGCCGGCAAGCCCGAAGACGGCAAGACTGGAGAATAACGATGCTGCAACCGAAACGCAGAAAGTATCGTAAAGAGCAGAAGGGTCGTAACACCGGCAAGGCGACGCGCGGCAACGCAGTGTCGTTCGGTGAATTCGGCCTGAAGGCTATCGGTCGCGGTCGTCTGACCGCACGCCAGATTGAAGCGGCGCGTCGTGCAATGACGCGTCACATCAAGCGTGGCGGCCGCATCTGGATCCGGATCTTCCCGGACAAGCCGATTTCGCAGAAGCCGGCCGAAGTGCGTATGGGTAACGGTAAGGGTAACCCGGAGTACTACGTCGCCGAGATTCAGCCGGGCAAGATGCTCTATGAAATGGACGGCGTAACCGAAGAACTGGCACGCGAAGCGTTCCGTCTGGCTGCAGCCAAGCTGCCGCTGAAGACGGCGTTCATCGTGCGCCAGCTCGGCGCCTAAGGAGAAAATATGAAGGCTTCCGAACTTCTCCAGAAAGACCAGGCCGCGCTCAACAAGGAGCTGGCGGACCTGCTGAAGGCGCAATTCGGCCTGCGCATGCAACTCGCGACCCAGCAGCTCACGAACACGAGCCAGCTGAAGAAGGTTCGTCGCGACATCGCACGTGTGCGGACCGTCATGACTCAGAAGGCGAACCAGAAATGAACGATAGCGTGAAAACCTCGCTGAAGCGGACGCTGGTCGGTCGGGTCGTCAGCAACAAGATGGACAAGACCGTCACCGTGCTGATCGAGCACCGCGTCAAGCACCCGATCTACGGCAAGTATGTCGTGCGTTCGAAGAAGTACCACGCGCACGATGAAGCGAACACCTACAACGAAGGCGATCTCGTCGAAATCCAGGAAACCCGTCCTGTTTCGAAGACGAAGGCCTGGACGGTGTCGCGCCTCGTCGAAGCAGCTCGCGTCATCTAAGCGGGCAGCGCAGTAGGCAGTAACAGGCACTTCTCCGCGAAGTGCTTGAAATCGCAAAGTATTTGCTTGCGTGACCAGGATTATTTGTTATAATCCTGGTCTTCCCTCTTTATGGGAGCCCCGTCGCGGGCGAAGTTGGTGGGGGAAGCGGACTGGCGCCTGCCTGTCCGAAAGATTCACCGAATTGCGATGGCGGGTTTCGTTTGCCGTCGCTGCTGTTCCAACCCAAGCAGCCGATTGGCTGACGGGACCAAGACTGACCGAATGCATCATGGTGGTGCATCCGGATTAAGTTGGGAAAGACAAACCATGATCCAGACCGAATCTCGGCTCGAAGTAGCCGACAACACGGGTGCACGTGAAGTCCTGTGCATCAAGGTGCTCGGCGGCTCGAAGCGTCGTTATGCCGGCATTGGCGACATCATCAAGGTGAGCGTCAAAGAGGCAACGCCGCGCGGGCGCGTGAAGAAAGGCGAAATTTACAACGCCGTGGTGGTCCGCACCGCCAAGGGCGTGCGCCGTCAAGACGGCTCGCTGATCAAGTTCGACGGCAACGCCGCTGTGCTTTTGAATAACAAGCTCGAGCCGATCGGCACCCGTATTTTCGGGCCGGTCACGCGTGAGCTGCGTAGCGAACGATTCATGAAGATCGTTTCGCTGGCGCCGGAAGTGCTGTAAGGAGTCGCGATGAACAAGATTCGCAAAGGTGACGAAGTCATCGTCGTCACTGGCAAGGACAAGGGCAAGCGCGGCGTCGTGCTGGCTGTCGGTGCAGAGCATGTGACGGTTGAAGGTATCAACCTCGTCAAGAAGCATGTGAAGCCGAACCCGATGAAGGGTACGACGGGCGGCGTGGAAGCGAAGACGATGCCCCTGCATATTTCGAACGTCGCACTGGTCGACGCGAATGGCAAGGCGTCGCGTGTTGGCATCAAGGTCGAGGAAGGCAAGAAGGTTCGCTTCCTGAAGACGACCGGTGCTGTACTGAGCGCCTGACGCAGCGGAGTAAAAAATGGCTCGTTTTCAAGAGTTTTACAAAGAAAAGGTTGTGCCCGGCCTGATCGAGAAGTTCGGTTACAAGTCGGTCATGGAAGTGCCGCGCATCACCAAGATCACGCTGAACATGGGTCTTGGCGAAGCGATCGCTGACAAGAAGATCATCGAGAACGCCGTTGGCGACCTCACGAAGATCGCTGGTCAGAAGCCGGTCGTGACCAAGGCACGCAAGGCAATCGCAGGCTTCAAGATCCGCCAGGGCTACCCGATTGGCGCGATGGTGACGCTGCGTGGCCAAGCGATGTACGAATTCCTCGACCGTTTCGTGACGGTTGCCCTGCCCCGCGTGCGTGACTTCCGCGGCGTGTCGGGTCGTGCTTTCGATGGCCGTGGCAACTACAACATCGGTGTGAAAGAGCAGATCATTTTCCCCGAAATCGACTACGACAAGATCGACGCACTGCGTGGGCTGAACATCAGCATCACGACGACTGCGAAGACCGACGACGAAGCAAAGGCTCTGCTCGCCAGCTTCAAGTTCCCGTTCAGAAACTGAGGTTACCGTGGCTAAACTGGCACTGATCGAACGTGAAAAGAAGCGCGCCCGCCTGGTCGCGAAGTTCGCAGCAAAGCGCGATGCGCTGAAGGCGATCGTCGAAGACCAAAGCAAGTCGGAAGAAGAGCGCTACGAAGCACGCCTTGAGCTGCAGCAACTGCCCCGCAACGCAAACCCGACCCGCCAGCGTAACCGCTGCGCGATCACGGGCCGTCCGCGTGGCACGTTCCGTAAATTCGGCCTCGCGCGTAACAAGATTCGTGAAATCGCATTCCGTGGCGAGATTCCTGGCCTGACCAAGGCGAGCTGGTAATAGGAGAAACGTAAATGAGCATGAGTGATCCTATCGCCGATATGCTGACTCGCATCCGCAACGGGCAGATGGTCGAGAAGGTATCGGTGTCGATGCCCTCGTCGAAAGTCAAGGTTGCAATCGCGCAAGTCCTGAAAGACGAAGGCTATATCGACGATTTCGCCGTGAAGGCGGAAGGTGCGAAGTCCGAACTGAATATCGCGCTGAAGTACTACGCCGGCCGTCCGGTCATCGAACGCATCGAACGCGTGTCGAAGCCTGGCCTGCGCGTGTACCGCGGCCGTAACGACATCCCGCAGGTCATGAATGGCCTCGGTGTGGCAATCGTGTCGACGCCGAAGGGCGTGATGACCGACCGCAAGGCGCGCGCTACCGGCGTCGGCGGCGAAGTCATCTGCTACGTCGCTTAAAGCCGAGGAGAGAGAAACATGTCTCGAGTAGGTAAGAGCCCGATCGCGCTGCAAGGCGCGGAAGTCAAGCTGGCCGACGGTGCGATCACCGTCAAGGGCCCGCTGGGCACCATCACGCAAGCGATCAATCCGCTCGTGAACGTGGCGAACAACGACGGCACGCTGAACCTGTCGCCGGTGGACGAAAGCCGCGAAGCAAATGCACTGTCGGGCACGATGCGCGCGATTATCGCGAATGCCGTGCACGGCGTGACCAAGGGTTTCGAGCGCAAGCTGACGCTGGTTGGCGTCGGTTATCGTGCGCAAGCGCAAGGCGACAAGCTGAACCTGTCGCTGGGTTTCTCGCACCCGGTGGTGCACCAGATGCCGGAAGGCGTCAAGGCAGAAACCCCGACGCAAACCGAAATCGTGATCAAGGGGATCAACAAGCAACAAGTCGGTCAAGTGGCTGCGGAAGTCCGCGGTTACCGTCCGCCGGAACCCTACAAGGGCAAGGGCGTGCGCTATTCCGACGAGGTTGTGATCCTCAAAGAAACGAAGAAGAAGTAAGGGTGCGCAATCATGGATAAGACTCAATCTCGCCTGCGCCGCGCTCGCCAGACGCGTATCAAGATCGCTGAGCTGCAGGTCGCGCGTCTCGCCGTGCATCGCACGAACACGCACATCTACGCTCAAGTGTTCTCGCCGTGCGGCACCAAGGTGCTCGCCAGCGCGTCGACGCTCGAAGCAGAAGTGCGCGCAGAACTGGCCGACAAGTCGGGCAAGGGCGGCAACGTCAATGCCGCGACGCTGATCGGCAAGCGTATTGCCGAAAAGGCAAAGGCTGCCGGCATCGAATCCGTCGCCTTCGACCGCTCGGGCTTCCGCTACCACGGCCGCGTCAAGGCGCTGGCTGAGGCAGCTCGCGAAGCTGGGCTCAAGTTCTAAGGAAGGAATTCGTCATGGCAAAGATGCAAGCGAAAGTTCAGGCTGACGAGCGCGACGACGGCCTTCGCGAAAAGATGATTTCGGTCAATCGCGTGACCAAGGTCGTGAAGGGTGGCCGTATTCTCGGCTTCGCCGCACTGACCGTGGTTGGCGACGGTGATGGCCGCATCGGTATGGGCAAGGGCAAGGCGAAGGAAGTGCCGGTCGCTGTCCAGAAGGCAATGGAACAAGCTCGCCGCAACATGTTCAAGGTGCCGCTCAAGAACGGCACGCTGCAACACGAAGTGCACGGCAAGCATGGCGCATCCGCTGTCCTCCTCGCTCCGGCGAAGGCAGGTACGGGCGTGATCGCCGGCGGCCCGATGCGCGCAGTGTTCGACGTGATGGGCGTTCAGAACGTTGTGGCAAAGAGCCACGGTTCGACGAACCCGTACAACCTCGTTCGCGCCACGCTGGACGGTCTGCGCAAGCAGTCCACCCCGGCAGACATCGCGGCGAAGCGCGGCAAGTCCGTCGAAGAAATTTTGGGCTAAGCCCGGGTGGTCACCATGTCTGAAAAAACTGTCAAGGTTCAGCTCGTTAAGAGCCTGATCGGGACCCGCGAATCGCACCGCGCGACCGTGCGTGGCCTGGGCCTGCGCCGACTCAACTCGGTCAGCGAGCTTCAGGACACGCCGGCGGTCCGCGGCATGATCAACAAGGTCTCGTACCTCGTTAAGGTCATCGCGTAAGCGGCCCTACGGATCAAGGAGTTGATATGGAATTGAATAACCTGAAGCCGGCAGCTGGCGCCAAGCACGCCAAGCGTCGCGTCGGCCGTGGCATCGGTTCGGGCCTCGGCAAGACGGCTGGCCGTGGTCACAAGGGTCAGAAATCGCGTTCGGGCGGCTTCCACAAAGTCGGTTTCGAAGGCGGTCAGATGCCGCTGCAACGTCGTCTGCCGAAGCGCGGCTTCACGTCGCTGACGAAGGAATTCGTCGGTGAAGTGCGCCTGGGCGACCTCGAGAAGCTGCCGGTCGATGAGATCGATCTGCTCGCACTGAAGCAAGCCGGCCTGGTCGGCGAGCTGACGAAGAGCGCAAAGATCATCGCGACGGGCGAACTGAAGCGCAAGATCGTCGTGAAGGGTCTCGGTGCCACCAAGGGTGCGCGCGCTGCGATCGAAGCGGCTGGCGGTTCGTTCGCCGAGTGACACGCGTAGCGCGTCGTCACTTGCATTCATCGGAGAAGGTACTTGGCTAACAGCCCGAGTCTTGCAAAACCCGGTCGAAGCACGGCGAAATTCGGCGATCTGCGCCGGCGAGCAATGTTCTTGCTCCTGGCGCTGATCGTCTATCGCATCGGCGCGCACATTCCCGTGCCGGGCATCGATCCGGATCAACTGGCTAAGCTGTTCCAGAGCCAGGCGGGCGGCATCCTGGGCATGTTCAACATGTTCTCGGGTGGCGCGCTTTCCCGCTTCACGATCTTTGCGCTGGGGATCATGCCGTACATCTCGGCGTCGATCATCATGCAGTTGCTGGCGATTGTCTCGCCGCAGCTCGAGGCGCTGAAGAAGGAAGGGCAGGCAGGGCAACGGAAGATCACGCAGTACACGCGGTATTTCACCGTGGTGCTCGCGACCTTCCAGGCGTTCGGTATCGCGGCTGCGCTGGAAAACCAGCCGGGCCTCGTTACTGACCCCGGCATGCTGTTCCGTCTGACGACGGTCGTGACGCTGGTTACCGGTACGATGTTCCTGATGTGGCTCGGCGAGCAGATTACCGAGCGTGGTCTGGGCAACGGTATCTCGATCATCATCTTCGGCGGGATCGCAGCAGGGTTCCCGAATGCCGTCGGTGGGTTGTTCGAGCTGGTGCGTACGGGTTCGATGAGCATCATTTCGGCGATCATCATCGTCGTCCTGATTGCCGCGGTGACTTACCTGGTCGTGTTCATCGAACGCGGTCAGCGCAAGATCCTCGTGAACTACGCGAAGCGCCAGGTCGGCAACAAGATCTACGGTGGGCAGTCGTCGCATCTGCCGCTGAAGCTGAACATGTCGGGTGTGATTCCGCCGATCTTCGCATCGTCGATCATTCTGTTCCCGGCAACGATTCTCGGCTGGTTCAGTACCGGTCAGCCGACGGGAAGCTGGATTTCCAATACGTTGCATAACGTTGCGGAAGCGCTGAAGCCGGGCCAGCCGGTCTATGTGCTGCTGTACACGCTGGCGATCGTGTTTTTCTGCTTCTTCTACACCGCACTGGTGTTCAACAGCAGGGAAACCGCAGACAACCTGAAGAAGAGTGGCGCGTTTGTTCCGGGCATCCGTCCGGGTGATCAGACCGCACGATATATCGACCGCATCCTCACGCGTCTGACGCTGGCCGGTGCGATCTACATCGTCTTCGTGTGTCTGCTGCCGGAGTTTCTGGTGCTGCGCTGGAACGTGCCGTTTTATTTTGGTGGAACGTCGCTGCTGATCATTGTCGTCGTCACGATGGACTTTATGGCGCAGGTGCAGTCGTACGTTATGTCGCAACAGTATGAGTCACTGCTCAAGAAGGCGAACTTCAAGGGCGGCAACATCCCGATGCGTTGAAAGGACTATGGCCAAAGACGATGTAATCCAGATGCAGGGTGAGGTGATTGAAAACCTCCCGAATGCGACCTTCCGCGTGAAGCTGGAAAACGGCCATGTCGTGTTGGGGCATATTTCCGGAAAGATGCGGATGCACTACATCCGCATCCTGCCGGGCGACAAGGTGACGGTTGAATTGACGCCTTACGATCTGTCTCGTGCGCGGATCGTGTTCCGGGCGAAGTGATTTGAAAAAAGGGTATTATCATGAAAGTGATGGCATCGGTTAAGCGCATTTGCCGCAATTGCAAGATCATCAAGCGCAAAGGCGTCGTTCGCGTGATCTGCAGCTCGGATCCGCGCCACAAGCAGCGCCAAGGCTGACCGCGCGTTTGTTTGCGCTTTTTGTTTGAGGAAAAACAATGGCTCGTATCGCAGGGGTTAACATCCCGAATCACCAGCACACCGAGATCGGCCTGACGGCAATCTTTGGTGTCGGCCGCACCCGTTCGCGCAGCATCTGCGTGGCAGCTGGCGTCGATTTTTCGAAGAAGGTCAAGGACTTGACCGACGCAGACTTGGAAAAGCTGCGTGAAGAAGTGGGCAAGTTTGTCGTCGAAGGCGATCTGCGCCGTGAAGTGACGATGAACATCAAGCGCCTGATGGACCTCGGTTGCTACCGTGGTGTTCGTCATCGCAAGGGCCTGCCGATGCGCGGTCAGCGTACGCGTACGAACGCACGTACTCGCAAGGGTCCGCGTCGTGCAGCGCAAGCGCTGAAGAAGTAAGCGGAACTGACAGTTACAGGAAAACGTAATGGCTAAGGCTTCGAACACCGCGGCGCAACGCGTTCGCAAGAAGGTTAAGAAGAACGTCGCTGAAGGCGTGGTTCACGTTCACGCGTCGTTCAACAACACGATCATCACGATCACCGATCGCCAAGGCAACGCACTGGCATGGGCGACGTCGGGCGGTCAGGGCTTCAAGGGCTCGCGCAAATCGACGCCGTTCGCTGCCCAGGTCGCAGCCGAGTCGGCTGGTCGCGTCGCGATGGAATACGGCGTGAAGAATCTGGAAGTGCGGATCAAGGGCCCGGGCCCGGGTCGTGAGTCGGCAGTGCGCGCACTGCACGGCCTCGGCATCAAGATCACCGCGATTTCGGACGTCACCCCGATTCCGCACAACGGCTGCCGTCCGCCGAAGCGTCGTCGTATCTAAAGGTGTGCTGGCACGTTCGTGCTAGCACATTGCCTGTCGCCGCTCAGCGTCGACGGGCGTTGCTTTTTTGATTGACTAAGCCCACCGTTCGCCCCAAAGGGCGCGAACTAGCGCGGATTCAGATCTGCGTGACTGATTGATAGAGGAATGCAAAGTGGCACGTTATATCGGCCCGAAGGCCAAGCTGTCCCGCCGTGAAGGCACCGACCTGTTCCTGAAGAGCGCACGCCGCTCGCTCGCCGACAAGTGCAAGCTCGACAGCAAGCCGGGTCAGCACGGCCGTACCTCGGGCGCACGTACGTCCGACTACGGTACGCAGCTGCGCGAAAAGCAGAAGGTCAAGCGTATCTACGGCGTGCTGGAGCGTCAGTTCCGCCGCTACTTCGCTGAAGCCGACCGCCGCAAGGGCAACACGGGTGAAAACCTGCTGCAACTGCTCGAATCGCGTCTCGACAACGTCGTGTATCGCATGGGCTTCGGCTCGACCCGCGCTGAAGCGCGTCAGCTGGTGAGCCACAAGTCGATCACCGTGAACGGCGTCGTCGCGAACGTCCCGTCGCAGCAAGTGAAGGCAGGCGACGTCGTCGCGATCCGCGAAAAGGCGAAGAAGCAGGCGCGTATCGTCGAAGCGCTGTCGCTGGCCGAGCAAGGCGGCATGCCGAGCTGGGTTGCAGTCGATGCGAAGAAGTTCGAAGGCACGTTCAAGCAAATGCCGGAACGCGCTGAAATCGCAGGCGACATCAACGAAAGCCTGATCGTCGAATTGTATTCGCGTTAATCCGATTGACGGCCGAGGTACCCCGATTGCGTTGCGCAAGGAGGGGCCTCGGCTGTTTATTTTCTGGTTGTTACCGGTCAGCCTTATCGGTGTAACGAGCCGAGGGTATTGAAAAGGAAAGCCCATGCAAACCAGTTTGCTGAAACCCAAGATCATCGCCGTGGAATCGCTGGGCGAGAACCACGCGAGGGTGGTCATGGAACCGTTCGAACGCGGTTACGGCCACACCTTGGGCAATGCGCTTCGCCGCGTGCTGCTGTCGTCGATGGTTGGCTACGCGCCGACCGAAGTGACGATCGCGGGCGTGGTGCACGAGTACTCGACGCTGGATGGCGTGCAGGAAGACGTCGTCAACCTGCTGCTGAACCTGAAGGGCGTGGTGTTCAAGCTGCATAACCGTGACGAAGTGACGGTTACGCTGCGCAAGGAAGGTGAAGGCGTTGTCACGGCCGGCGATATCGAGCTGGCTCACGACTGCGAAGTCATCAACCCGAATCACGTGATTGCACACCTGTCGAAGGGCGGCAAGCTCGACGTTCAGATCAAGATCGAAAAGGGTCGCGGCTACGTGCCCGGCAACGTTCGTCGCTACGGCGAAGACACGGCCAAGATCATCGGCCGCATCGTCCTCGACGCATCGTTCTCGCCGGTTCGCCGCGTGAGCTACGCTGTCGAAAGCGCACGTGTCGAACAGCGTACCGACCTCGACAAGCTCGTGATGAACATCGAGACGAGCGGTGTGATCACGCCGGAAGAAGCGATCCGTCAATCGGCCCGCATCCTGGTCGACCAGCTGTCCGTGTTCGCGGCGCTGGAAGGCACGGAAACGGCAGCCGAAGCGCCGTCGCGTGCACCGCAGATCGATCCGATCCTGCTGCGTCCGGTGGACGATCTCGAGCTGACGGTTCGTTCGGCGAACTGCCTGAAGGCCGAGAACATCTACTACATCGGCGACCTGATCCAGCGCACGGAAAACGAGCTGCTGAAGACGCCGAACCTCGGTCGCAAGTCGCTCAACGAGATCAAGGAAGTGCTCGCTTCGCGCGGTCTCACGCTGGGCATGAAGCTCGAAAACTGGCCGCCGGCTGGTCTCGACAAGTAAGCTCGGTTGTTGCTGTAGTTGGCAAAGATGCGGATTTTCCTTTAAAATCCGCATCTTGCTTTTTTTCGTTACCGGCCCGTGCACCCGTCGAGGTGCGATAGAAGAGCTGGATCAAAACTTTGAATCAAGGAAACTGAAATGCGCCATCGTCATGGTCTGCGGAAACTGAACCGCACGAGCAGCCACCGTCTGGCTATGCTCCGTAACATGTCCAACTCGCTGATCGAGCACGAAGTCATCAAGACGACGCTGCCGAAGGCGAAGGAACTCCGTAAAGTCGTCGAGCCGCTGATCACGCTCGGCAAGAAGCCGTCGCTGGCAAACCGTCGCCTGGCGTTCAACCGCCTGCGCGATCGTGACTCGGTGGCGAAGCTGTTCGACGTGCTCGGTCCGCGTTTCGCGAACCGTCCGGGCGGCTACCTGCGCGTGCTGAAGTTCGGCTTCCGCGTGGGCGACAACGCACCGATGGCACTGGTCGAGCTGCTCGATCGTCCGGAAGTCGACGAAACGGAAAACGTGCAAGAAGCTGAGTAAGCTTCCAGTACGCAGCAGTAACTGAAAGGGGCCGAGCAATTGCTTGGCCCTTTTTGTTTTTCCGGCGCCGGCTGCGATCGATTGTCGCAGGGCGGTGCCGGCAGCGTTGCGCGGGCTGCGCTACGATACGGGGCAGCCGGCGCGCGCCCCAGGTGGGCAATCCGCGTCGGCAGGAGCCAATAGACCAGCCAGGAGGGCGCGGATGATAGTGGTGCTGATGCTGACGACGGTGCCCGATGCCGAGACCGCCAAGGCGCTTTCAGACGGTGCGCTCGATGCGCGGCTTGCCGCGTGCGTGTCGGAGCTCGGCGCGATCACGTCGCGCTATCACTGGCAGGGCAAGGTCGAAACGGCCGACGAGATCCAGTTGCTGTTCAAGACGAGCCCCGTGCGGGCGCTCGAACTGGAGCGATTTATTCTCGCGCATCATCCTTACGAGACGCCCGAAATCGTCTCGTGGCAGACGACGGCATCGGCCGCGTACGGCCAGTGGGTGACCAGCGAAACTCAACGTCTATTTCATGTTTAACGGTATGGCGCTTCCCGTGCGCGTGCGCGCGCTGCGATTCCTCGCAGTCCTGTTGTCGTTCATGCTCGTGCTGGGCGGCCTGTCGGTCGCGCGCGCGGCCGACGATTTCCTCGATCCGTCGGTTGCGTTCAAGTTCAGTGCGAGCGAATCGCCGGGACAGGTGGATGTCCGCTTCAAGGTCGCCAATGGCTATTACCTGTACCGCGAGCGGTTCGCGTTCGCGGTGAAGAGCGGGCAGGCGACGCTCGGCGATCCGCAATTTCCGGCCGGCCACGTGAAGTTCGACCAGACGTTCCAGAAGGACGTCGAGACCTACCGTGACGAAGTCGTCGTGCACGTGCCCGTCAAGCAGGCATCGGGCCCGTTCGAGCTCGCGGTGACGTCGCAGGGGTGCGCGGACGAGGGCATCTGCTATCCGCCGGCCGAGCACGTCGTGAAGGTCGACGGCGCCGCGCTGGGTGCCGCGTCGTCGTCACCGTCGCCCGGCGTTGCGGTTGCCGAGGGCAGCTGGTTCGACAAGGTCACGAGCGCCGATTTTGCGCAGTCGCTGCTCGAAGGGCATGGCTTCTTCACGATCGTCGCACTGTATTTCGTCGCGGGCGTCGTGTTGAGCCTCCTGCCGTGTTCGTATCCGATGATTCCGATCGTGTCGGCGATCATCATCGGCCAGGGCACGCGCGCGACGCATGCGCGCGGCTTCGCGCTGTCGCTGACCTATGTGGTCGGCATGGCGCTGGTCTACACGGTGCTTGGCATTGCCGCGGCGCTGGTGGGCCAGAGCCTCGGCGCGTGGTTGCAGAACCCGTGGGTGCTCGGCGCGTTCGGCGTGCTGTTGACTGCGTTTGCCGTCTCGTTGATCTCGGGCAAGGACATCGCGCTGCCCGCGCGCTGGCAAAACGGCGCGGCCGAGGCATCGAGCGCGCGTCAGGGCGGCCATTTCATCGCGGTCGCGGCGATGGGTGCGCTGTCCGCGCTGGTCGTCGGCGCATGCATGACGGCGCCGCTGTTCGCGGTGCTCGCGTTCATCGCGCACACGGGCAATGCGCTGCTCGGCGGCGCTGCATTGTTCGCGATGGGGCTGGGGCTGGGCGTGCCGCTGCTGGTCGTCGGCGTCGGGGCCGGGACGGTACTGCCGCGCGCCGGCGCATGGATGGACGGCGTGAAGGTGTTCTTCGGCATCGTGCTGCTCGCAGCCGCGCTGTGGATCGTGTGGCCGGTGCTGGCCGGTGGCCTGAAGATGGTGCTCGCTGCGTTGTGGCTGCTGATCGCGGCCGCGGCGCTCGGGTTGTTCTCGCCGAATGCCGGCGCCACGTCGATCTGGCGCCGCCTTGGCCGTGGCGTGGGCGCTGCGCTCGCGATCTGGGCGGCCACGCTGCTCGTCGGGCTGGCTGCGGGATCGACCGATCCGGTCAAGCCGCTGGCGGTGCTGGCGGCACGCACGGTTGCGTCGGGCGGTACGGCGGCAGCAGGCGCGGCCGCTGCTCAGGAAGGGCCCGCGTTCGCATCGGTGCGCTCGAGCGGCGAACTCGACACGCTGCTGAAGACGGCGAGCCAGCCCGTGATGCTCGACTTCTACGCCGACTGGTGCGTGAGCTGCAAGGAGATGGAGCATCTGACGTTTACCGACCCGCGCGTGCAGGCGCGGCTCGCGCAACTTCACCTCGTGCGCGCGGACGTCACCGCGAACAACCCGGATGACCAGGCGCTGCTGAAGCGCTTCAACCTGTTCGGCCCGCCAGGCATCATCTTCTTCGATCGAAGCGGCAACGAGATCGGGCGCGTGGTCGGCTATCAGGCGGCCGAAACGTTCCTGCGCAGCCTCGACCGGGCTGCGGTCCCGACGGTATGACCATGCGCGTCGCGGGCGCGCGGGTGGCGAACCGGCGCGCTTGCGTGGCATGAATTGACGATCGACAAGGCATACGGCCGCGATCGACAGCAAACAAAAAACGGCGGGACACCGAAGTGTCCCGCCGTTTTTCTTTCCACCTGCCGGCAGGCGCTTAGCGCTGTGCTTTCAGCAGACGCGCGGCGTCGAGTGCGAAGTACGTGAGCACGCCGTCGGCGCCCGCGCGCTTGAACGCGAGCAGCGATTCCAGCACGACCTTGTCGTGATCGAGCCAGCCATTCATCGCGGCGGCCTTCAGCATCGCGTATTCACCGCTCACCTGGTACACGTAGGTCGGGAAGCGGAACTCGTCCTTCACGCGGCGCACGATGTCGAGGTACGGCATGCCGGGCTTGACCATCACCATGTCGGCGCCTTCGTCGATGTCCAGGCGCACTTCGCGCAGCGCTTCGTCGCTGTTCGCCGGATCCATCTGGTAGGTCATCTTGTTGCCCTTGCCCAGATTGGACGCGGAGCCGACCGCGTCGCGGAACGGGCCGTAGAACGCCGACGCGAACTTGGCCGAATAGGCCATGATCCGCGTGTGGATATGGCCGTCGCTTTCGAGCATTTCGCGGATCGCGCCGATGCGGCCGTCCATCATGTCCGACGGGGCGACGATGTCGACGCCGGCTTCCGCCTGCGCGCGCGCCTGGTCGATCAGGATCTCGATCGTGTCGTCGTTGATCACGTAGCCGTTTTCGTCGAGCACGCCGTCCTGGCCGTGGCTCGTGTACGGATCGAGTGCGACGTCGGTCAGCACGCCGAGTTCGGGGAAGCGCTTCTTCAGCTCGCGCACCGCGCGCGGGATCAGGCCTTCCGGATTGGCTGCCTCGCGGCCGTCAGGCGTTTTCACCGACGGCTCGATGGCCGGGAACAGCGACAGCACGGGCACCCCGAGTTCGACGCACTGCTCGGCGACCTGCATCAGCAGATCGACGGACACGCGTTCGACGCCGGGCATCGACGGCACCGGCTGCCGTTCATGGGTGCCTTCGACGACGAACACCGGATAGATCAGGTCGTCGGTGGTCAGGCGGTTTTCGCGCATCAGGCGCCGGGAGAAGTCGTCGCGGCGCATCCGGCGCGGACGATGAAGCGGATGGAAGCTCATGGCGATTGGGTAGAAATCAGGGCAGTAAGACCTTACGGAACCCTTAGGTCATTTTCGGGAGCGTTGGTATATGATAGCGATCGAGCGGCACGCGTCGCGTGCAGCTCCCCGCTTCTCCTCCCTGAGCGGGTGCCTGTCGTTTTTCGATTAGGCTGTTTGACCCGCCGTTCAACGGCGGGTTTTTTTATGAGCCGGCCGAAACCGCAGGCGCCGTCAGGTGCGCGCCGCCGATCCCGGCCGCGCGTTGCCCGATCATTGTGCTACAGGCTCGCTTTTTTCGTCGGCGACGGACGGCCGCACCCAGCTTTCGATCAATTCGTGCGCCTCGTCGAGCCCGACGCGCTTCATCGCCGAGAACAGCTGGACCGTCAGCTTGCCCTGGACACCCTGGTCACGATACGCATCGAGCCCCTTTTGCGTGGTCCGCAGCGCGTTGATGCTTTCTTGCCGCGTCAATTTGTCGCACTTCGTCAGCAGCGTGTGGATCGGTTTGCCGGTCGGCACGAACCACTCGATCATGCGGCGGTCGAGATCGGTCAGCGGACGGCGCGAATCCATCATCAGGATCAGGCCGCAGAGCTGCGAGCGGGTCGCGAGGTAGGACGACAGCAGCATTTCCCAATGCGCCTTGGCGGCGCCGGGCACTTCCGCGTAGCCGTAGCCGGGCAGGTCGACGAGATTCGCGACGGGTTCGGCGGCCGGGCCGACGGAGAAGTAGTTGATATGCTGCGTGCGGCCGGGCGTCTTCGACGCGAAGGCGAGCCGCTTCTGGTTGCACAGCACGTTGATCGCCGTCGACTTGCCGGCATTCGAGCGGCCCGCGAACGCGATTTCCGGCTGGACCGTCGGCGGCAGGTCGCGCAGATGGTTGACGGTCGTGTAGAAGCGGGCTTGATGGAGCAGAAAGGCCATGGGAACCGGAAGGACGGGCGGCGCGAGCCGCTTGGTGGAGGCGGGGTAGCCCCGATAGGCGCCGGAGCTTTCAACACGATATTGTACAATACGGCGGTTTTACCGAAGGCTACCGGGCGCCTGCCTCGCGCTTTTATGTAGCTTCTGCGGTAGACTGAACGCCGTCGTTTTTTGCAGAACCTCAAATTCCCACAAGACGAAACAGGGTGTGCGAATGAATCGACTGTGCAAGTCTCTGATGGTGCTTCAGGTTGCAGCAGGGTTCGTAGGTTTCGTAGCGGAGGCAAACGCGGCGGATGCGGCAAAGCCGGATCTCGACCGTGGCAAGGCGATTGCCGGGCAGGTCTGCGCGTCGTGTCACGGCGCCGATGGCAATAGCTCATCGGGCAGTTTCCCGAAGCTCGCCGGCCAGCATCCCGAATATCTGGTCAAGCAGTTGAACGACTTCAAGACGCAGCCGGGCGCGAAGGGGCCGATGCGCACCAACGCGGTGATGGTCGGATTCGCGAGCGCGCTGAGCGCGGACGACATGCGCAACGTCGCCGCGTACTACGGGGCGCAGACGACGAAGCTCGGCACCGCGCGCGATGCGGCAACCGTGCCGATCGGCCAGAAGATCTATCGCGGCGGCATCGCGGAGAAGGGCGTACCCGCCTGCGCGAGCTGCCACGGGCCGACAGGGCAAGGGATCCCGGTCCAGTATCCGCGTCTGTCGGGGCAATGGGCCGATTACACGGTCGCGCAGTTGACCGCGTTCCAGCAGGGTGCCGGCGCGCGCAACAACAACGAGGCGATGCATCAGATCGCCACGCGGCTGTCGGACAACGAGATCAAGGCCGTCGCGGATTACATCGCGGGCCTGCGTTGAGCGGTCAGCCGCCAACGGAATGACCGGGCGCCCGAAGGGCGGCCGGAGTCAGAACAAGAAAAGGGTGGGGCGCCGCGTCGTTGCGGTTGCCTCGCCCTTCTTTTTTGTCAGCGCGCGCCGGCCGTCACGAGCGTGCTGGCCGCCCCTTCGGGGGCAATGATCAAAGTGAGCGTTGGGGGCTGTTTCCCCTGAGTCGGAGTTTGAATGAGCGTTACCACGTCGGGGTTGCAGTCGAAGTCGGGTCAGGGTGCGTCCAAGCGCGCGGTCGAGCTGCTGAGCTCGATGCGCTTCGCGATTGCGCTGCTGGTGGTGCTGTCGATTGCGAGCATCATCGGCACGGTCCTGACCCAGGACGATCCGTATCCGAACTATGTGAACCAGTTCGGGCCGTTCTGGGCGGACATCTTCCGCTCGCTCGGCCTGTACAACGTGTACAGCGCGTGGTGGTTCATGCTGATCCTGATCTTCCTCGTCGTGTCGATCTCGCTGTGCGTGATCCGCAACGCGCCGAAGATGCTCGCCGATGCGAAGAGCTGGAAGGACAAGGTTCGCGAAGGCAGCCTGCGGGCCTTCCACCACAAGGCCGAGTACACGACGTCCGGCACGCGCGCGACGGTCACTGCGACGCTCGCGACGTTCGTCACCAAGGCCGGCTACAAGCACATCGTGCGTGAGAACGACGGCGCGACGCTGATCTCCGCGAAGCGCGGTGCGATGACCAAGTGGGGCTACATCTCCGCGCACCTCGCGATCGTCGTGATCTGTATCGGCGGCCTGCTCGACAGCAACCTGCCGATCAAATTCCAGATGTGGATGTTCGGCAAGAGCCCGGTCAACACGAGCGCGACGATCAGCGAGATCTCGCCCGACCATCGCCTGTCCGCGTCGAACCCGACGTTCCGCGGCTACGCGTGGGTGCCCGAGGGGCAGTTCGTGTCGACCGCGATCCTGAACCAGCCGAGCGGCTCGCTGATCCAGGACCTGCCGTTCTCGATCCAGCTCAACAAGTTCATCGTCGACTACTACACGACGGGCATGCCGAAGCTGTTCGCGAGCGACATCGTCGTGATCGATCGCGAGACCGGCCAGAAGATCCCGGCGCGCGTCGAGGTCAACAAGCCGTTCACGTACAAGGGTGTGTCGATCTACCAGTCGAGCTTCCAGGACGGCGGCTCGCAGATGCAGATGACGGCCTACCCGATGACCGGCGGCAACGCGAAAACCTTCCCCGTGAAGGGGACGATCGGCAGTTCGGCGCCGCTGCAGATGCCGGGCAACGACGGCGAAACGATCGAGTTCTCCGATTTCCGCGCGATCAACGTCGAGAACATGGCCGACGCGAACGGCAAGCCGGACGTGCGCGGTGTCGCGACGACGAGCTCGCTGAAGGAGGCGTTCGACGAACGCCTCGGCTCCGGCGCAAAGACGTCGAAGCCGACGCAGCTCCACAACATCGGCCCGTCCGTGCAGTACAAGATCCGCGGCAAGGACGGCCAGGCGCGCGAATTCAACAACTACATGCTGCCCGTCGACATGAACGGCGAGCGCGTGTTCCTCGCCGGCGTGCGTGCGAGCCCGAACGACCCGTTCCGCTACATGCGGATCCCGGCCGACAGCCAGGATTCGATCGGCGAATGGATGCACCTGCGTGCCGCGCTCGAGGATCCGTCCGCGCGCGCCGAGGCCGCTGCGCGCTTCGCGCAGCGTTCGCTGCCGGGCATGGACGCATCGCTGCGCAGCCGCCTGCAGGACAGCGCGCTGAAGGTGCTGACCCTTTTTGCGGCGGGCGACGACAGCGTCGGGCGTGGCGCCGATGGCCAGCCGATCGGCGGCTTCCAGGCGGTGGCGACGTTCATCGACCGCTCGGTGCCGAAGGCCGAGCAGGAGAAGGCCGCGAGCCTGCTGCTGCGGATGCTCGAGGGCTCGATGTGGGAGGTCTGGCAGATCGCGCGGGAGCGTGCGGGCGAGCCGGCGGCGCAGCAGGGTACCGACACGATCCGCTTCGTGCAGAACGCGATCAATGCGCTATCCGACAGCTTTTTGTATGGATCGCCGGTCTATTTGCAGCTTGACTCATTCAAGCAGGTGCAAGCTTCGGTATTTCAGTTGACGCGCGCACCCGGCAAGAATCTGGTGTATCTTGGCAGCCTGCTGCTGGTCGCCGGCATCTTCTCGATGTTCTACGTGCGCGAGCGGCGCCTCTGGTTCTGGTTGAAGGACGCCGGTTCGGGCGTCGATGTGGTGATGGCAATGTCCACGGCCCGCAAGACCTTCGATTTCGAGAAAGAGTTCGTGCAGACGCGCGACGCGGCGGGTGCCGCGTTGCACGCCGCACCTCGCGACGCCGCGCCGGCCGGTGCGGCATCGACGGCCCGTCCGCCTGCCGGCGACGGTTCCGATTCCGAGAATTCCACCCGGTAACATCATGGATCTCACGCAAGTCTCCTCTTCCCATCGGGCGTCGGCCCAGGCTCCGGTGACGGCGCCGCTGTTCGACGACCGTCCGTTCCTCGCGCGCCTGTCGTTGCTCGACTGGCTGTTCGCACTGGCGCTCGTGGTGGGCGCGGGCTATGCGCTCGTGCACTACAACGCGCACATGGATTACTACGACAAGGCGGTGATGATCGGCACCGTGCCGGCGCTCATCGCGCTCGGCTGGCGCTGGAAGCCCGCGCGGCTGATGATGGCGTCCATCGCCGTGCTGGCGCTGCTGTCGATCCAGATCTACCAGGGCGATCTCGCGCGCGCCGATTCGGCGTTCTTCCTCAAATACTTCCTGTCGAGCCAATCGGCGATCCTGTGGATGAGCGCGCTGTTCGTGCTCGCGACGATCTTCTACTGGATCGGCTTGCTCGCGCGCTCGGAGTCGGGCTCCGCAATCGGCCAGAAGCTCACGTGGGTCGCCGTGCTGATGGGCTTCACCGGTCTGATGGTGCGCTGGTACGAGTCCTACCTGATCGGGGCGGACGTCGGGCACATTCCGGTATCGAACCTGTATGAAGTGTTCGTGCTGTTCAGCCTGATCACCGCGCTGCTCTATCTGTATTACGAAGGCCACTACGGCACGCGCGCGCTCGGCGCGTTCGTGCTGCTGGTGATCAGCGCGGCCGTGGGCTTCCTGATGTGGTACTCGGTCGCGCGCGACGCGCAGCAGATCCAGCCGCTCGTGCCGGCGCTGCAAAGCTGGTGGATGAAGATCCACGTGCCGGCGAACTTCATCGGCTACGGCAGCTTCGCGCTGTCGGCGATGGTGTCGGTCGCGTACCTGATGAAGGAGCGCGGCGTGCTCGCCGATCGCCTGCCGACGCTCGACGTGCTTCACGACGTGATGGTCAAGTCGATCACGGTCGGTTTCGCGTTCTTCACGGTCGCAACGATCCTCGGCGCGCTGTGGGCCGCGGAAGCATGGGGCGGCTACTGGAGCTGGGACCCGAAGGAAACCTGGGCGCTGATCGTGTGGCTCAACTACGCGGCGTGGCTGCACATGCGCCTGATGAAGGGCCTGCGCGGCACGGTGGCCGCATGGTGGGCGCTGACGGGCCTGCTCGTGACGACCTTCGCGTTCCTCGGCGTCAACATGTTCCTGTCCGGGCTGCACAGCTACGGCAAGCTGTAAGATTTCCGCTGCTCGTCCGACTATGAGACCGCCGGTGCACTGCGTGCCCGGCGGTTTTCTTTTGTAACGGGCGGGCGGTCCGGGCGTCGAACGGCGCAAGACGGGCCGGGTCGAACGCTCATGAAACTGCGCGCGGCGCAGGCAGGAGGAGCAGCACGATGTGGATCAAACGCCCTTTGCGGAACGTACTGACCGGCGGCGATATTGCGCCCGACGAAATCACGCCGCGTGCGGTGTTCGAGAACCGGCGGCGCGTATTGCAGGCGGCTGGCCTCGCGGCGGCGGGCGGGTTGCTCGGCGGCAGCGGCGCAGCATTGGCCGCCTATGCGTCGCCCGATGCGCGGGCCGCGAAGCTTGCGGCGAAGACGAATGCGAAGTTCGTCGCGGCCGACAAGGTGACGCCGTTCAAGGACATCACCAGCTACAACAACTTCTACGAATTCGGCACGGACAAGAGCGACCCCGCGCAGAACGCGGGCACGCTGCGGCCGCGCCCATGGCGGGTGAGCGTCGAGGGCGAGGTGCTGCATCCGAAGGTATTCGATCTCGACGAACTGCTGAAGCTCGCGCCGCTCGAGGAGCGCGTGTACCGGCTGCGCTGCGTCGAGGGCTGGTCGATGGTGATCCCGTGGATCGGCGTGCCGCTGTCCGAGCTGATCAAGCGCGTGCAGCCGACCGGCAACGCGAAATACGTGCAGTTCGTCACGCTGGCCGATCCGTCGCAGATGCCCGGCCTCTCGACGCCCGTGCTCGACTGGCCGTACTCGGAAGGACTGCGGATGGACGAGGCGATGAATCCGCTGACGCTGCTGACGATGGGCGTCTACGGGCAGGTGCTGCCGAACCAGAACGGCGCGCCGGTGCGGATCGTCGTGCCGTGGAAGTACGGCTTCAAGAGCGCGAAGTCGCTCGTGAAGATCCGCTTCGTCGACAAGCAGCCGAAGACGAGCTGGAACACGTACGCGTCGAACGAGTACGGCTTTTATTCGAACGTGAACCCGAACGTCGATCATCCGCGCTGGAGCCAGGCGACCGAGCGGCGCATCGGCGAGGACGGCTTTTTCACGCCGAAGCGCAAGACGCTGATGTTCAACGGCTACGGCGACCTGGTCGCGTCGATGTATCAGGGCATGGACCTGAAGAAGAATTTCTGAGGGCGATGGTGAGAAACGACATGCCCCCTTCGACGCTGACGGCCGCGCCCACGGCCGGCGCCGACCAAGGTGCCGCACGTGCCGCCCGGGCGGGTGCGGTCCGTCCCGCCGCGCCGCGCTGGCTCGCACCGGCCAAGGTACTGGTTTTGGCGGCCGGCCTTTATCCGCTCGCGCGCCTCGTGCTGTTCGGGCTGACCGACCGACTCGGCGCGAATCCGATCGAGTTCATCACGCGCTCGACCGGGCTCTGGACGCTCGTGATCCTGTGCATCACGCTCGCCGTCACGCCGCTTCGGCGCATGACGGGGTTCGCCGCGTTGCTGCGCTTTCGGCGGATGATCGGGCTGTTCGCGTTCTTCTACGCGACGCTGCACTTCACGACCTACCTGTGGTTCGACAAGTGGTTCGACGTCGTCGCGATCCTGAAGGACGTCGGCAAGCGCGCGTTCATCACGGTCGGTTTTGCCGCGTTCGTGCTGCTGATTCCGCTCGCGGCCACGTCGCCGCGCGCGATGGTGCGCCGCCTGGGCCGCCACTGGGCGACGCTGCACCGCGCGATCTATGCGATCGCACTGTTTGCCGTGCTGCACTTCTGGTGGATGCGAGCCGGCAAGCACAATCTGGCGCAGCCGAAGCTGTATGCGGGAATCGTCGCCGTGCTGCTCGGCTGGCGGCTCATCGCATGGGGATGGCGGTGCGTGCGCGCGTGACGGCGCAGCCTGAAAAAACAAAAGGCGATGACCGGGAAGTCATCGCCTTGTTTCGTGAGCCGTGCAGGTGGCGCGTCGTTACTTCGCGGCCGGGCTCGACGCCGGTGCAGGCATCGACGATGCGCTGCTCGACAGTTCGGGTGACAGCGTGAGCGGCGTGCCGGACGAATCGGGCACACTGTCGGACGACGCGTTTTCATCGGTCGGCTTCACGTCCGACGGCGGTGTGTCCTGCTGCTGGAGTGGCTTGGGCATCGGAGGCACGGTGGGCAGATAGAGCGCGCCGCTTTGACCGCAGCCGGCAAGAATCGCCAAAGCCGCTACAATCGCGCTCATCCGGAAAACGACTCGCATGATCGTCCCTGAACAATTGAACCGATAGAGTTTAGCATGTCCGATACCGAATACCTGACCCGTGCCGAGGCCGTGCTGGCGGCCGTCGAGCGTACTGTCGACGACGCCAACGACGGCGATCACGACATCGATCTGGAGCGCAACGGCAGCGTCCTGACGCTGACGTTCGAGAACGGCTCGAAGATCATCGTCAACCTGCAGCCGCCGATGAAGGAAGTGTGGATCGCCGCTCGGGCGGGCGGTTTCCACTACCGTTTCATCGACGGCGAATGGCGCGATACGCGCACGGGCACCGAGTTTTTCTCGGCGCTCACCGAATACGCGACGCAGCAGGCCGGCCTGCCGATCACGTTCAGCGCGCCGTAACCGCTCGGGCCGAAGCCGGGGCTGCGCGTCGACGCGTCGTGCCAAAGAAAAAGCGCCCCGCGGGGCGCTTTTTTCATGTCCGGCCGGTGGTCAGTGCGCGAACAGGTTCATGATGTCCTGCTTTTCCTGCTCGTCGACGTGCGGCACGGTGGCGTCGACGTTCTGCGCGGCCGGTGCCTGCGGTACGCCGACCGTCGACACGAAGCCGTGGCCCGGCGCGAACTCGGTGAAGTACAACTCGCCGCCGAGCGATTCGACGCCGTCCGGCATCGTCGGCTTGAACTCGGGCACGCCCTTCAGCGCGGCGCCCATGTAGTCGATCCAGACCGGCAGCGACAGGCCGCCCCCCGTTTCGCGATCGCCGAGGCTGCGCGGATTGTCGTAGCCGATCCACGCGATCGCGGCGAGCGTGTGCTGGTAGCCGGCGAACCACGCGTCGTGCGAGTCGTTCGTCGTGCCGGTCTTGCCCGCGAGGTCGGTGCGCTTCAGCACGTTGGTCCGTGCGCCCGTGCCGCGCTGCGCGACGCTCTGCAGCAGGCTGTTCATCACGTACGCGTTGCGCGGGTCGATCGCGCGCGGTGCATTCTGCTCGGCGACGAGCGGCTGCGCACGCACGACGATCGCGCCGTTCGGATCGGTGACTTCGGCGATCAGGTACGGATTGACGCGGTAGCCGCCGTTCGCGAAGACCGAGTACGCGCCCGCCATCTGCAGCGGCGTGACCTGGCCCGCGCCGAGTGCCATCGGCAGGTAGGCCGGATGGCGTTCGGCGTCGAAGCCGAAGCGGGTGATGTACTGCTGCGCGTACTTCGTGCCGATGTGGTTCAGGATCCGGATCGACACGAGGTTGCGCGAGCGCTGCAGCGCGGTGCGCATCGACATCGGGCCTTCGAAGCCGCCGCCGTAGTTCTTCGGCTCCCAGGGCTGGCCACCCGTTTCGGCGGCGCTGAAATACAGCGGGCCGTCGTTGATCACGGTGGCCGGCCCGAGGCCCTTGTCGAGCGACGCTGAATAGATGAACGGCTTGAACGACGAACCCGGCTGCCGCCACGCCTGCGTGACGTGGTTGAACTTGTTCTTGTTGTAGTCGAAGCCGCCGACGAGCGAGCGGATCGCGCCGTCCTGCGGGACGATCGACAGGAATGCCCCCTCGACCTGCGGCAACTGCGTGATCGACCATTTGCCGGCGTCGTTCTTCACGACGCGGACGATCGCGCCCGGGCGGATGCGGCGATTCGGCTGCGCATTGGCCGACAGCGCGCCCGATGCGAAGCGCAGGTTGTCGCCCTCGATCGTCGCATTGCTGCCGTCGATGAACGCGACCGTGATCTGGCGCGGGCTGGCGGCCGTGACGACCGCGGCGATCAGTTCGCCGTTGTCGGGGTGTTCGAGCAGCGCATCGTCGATCGCCTGTTCGCGGTCGTCGGCCCCGGCCGGCAGCTCGATGAAGCCTTCCGGCCCCCGATAGCCGTGCCGGCGTTCGTAATCCATGATGCCCTTGCGCAGCGCGGTGTACGCGACCTGCTGATCTGCGGAGTCGATCGTCGTGACGACGTTGAAGCCGCGCGTGTAGGTTTCCTCACGGTACTGCGCGTACATCATTTGTCGGACCATTTCCGCGACGTACTCGGCGTGCACGCTGAAATCGCGGCCCGGACCCTTGACGACGAGCGGCTGCGCGGAAGCTTCGTCGTACTGCTCGCGCGAAATGAAGTTCAGCTCGAGCATGCGTTGCAGGATGTATTCCTGGCGCACCTTCGCCCGCTTCGGGTTCACGACCGGGTTGTACGCGGACGGCGCCTTCGGCAGCCCGGCAAGCATTGCGGCTTCGGCGAGCGAGATGTCCTTCAGGTCCTTGCCGAAGTAGACCCGCGCGGCGCTGGCGAAGCCATACGCGCGCTGGCCGAGGTAGATCTGATTCATGTAGACCTCGAGAATCTGATCCTTCGTCAGCGCACGCTCGATCCGGTACGCGAGCAGCATCTCGTAGATCTTGCGCGTGTAGGTCTTCTCGCTCGACAGGAAGAAGTTGCGCGCGACCTGCATCGTGATCGTGCTCGCACCCTGCGACGCATGGCCGTTCGTCAGCGCGACGATGCCGGCGCGGACGATGCCGGTGAGGTCGACGCCGCCGTGATCGTAGAAGCGTGCGTCCTCGATCGCGAGGATCGCCTTCTTCAGCGAGTCGGGCACGTCCTTGAAATGGACGACGTCGCGGCGCTCTTCGCCGAATTCGCCGATCAGCACGTGATCGGACGTATAGATGCGCAGCGGCACCTTCGGCCGATAGTCGGTCAGCGCGTCGAGCGACGGCATGTTCGGCCACGCAACGACGAGCGCATAGCCGAGCACGAGGCCGCCGGCCACGACGAGCGCGACGCACATCGTGGCGAATCCGAGCAGGACTTTTTGCCACCAGGGCCGCTTCTTCGGCTCCGGGGCGGGAGGCGGGGACGTAGGAGTCGTGGATTGCATAGGCATACCGGAAAACAGTCCCGCGATTATAGCTGCCCGGTAAGACCGGTCCTGACGCGGGGGGCGCCCGCCGCGAAGACGCGGTCCGGCGTGCTTCCAGCATAGCCCGCGCATGGCCGTCGCGAGCGGATGCTGGCCGTTAGGCCGACTGTCGGCCGCACGCGCCGATTTGCAGAATCAGGTCTCGGAAACGCGGCATGGGCCGCGACGATTTCGGGAGGCTGGGATGGCGGGACGATGGCGAGCGCGGTTTGCGCAGGGTGGGCAACGGTCGACGGGAATCGACGTCGGTGCGGATGAGGTGAGGGTGGCCGTGCTGAGCCGGTGCGGCCGGGGCGCGGAGGTGTGCGTCGAGGGGCTGGAGCGGGAGCCGGTCGGGTTGGCGGGCGGGCCGGAGGATGCGCGCTGGGCGGCGGTTGCGCGTGCGCTGGCCGCCGCCGTGTCGAGGCTGTCGGCGGCCGGGGTGCGGTGTGACACGCGCGGCGTGATGGCGTTGCACGATGACGAGATGCGCACCGCGACGCTCGACCTGGCCGGTCGGGCCGATGTCGAGGACGCCGCGCGGCAGGCGGCCGAACGCATCTCGGGGCTGGCGCCGGACAGTCTCGCGTTCGACTGGCGGCAGGACGGCGGCGCGGGAGCCGGCGAGATCGAAATTGCCGTGGCTCCGCTGGCGCTGCTCGAACGGCGGATCGACGTGGCCGCCCAGGCCGGTGTCGACCTGACGGTGGTCGACGGCGAGTCGGCCGCGGCGCTGCGTGCGTTGCGCTATGCCGCGCAATTCGAACCCGACGCGCAGGCGGGCCCCTACGCGGCGCTCTGGTTTCATGACTCGGGCGTGCACGGCTGGCGGATTGACGGCCCGTTGGCCGTACCGGTGCTGACGCTGTCCGGCGCCGTGCCGGGGGCGTTTTCCGATGCATTGCGCCAGCGCGCGCTCGGGGCCGTGTGTTGCGTACTCGTGTCAGGGGACGAGCGGTGTATCGCCCGCTTCGACACGTCCGTCGCCGAGATTGGCGACGTGCTCGGCGCGGTTGCGGTGTCGTTCGACTGCACCGGCTGGAATGGGCAGCCATGCCTGCCCGCCGGCATGCCGGGCGGCCCGGCATGGGCGGTCGCATTCGGGCTGGCATTGCGCGGGGTGTGGGAATGACGGCCTGTCGTGCGGAGCCGGGCGGCTTCAACCTGCTGCCGTACCGCGAGCGGCTGGCGCAGGCGTTGCGACGTCGCCGCGCCGCGCAGTGCGGTGCGGCGATTCTGGTCGGTGTGCTCGGCGCCGGCCTGTGGACGGGCGCCGCCACCGGGGCGCGGTGGCGCGTGGATGCCCAGCGCGCGAGTGTGGAGGCGCGGCTGCGGCAGTTGCAGCCGCAGGTGGCGGCCGCGACACGTGCAGCCAAGGCTGCGGCCGTTGCCGCGCAACGCGACGCGCAGGCGGCCGCGCTCGCCGCGCCTTATCGGCACGTCGCAGGGCTGCTGGTCACGCTGGCGCAGGTGCGTGACGGCACCGTCCGGCTCGACGCGCTGCGCACGACGTCGGCCGGTGCCGTGCTCGATGCACGCGCCGCGAGCTACCGGGCGGCCGCGCGATGGCTCGGTGGGATGGCGCGCGAGCAACGTGGCTGGCGGATCGATATCGATGCACTGAAGCCTGCTTCCGGTGCTCCGGTCGTGACAGGCGGGATGCCGTTCCGGTTCTCGGTCCAGCTGCGCTGGCTCGACGCGATGGCATCCCGGAATGCGTCGGGAGGTGGCGCATGACGGCGGTGCTCGCGCATCGGTTCGCACTGCGCGGCGACGGATGGCGGGGCGGCATGCGGCGCGTGCCGCCGGCGGCTGTGCACGTCGCAGGCTGCGCGCTCGCATTCGCGGCCGTGCTGGCGGGCGGCATTCATCTGGCGAATGCTGCCGACTGGAGCGGGCTCGCGCATAGTCGCGCGTTGCTCGCCGCGGCGCAGACGCGGGAGGCCGACGCGCGGCGTGTCCTGGCTGCCACTGCACGGCAACGCGGGGTGCAACCGGCGGCGGCACATGGCGATCGCTCGCCGCGTACGCCGGAATGGGCTGCGTTGATGCTGGAACTGGCAAATCGCGCCGCGTCGAGCGGGCTGCGCGACGTATCGATCGAACCGCTGCGCACCGATGGCGCGGTGCCGGACGGTCGGCGCACGGTGCGCATCGTCGCCGAGGGCCGCTTTCACGCGTTGCTGCAGCTGGTCGGCGGGCTGGCTCGTTTCCCGGTTCTGGCTGTGCCGTCCGCGCTGCGTGTCGAACGGGGAAAGGAGGCCGCGCGCGTGGAAATGTCCGTCGACGTGTTTCCGGGGTTGCCGGCGCCAACGTCCACGGGCGGGGAGGCGTCGGTTCTGGCCGACGTGCCCGGCGCCGATCCGTTCGGCGAGGCCGGTTCGTCCGAAGCGGAGGGGGCGGCTGTCCGCCTGGCCGGCACGATTCGCGACGGGCGTACCGGTCTCGCGCTGTTCGACGACGGTGACGGCGCGTTCACGGCCGTGGTCCCTGGCGACACCCTCGGGGTCGCGCGGGTGGTGCGAGTCGATCCCGTCGCCGTGACGCTCGCGACAGCGGACGGCGCGTACCGGGTCACGCTGGACGACGGGAGGCAGCCATGATCAAGCACGGATGCCGGGTGCTCGCCGTTTGGGCCGGATTGACCGCGTCCGGTGCAAGCGCGTCATTGCCGCCACTGCCGGCCGTCTGGCCTGCCGCATCGCTGGATACGCAGGTGCCGGGCCAGCCGTTGCCACAAGGCGCGGTGGACGGTGCGGATCACACCGTAGCGACGGAGGCCGATCCGCCGCCGTTCGATCAGGCGGCTCGCGCGGCGCTGCAAGCGGAGGCCGCCGCCCGTGCACCCGGGCTGGAGGGGCCGCCGATCCTGTTGGCGCCGCCGGCCCGGATGGGCGAGGCTGCGGCCCGGCAACCGGGCGATGCGGACGACACGCGGCGGATCTCGCTGAATCTGCAGGGCGCGGGGCTTGCAGCCGCGTTCGACGCGTTCGCGCGGTTCACGGGGCTCAATATCGTCGTCAGCGAGCAGGTGCGCGGCACCGTCACGTTACGTCTGAACAATGTCCGTTGGCGCGATGCCTTCGACACGCTACTCGACACGCACGGGCTCGCGATGACCCGGCGGGGCACCGTGATATGGGTCACGCCGGCGGTCGAACTGGCCGCCCGCGAACGCGAGCGCTTCGAAATGCACGCGCGGGCCGCCGATCTCGAGCCGCTTGCGAGCCGGACGTTCGCGCTGCACTACCCGCGTGCGCAGGACGTGCAGCGACTGCTGGCCGGCGCGACCGGCCAGCGCCTGCTGTCGAAGCGCGGCGCCGCGGCGGCCGATCCGCGCACGAACCTGCTGTTCGTCACCGATCTCGCGCCGCGTCTCGACCAGATCGCGAGCCTGATCGAGGCGATTGACCGGCCGTCGCGGCAGGTCCGGATCGAGGCCCGCATCGTCGAGGGCGAGCAGGGTTTTTCGCGCAATCTTGGCGCACGCGTCGCGCTGCGGGCGCGGGAGCGGCCGCCGTCGGGCGAGAGCGGCACGTCTACGACCGTTGCCGGCAACGCGCTCGACCTGGCTGCGCGGCCGCTCGGCGGCTTCGAAGCGGCAACCGCCGGCTTCACGCTGTTCGCCGCGCCGCTCAGCCGTGTGCTCGACGTCGAACTGAGCGCGCTCGAGGCGCAAGGGCGGGGCCAGATCGTGTCGAGCCCGCGCGTGGTGACTGCCGATCGCGTCAAGGCCATCGTCGAACAGGGCTCGGAGTTGCCTTACCAGGCGAAGGTCGGGAACGGCGTGAGCGGCGTGCAGTTCCGCCGGGCCACGCTCAAACTGGAGGTCGAGCCGCAAATCACGCCGGACGGGCGCGTGGTGCTCGACCTGGACGTGACGAAGGACAGCATCGGCGAGCCGACGGCGGCCGGCCCCGCGATCCATACGAAGCACGTCCAGACGCGCGTCGAGGTCGAGAACGGCGGGACGGTCGCGATCGGCGGGATCTATGAACAACTGAACCGGAACGATGTGACGCGCGTGCCGCTCTTGGGCAAAATACCGTTTCTGGGCGCGCTATTTCGGCACCGCGCGCAACGCGATCAACGTAACGAACTGGTCGTTTTCATCACGCCGACCGTCGTCGATGCGCGCTGCAATGCGCGCGGCGCGGTCAGCACGGATGCCGAAAAAACGGGGACGGAAGCCGCCGACGCAGGCTCGACAAGGCAGCCGCTTTGCCAGTAAGCTGCGCCACACACCAGCAAGATTGAAGCAGAGGAAGCCGTTGCAAGCGCGGGACCCACATGCAAACGTATTTTTCGTCGGCCTTATGGGAGCGGGTAAGACCACCGTGGGCCGTGCGGTCGCGCGTCGTCTCGACAGGACGTTCTTCGACTCCGACCACGAAATCGAGGCCCGCACGGGCGCGCGCATTCCGGTGATCTTCGAGATGGAGGGCGAGGCCGGGTTTCGCGATCGCGAAACGCAGGTGATCGCCGATCTCACGCAGCGCGAGAACATCGTGCTCGCGACGGGCGGCGGCGCGGTGCTGCGCCCGGAAAACCGCGACTGCCTGAAAAACCACGGCATCGTCGTCTACCTGCGCGCCAATCCGCACGATCTGTGGCTGCGCACGCGCAAGGACAAGAACCGCCCGCTGCTGCAGACCGAAGATCCGAAGGGGCGTCTCGAAGCGCTGTACGAGGTACGCGACCCGCTGTACCGCGAATGCGCGGATTTCGTCATCGAGACCGGCCGTCCGTCGGTCAACGGTCTCGTCAACATGGTGCTGATGCAACTCGAACTGGCCGGCGTCATCGCCAAGCCGCTACAAGCATGATTACTGTCAACGTCGACCTGGGCGACCGCGCCTATCCGATTCACATTGGCGTCGGCCTGATCGGCCGCGCCGAGCTGTTCGCGCCGCATATCAAGGGCTCGTCCGTCACGATCGTCACGAACACGACGGTCGATCCGCTCTACGGCGACGCGCTGCGTGCGGCGCTTGCGCCGCTCGGCAAGCGCGTGTCGACGGTCGTGCTGCCGGACGGCGAGGCGTACAAGAACTGGGAAACGCTGAACCTGATCTTCGACGGCCTGCTGACCGACCGCGCGGATCGCAAGACGACGCTCGTCGCGCTCGGCGGCGGCGTGATCGGCGACATGACGGGTTTCGCGGCCGCGTGCTACATGCGCGGCGTGCCGTTCATCCAGGTGCCGACGACGCTGCTGTCGCAGGTCGACTCGTCGGTCGGCGGCAAGACGGGCATCAACCACCCGCTCGGCAAGAACATGATTGGCGCGTTCTACCAGCCGCAGGCCGTGATCGCGGACATCGGCGCGCTGACGACCCTGCCCGACCGCGAACTGGCGGCCGGCGTCGCCGAGATCATCAAGACCGGCGCGATCGCCGATGCGGAATTCTTCGACTGGATCGAGGCGAACGTCGACGCGCTGAACCGTCGCGACCCGGCTGCGCTCGCGCATGCGGTGAAGCGCTCGTGCGAGATCAAGGCGAGCGTGGTGGCGGCCGACGAACGCGAAGGCGGCCTGCGCGCGATCCTGAACTTCGGCCACACGTTCGGCCACGCGATCGAGGCCGGGCTCGGCTATGGTGAGTGGCTGCACGGCGAAGCGGTCGGCTGCGGGATGGTGATGGCGGGCGACCTGTCGGTGCGGCTCGGCCTGCTCGACGAAGCGTCGCGGCAGCGCCTCGATGCGGTGATCGCGGCCGCGCACCTGCCGACCCGCGGGCCCGCGCTCGGCGACGCGCGCTATATGGACCTGATGCGCGTCGACAAGAAGGCCGAGGCCGGCGCGATCAAGTTCATCCTGCTGAAGCGATTCGGCGATACGCTGATCACGCAGGCGCCGGACGAAGCCGTGTTCGCCACACTGGCGCAGACCACCCGCTAACGGCGGCCCGGATGCCCCGGCGCCCCTGACATGGAGGAGACGTGAGCGAGACATCCAGCAGCACACTGCCCGAAGCCGGCCACGCGTCAGCTGCGCCGGTGGCCGAGCCGCCGACGCTGGCGGCGCTGGAAGCCCATCTCGCTCCGTATGCCGCACACGCGTCGCAGTCGCGCGGCCGTCGCCATCCGGAAGCACCGCCGGCGGCGCGCACCGAATTCCAGCGCGACCGCGACCGCATCGTCCATTCGACCGCGTTCCGCCGGCTCGAATACAAGACGCAAGTCTTCGTCAATCACGAAGGCGACCTGTTCCGCACACGCCTCACGCACAGTCTCGAAGTCGCGCAGATCGCGCGCTCGGTCGCGCGCAACCTGCGCCTGAACGAGGATCTCGTCGAAGCGATCTCGCTCGCGCACGACCTCGGGCATACGCCGTTCGGCCATGCCGGGCAGGATGCGCTGAATGCCTGCATGCGCGAGCATGGCGGCTTCGAGCACAACCTGCAGAGCCTGGCGGTCGTCGACGAGCTCGAGGAGCACTACGGCGCGTTCGACGGGCTGAACCTGTGCTTCGAGACGCGCGAAGGCATTCTGAAGCACTGCTCGCGCGAGAATGCGCGCAAGCTCGGCGCGCTCGGCGAGCGCTTCCTGCAGGGCCGCCAGCCGTCGCTCGAAGCGCAGCTCGCCAACATCGCGGACGAGATCGCGTACAACAACCACGACGTCGACGACGGCCTGCGTTCCGGCCTGATCACGATCGAGCAGCTCGCGGAAGTCGAGCTGTGGCAGCGCCACTACGAGGCGGCGCTCGCCGAATTCCCGCACCTCGAAGGCCGCCGCCTCGTGCACGAGACGGTGCGCCGCATCATCAACACGCTGATCGTCGACCTGATCGACGAGACGACGCGCAATCTCGCGCGTGTCGCGCCCGCATCGCTCGACGACGTGCGCGCCGCGCCGCCGCTCGTGTCGCACAGCGAAACGGTCGCTGCGCAAGCGGCCGCCCTCAAGCGTTTCCTCTTCAAGAACCTCTATCGCCACTACAAGGTGATGCGCATGGCGAGCAAGGCGCAGCGCGTCGTCACCGGCCTGTTCGACGCGTTCATCGACGATCCGCGCCTGCTGCCGCCGCCGTATCAGTCCGACGACACCGCGCAGCAGCCGCGCCTCGTCGCGCACTACATCGCCGGCATGACCGACCGCTTCGCGCTGAAGGAGTATCAGCGCCTGTTCGTCATCGGCGACAACTGACTGTCACAAACGATCACTAGACTTCGCCGGTTCAATGGCGACGGGAATGTTGCAGACGCTGTTGGTAACGTTTTCATAGGAGAGAGGTCGATGAAGAAGAAGCCTGCGGGGACACTGGTTCGTTCGATCGCGCTCGGCGGCGCGCTGATGTTCGGGATGCAGCACGTGGCGCTCGCCGCGACGGAAATCCAGTTCTGGCATGCGATGGAGGCCGCGCTCGGCGAGCGGGTCAATGCGATCGCCGACCAGTTCAATGCGTCGCAGAGCGACTACAAGATCGTGCCGGTCTTCAAGGGCACCTACGACCAGGCGCTCGCGGCCGGCATCGCCGCCTATCGCAGCGGCAACGCGCCGGCGATCCTCCAGGTCTATGAAGTCGGCACGGCCACGATGATGCAGGCGAAGAAGGCCGTCGTGCCGGTCTACGACGTGTTCAAGCAGGCCGGCGTGCCGCTCGACGAAAAGGCGTTCGTGCCGACCATCGCGAGCTACTACAGCGACGCCAAGACGGGCCATCTCGTTTCGATGCCGTTCAACAGCTCGACGCCGGTGCTGTACTACAACAAGGACGCGTTCAAGAAGGCCGGCCTCGACCCGAACCAGCCGCCGAAGACGTGGGCCGACGTGCAGGCCGATGCCGAGAAGCTGCGCAAGTCGGGGATGGCATGCGGCTTCACGACCGGCTGGCAGGGCTGGATCCAGCTCGAGAACTACAGCGCGTGGCACGGGCTGCCGTTCGCGAGCCGCAACAACGGCTTCGACGGTACCGACGCGGTGCTCGAATTCAACAAGCCGCAGCAGATCGCTCACATCTCGTTCCTGCAGCAGATGGCGAAGGACGGCACGTTCACGTACGCGGGCCGCAAGGATGAAGCGTCGGCGAAGTTCTACAGCGGCGACTGCGGGATCCTGACGACGTCGTCGGGCGCGCTCGCGAACGTGCAGAAGTTCGCGAAGTTCAGCTACGGCACGGGCATGATGCCGTACGACGCGAACGTGAAGGGCGCGCCGCAGAACGCGATCATCGGCGGTGCGAGCCTGTGGGTGCTGGCGGGCAAGGATCCGGCGACCTACAAGGGCGTCGCGAAATTCCTCGCGTATCTGGCGTCGCCGGCCGTCGCCGCGAAGTGGCACCAGGACACGGGCTACCTGCCCGTGACGACCGCGGCGTACGACCTCACGCGCCAGCAGGGCTTCTACGCGAAGAACCCGAGCGCCGAAACCGCGATCAAGCAGATGCTGAACAAGCCGCCGCTGCCGTACACGAAGGGGCTGCGCCTGGGCAACATGCCGCAGATCCGCACGGTGGTCGACGAGGAATTCGAACAGGTCTGGGCGCAGAAGAAATCGCCGAAGGACGCGCTCGATTCGGCCGCGTCGCGCGGCGACGAACTGCTGCGCCGCTTCGAGAAGTCGGGCGGCTGAGCCCGCATCGCACCGTGCCGCCGGCCGCGTCGCGTCCTGTCCGGATGCGTGCGCCGGCCGGCGGCACGACCCCCTTTCCGTTACGCCTGACCGGATATCCGCGATGCAATCCCGTTCCCGTTTTGGTACGAGCCTGCTGCCGTACCTGCTGATCGCGCCGCAGCTCGCGATCACCGCCGTGTTCTTCCTGTGGCCGGCCGGCGTCGCGCTGTGGCAGTCGACGCAGATGCAGGATGCGTTCGGCACGTCGAGCGAATTCGTCGGCCTCGCGAACTTCACGCACCTGTTCGCCGATCCGCTGTATCTCGATTCGTTCCGCACGACGCTCGTGTTCAGCTCGCTCGTCACGGTGAGCGGGCTCGTCGTGTCGCTGATTCTCGCCGCGTGCGCCGATCGCGTGATTCGCGGCGCGCGCGTGTACCGCACGCTGCTGATCTGGCCGTACGCAGTCGCGCCGACGATCGCCGCCGTGCTGTGGGCGTTTCTGTTCAACCCGAGCATCGGCCTGATCACCTATGCGCTCGCGAAGAGCGGCATCGTGTGGAACCACGCGCTGAACGGCGGGCAGGCGATGTTCCTCGTCGTGCTCGCGTCGGTATGGAAACAGGTGAGCTACAACTTCCTGTTCTTCTACGCGGGCCTGCAGGCGATTCCGCGCTCGCTGATCGAGGCGGCGGCGATCGACGGCGCCGGGCCGGTGCGGCGCTTCTTCAACATCGTGCTGCCGCTGCTGTCGCCCACCAGCTTCTTCCTGCTGGTCGTGAACCTCGTCTACGCGTTCTTCGACACGTTCCCGGTGATCGACGCGGCCACCGGCGGCGGCCCGGCGCAGAGCACGAAGACGCTGATCTACAAGATCTTCGCGGAGGGCTTCCAGGGGCTCGACATCGGCAGCTCGGGCGCGCAGTCGGTCGTGCTGATGATCATCGTCGTCGGGCTCACGGTGATCCAGTTCCGCTTCGTCGAACGCAGGGTGCAATACGCATGATCGAAAATCGCAAGGGCTTCGACCTGTTCTGCCACGCGGTGCTGATCGCCGGTGTGGTGCTGATCGTGTTTCCCGTCTACGTCGCGTTCTGCGCGGCGACGATGAACGCGCAGGAAGTGTTCACGGTGCCGCTGTCGCTCGTGCCGAGCACGCACCTGTTCGAGAACGTCGCGTACATCTGGGGGCACGGCAGTGGCGGCACGACGGCGCCGTTCGGCCGCCTGCTCGTAAACAGCTTCGCGATGGCGCTCGGCATCGCGGTGGGCAAGATCGCGGTGTCGATCCTCTCCGCGTACGCGATCGTCTATTTCCGCTTCCCGTTCCGCAACACGGCGTTCTGGCTGATCTTCGTCACGCTGATGCTGCCGGTGGAAGTGCGGATCTTTCCGACCGTGCAGGTCGTGTCGACGCTGCACCTGACGAACACCTACGCGGGGCTCACGCTGCCGCTGATCGCATCGGCGACCGCGACGTTCCTGTTCCGCCAGTTCTTCATGACGCTGCCCGACGAGCTGATGGATGCGGCGCGCATCGACGGCGCGGGGCCGCTGCGGTTCTTCTGGGACGTCGTGCTGCCGCTGTCGAAGACGAGCATCGCGGCGCTGTTCGTGATCACGTTCATCTACGGCTGGAACCAGTATCTGTGGCCGATCCTGATCACGACGGAGGCGTCGCTGTCAACGGCGGTGGTGGGTATCAAGACGATGATCGCAAGCGGCGACGCCGCGACCGAATGGCAATACGTGATGGCGGCGACGCTGCTGGGAATGATCCCGCCGCTCGTCGTCGTGCTGGCGATGCAGCGCTGGTTCGTGCGCGGCCTCGTCGATTCCGAGAAATGAATGACGGACGGCAACCGGGAGAAAGACCAAGAATGGCTGCGCTGAGCTTGAAGGGCGTCAGGAAATCCTACGACGGCAAGCAGCACGTGCTGCATGGCATCGACGTGGAGATCGCCGACGGCGAATTCATCGTGCTGGTCGGCCCGTCGGGCTGCGGCAAGTCGACGTTGCTGCGGATGATCGCGGGGCTCGAGACGGTGACGGACGGCGAGATCGCGATCGGCGAGCGCGTCGTCAACGCGCTGGAGCCGAAGGATCGCGACATCGCGATGGTGTTCCAGAACTATGCGCTGTACCCGCACATGACGGTCGCGCAGAACATGGGCTACGGGCTGAAGATCCGCGGGATCGAGCGCGCGACGATCGACGCGCGGGTGGCGGCTGCCGCGAAGATCCTCGAACTCGAGCCGCTGCTCGCGCGGCGGCCGCGCGAGCTGTCGGGCGGCCAGCGGCAGCGTGTCGCGATGGGGCGTGCGATCGTGCGCGAGCCGTCGGTGTTCCTGTTCGACGAGCCGTTGTCGAACCTCGACGCGAAGCTGCGTGTGCAGATGCGGCTCGAGATCCAGCGGCTGCATGCGCGGCTCGCGACGACGAGCGTCTACGTGACGCACGACCAGATCGAGGCGATGACGCTCGCGCAGCGCGTGATCGTGATGAACCGCGGCTACGCGGAGCAGATCGGCGCGCCGGTCGACGTGTACGAGAAGCCGGCGACGGTGTTCGTCGCGGGCTTCATCGGCTCGCCCGCGATGAACCTGATGCACGGCCGGCTGTCGGACGACGGCGCGACGTTTACGGTCGCGGGCGGTGGCCCGGCGCTGCCGGTCGCGGGCGCCCCCGGCATCGGCCGCGAGATCGCCGCCGGGCGCGACTGGGTGCTCGGCGTGCGTCCCGAGCACATGACGCCGCAGCCGGGCGTCGCGCAGGCGACGCTGCCGGTCGACTCGTGCGAGCTGCTCGGCGCGGACAATCTCGCGCACGGCCGGTGGGGCAGTCACGACGTCGCGGTGCGCCTGCCGCACGCGGACCGCCCGGCGCGCGGCACGGCGCTGGCGGCCGCGCTGCCCGCGCACCGGCTGCATTTCTTCGATCCCGAGACCGGCAAGCGTGCCGGCTGAACCTGCCGACCTTGCCGAGAGACCGACGATGACGACCCGTACCGACTGGTGGCCTTATCCGCGCGTCGTCGCCCATCGCGGCGGCGGCACGCTCGCACCGGAGAACACGCTCGCCGCGCTCGACGAGGGCGCGCGCCGTGGCCACCGGATGGTCGAGTTCGACGCGAAGCTGTCGGCCGACGACGTGACGTTCCTGCTGCACGACGACACGGTCGACCGGACCTCGAACGGTCACGGCGCGGCGGCGGGCATGCGTTATGCGGCGCTGGCCGCGCTCGATGCGGGCACGTGGCGCGACGCGCGCTTCGCGGGCGAGCGGATGCCGACGCTCGAGGCGGCGGCGGCGCGCTGCCTCGCCCACGGGCTGGCAGCGAATGTCGAGATCAAGCCGTGCCCGGGGCGCGAGATTGAGACTGGGCAGCGCGTGGCGGCCGACGCGGCTGCGTACTGGCGTGATGCCGCGGTTCCGCCGCTCCTGTCGTCGTTCTCGTTCGATGCGCTGCAACAGGCACGCGCGACTGCGCCTGCGCTGCCGCGCGGGATGCTTTACGAGGCCGTGCCGGACGATTGGCATGCGCAAGTCGTCGGCGTGCTCGGCTGCGTTTCGTTGCATGCAGACCACAAACAGCTCGACGAACCGCTCGTGCGCGCGATCAAGGCGGCCGGGCTGCGCATCCTGGTTTACACGGTGAACGACCTCGAACGGGCACGCGAACTCGCGCGCTGGGGTGTCGATGCGGTCTGCACGGATCGCATCGACCTGATCGCGCCCGATGCGCTGGACGACATCGCCATCCCCTGACGGCCGCGCCGACGGCCGGCGAAACCCTTGCGCGGAACGTGCCTGACGCGAAAAAACGACGCCCCGACGGGATTTCCGCCGGGGCGTTTTGCATCGTGGAGACGTTACGCCAGGAAAAATCCGCTACAAATTGCAGCAGGATTAACCATTCCCCAAATATTCGACTACGCTTAGAAGCGGTAGCCGACGTTCAGGTACGTGACGATCGGGTTCAGCGAGATGTGGGCCTTCGACGTTTCCGTCAGCGTGCCGACCGGCGTCCGGCGGGCCGTCGTAAAGGTCGCCGTCACGCTGACCGGGATGTACGAGAGCGACAGGCCTGCGAACCAGTGTTTCGTGAAGTTGTACGTGAAGCCGGCGTTGAAGACAGGCGCCCACTGGTTGCTGGTCGTGGCGCTGGTCGGGCCGCCGAGCACGCCGTTCTCGAAGCTGCTGTTCGTGATCTTTGCACCGGTGAACCAGACGTACGTCGCGCCGATGCCGACATACGGACGGAACTTCGCGTTGGCGTCGTTGAAGTGGTAGCGCAGCAATACGGCGGGGCTCCACTGGTACGCACGGCCGAGTACGCCGAATCTATCGAACTGACCCTTGCCGGTAATGTCGAACTTCGGCGGTATCCCCATAACGAGCTCGGTGGAGATATGGTCGGTGATGAAGTAGCCCGTTGCGAGTCCAAGCGTATCGGCGTCGTTGATGCCGGCGCCGGTGTTGGGAATCGATTGGTTGATGGGCGTGCCGCCTACGCCGTAGACGAACAGCGGGTCGCTGCTGTCCTGCGGCGCAAGGTGGAACCAGCCGGTGCTGACGTAGAAATCACCTGCGGATTGTGCATGTGCCGTACCGCCCGCGAAAGCGAATGCGAGCGCTGCGGCCCCCGTAATGGCCAGTTTTCGTTTCATTGTGTCTCCTCCGATCAAAGGCGTGCTCATTATGACGACTGCGTTTAAAACCAAACAAGCTCGTAAGTTAGAGTTTTCTCCCTAGGTTTCGTACGACCGTACGCTTTCGCGCCCCGCGGGGAAAGGCATTCTACGCAGGTGCGCAATTTCGGACCCCCGGGTATTTCCTAACGCGTTCAAACGGACATTCAGCATGGCACGGTTAGCACGACTCTACGTTCCCGACCAGCCGCAGCACGTGATACTGCGCGGCCTGGATCAGCAACCCGCGTTCGTCGACGACCAGGACTACGAACTCTTCATCGATTGTCTGAAGGCCGCCGCGCGCGATCATCACCTGTCGGTGCACGCCTACGTGCTGCTGCCGCGCCAGGTGCAACTGCTCGTGACGCCGAGCGACGAAGCGAGCCTGCCGAAAGCGATGCAGGCCGTCGGTCGCCGCTACGTCGCGCATTTCAACCGCCGCTACTCGCGGCGCGGCACCCTGTGGGAAGGCCGCTATCGCGCGACCGTGATCGAAGGCGAGCGCTATTTCCTGCTCGCGAGCCGCGTGGTCGAGATGAGCCCGGTGCGCGCGCAGCTCGTCGCGACGCCCGAGGCCTATCGCTGGTCGAGCTACCGGCACCACGTCGGGCTCACCGTCGACAGCCTGATCACCGACCATCCGCTCTACTGGGCGCTCGGCAATACGCCGTTCGACCGCCAGCGCGCGTACAAGGAGCTGTGCGAGCAGCCGCTCGACGAGCGCCAGGCCGACCAGCTGCAGCAGGCGACGTTGAAGGGCTGGGTGCTCGGCGGCGAGAATTATCGCGAATGGGCCGCACGTACCGCGAACCGGCGCGTGTCGCCGCTGCCGCGCGGACGCCCCAGAAAGGTGCGTGAAAACACGCCGCCGATCCAGCAGTAAAGCAGGAACGGCGGTTCAGGAGGCGGCGCTGCGGGCGCCGCTTCTTTTTGCACCAAAACGATACGGCCCTAATAAAACGGCACCAGATCGAGGCATCCATTTTATTGGGGTTCGATCAAGCGGTTTTTGTTGCTATTCCTTTGATTCGTCGCGTATATTCCGAATTCCGGTGGCCCGGGCGAAGCATGCCCATCCACGGTCGGCCGCGCCGTCTCCCGCCGGGAGCGGGATCGACGGCAACAAGAAAATGGTTCAACGGCCTCCAGGCCCCCTTTACGACGGTGTCCCCATGAACGACCACCAGCAGCCGCTCGCCGCGGTGCCCGCCGCACAAGGTCTGTATGACCCGCAAAACGAACACGACGCCTGTGGCGTCGGCTTCGTCGCTCACATCAAGGGCAAGAAGAGCCACGAGATCATTCAGCAGGGTCTGAAGATCCTCGAGAACCTCGATCACCGTGGCGCGGTCGGCGCCGATCCGCTGATGGGCGACGGCGCTGGCATCCTGATCCAGATTCCGGACGCGTTCTATCGCGAGGAAATGGCGAAGCAGGGCGTGAATCTGCCGCCGGCGGGTGAATATGGGGTCGGCATGATCTTCCTGCCGAAGGAAAACGCGTCGCGTCTCGCATGCGAGCAGGAGCTCGAGCGGACGGTGAAGGCCGAAGGCCAGGTCGTGCTCGGCTGGCGCGACGTGCCGGTCGACCATGCGATGCCGATTTCGCCGACGGTCAAGGCGAGTGAGCCGCTGATCCGCCAGATCTTCATCGGCCGCGGCAAGGACATCATGGTGACGGACGCGCTCGAGCGGAAGCTGTACGTGATCCGCAAGACCGCGAGCCACCGCATCCAGGCGCTGAAGCTCAAGCACGGCAAGGAATACTTCGTGCCGTCGATGTCGGCGCGCACGATCGTCTACAAGGGGCTGCTGCTCGCGGGCCAGGTCGGCGTGTACTACCGCGACCTGCAGGACACGCGCGTCGTGTCGGCGCTCGCGCTCGTGCACCAGCGCTTCTCGACCAACACGTTCCCGGCGTGGGAGCTGGCTCACCCGTACCGGATGATCGCGCACAACGGCGAGATCAACACCGTGAAGGGCAACGTGAACTGGCTGAACGCGCGTACCGGCGCGATCGCGTCGCACGTGCTCGCCGACGACCTGCCGAAGCTGTGGCCGCTGATCTACCCGGGCCAGTCGGATACCGCGTCGTTCGACAACTGTCTCGAGTTGCTGGTGATGGCCGGCTACCCGCTCGTGCACGCGGTGATGATGATGATCCCGGAAGCATGGGAACAGCACACGCTGATGGACGAGAACCGCCGCGCGTTCTACGAATACCACGCCGCGATGATGGAGCCGTGGGACGGCCCGGCCGCGATCGCGTTCACCGACGGCCGCCAGATCGGCGCGACGCTCGACCGTAACGGCCTGCGTCCGGCGCGCTACATCGTCACCGACGACGATCTCGTGATCATGGCGTCGGAAGCCGGCACGCTGCCGATCCCCGAATCGAAGATCGTCAAAAAGTGGCGCCTGCAGCCGGGCAAGATGTTCCTGATCGACATGGAGCACGGCCGCATCATCGACGACAAGGAACTGAAGGACAACCTCGCGAACGCGAAGCCGTACAAGAGCTGGATCGACGCCGTGCGCATCAAGCTCGACGAGATCGAGCCGAAGGCCGAGGAAGTCGCGGCCGGCCGCACGCAGGGCGCCGCGCTGCTCGACCGCCAGCAGGCGTTCGGCTATACGCAGGAAGACCTGAAGTTCCTGATGGCGCCGATGGCGCAGCAGGGCGAGGAAGCCGTCGGTTCGATGGGCAACGACTCGCCGCTCGCGGTGATGTCGAACAAGAACAAGACGCTCTATCACTACTTCAAGCAGCTGTTCGCGCAGGTCACGAACCCGCCGATCGACCCGATCCGCGAGAACATGGTCATGTCGCTCGTGTCGTTCATCGGCCCGAAGCCGAACCTGCTCGACACGAACAACATCAACCCGCCGATGCGTCTCGAAGTGTCGCAGCCGGTGCTCGACTTCAAGGACATCGCGAAGATCCGCGCGATCGACCAGTACACGGGCGGCAAGTTCAGCGCATACGAACTGAACATCTGCTACCCGGTCGCGTGGGGCAAGGAAGGCATCGAAGCACGCCTCGCGTCGCTGTGCGCGGAAGCCGTCGACGCGGTGAAGTCGGGCTACAACATGCTGATCGTGTCGGACCGCAAGACGGACGCCGAGCATGTCGCGATTCCGGCGCTGCTCGCCACGTCGGCGATCCACTCGCACCTCGTCCAGCAAGGGCTGCGCACGAGCACGGGCCTCGTCGTCGAGACGGGCTCCGCGCGTGAAACGCACCACTTCGCGCTGCTCGCGGGCTACGGCGCGGAAGCCGTGCACCCGTACCTCGCGATGGAAACGCTCGCGAAGATGGCCGAAGGGCTGCCGGGCGACCTGTCGCCGGAGAAGGCCGTCTACAACTTCACGAAGGCGGTCGGCAAGGGCCTGCAGAAGGTGATGTCGAAGATGGGCATCTCGACGTACATGTCGTACACGGGCGCGCAGATCTTCGAAGCGCTCGGCCTGTCGAGCGACCTCGTCGAGAAGTACTTCAAGGGCACGGCGTCGAAGGTCGGCGGCATCGGCCTGTTCGAAGTCGCGGAAGAGGCGATCCGCCTGCACCGCGACGCGTTCGGCGACAGCCCGGTCCTGCGCGACATGCTCGACGCGGGCGGCGAGTACGCGTACCGCGTGCGTGGCGAAGACCACATGTGGACGCCGGATTCGATCGCGAAGCTGCAGCACGCGACGCGCAGCAACTCGTACCAGACGTACAAGGAATACGCGCACCTGATCAACGACCAGACCAAGCGTCACATGACGTTCCGCGGCCTGTTCGAGTTCAAGGTCGAGCCGACCAAGGCAATCCCGATCGACGACGTCGAACCGGCGAAGGACATCGTCAAGCGCTTCGCGACGGGCGCGATGTCGCTCGGTTCGATCAGCACCGAAGCGCACGCAACGCTTGCGATCGCGATGAACCGGATCGGCGGCAAGTCGAACACCGGCGAAGGCGGCGAAGACGAGAAGCGTTACCGCAACGAACTGCGCGGCATCCCGATCAAGTCGGGCGAGACGCTGAAGTCGGTGATCGGCGATGAAATCGTCAGCGACATTCCGCTGAAGGATGGCGATTCGCTGCGCTCGAAGATCAAGCAGGTCGCGTCGGGCCGCTTCGGCGTCACCGCCGAGTACCTCGCGTCGGCCGACCAGATCCAGATCAAGATGGCGCAGGGCGCGAAGCCGGGCGAAGGCGGCCAGCTGCCGGGCCACAAGGTGTCCGAATACATCGGCAAGCTGCGTTACTCGGTGCCGGGCGTCGGCCTGATCTCGCCGCCGCCGCACCACGACATCTACTCGATCGAGGATCTGGCGCAGCTGATCCACGACCTGAAGAACGTGAACCCGAGCGCGAGCATCTCCGTGAAGCTCGTGTCGGAAGTGGGTGTCGGCACGGTCGCGGCCGGTGTCGCGAAGGCGAAGGCCGATCACGTCGTGATCGCCGGCCATGACGGCGGCACGGGTGCGTCGCCGCTGTCGTCGGTCAAGCATGCGGGCACGCCGTGGGAACTCGGCCTGGCCGAAACGCAGCAGACGCTGGTGCTGAACCGCCTGCGCGGCCGCATCCGCGTGCAGGCCGACGGCCAGATGAAGACGGGCCGCGACGTCGTGATCGGCGCGCTGCTCGGCGCGGATGAATTCGGCTTCGCGACGGCGCCGCTCGTCGTCGAAGGTTGCATCATGATGCGCAAGTGCCACCTGAACACGTGCCCGGTCGGCGTCGCGACGCAAGATCCGGTGCTGCGTGCGAAGTTCAAGGGCCAGCCCGAGCACGTCGTGAACTACTTCTTCTTCGTCGCCGAGGAAGTGCGCGAGATCATGGCGCAGCTCGGCGTCGCGAAGTTCGACGACCTGATCGGCCGCGCCGACCTGCTCGACACGCGCAAGGGCATCGAGCACTGGAAGGCGAAGGGCCTCGACTTCTCGCGCGTGTTCTACCAGCCGGAAGAATGCGAGGACGTCGCGCCGCGTCACGTCGACGTGCAGGATCACGGCCTCGAGCGCGCGCTCGACCACGTGCTGATCGAGAAGGCGAAGGCCGCGATCGAGAACGGCGAGCATGTGTCGTTCATCCAGCCGGTGCGCAACGTGAACCGGACGGTCGGCGCGATGCTGTCGGGCGTGATCGCGAAGAAGCACGGCCACGAGGGCCTGGCCGACGACGCGGTGCACATCCAGCTGAAGGGCACGGCCGGCCAGAGCTTCGGCGCGTTCCTCGCGAAGGGCGTGACGCTCGACCTCGTCGGCGACGGCAACGACTACGTCGGCAAGGGCCTGTCGGGCGGCCGGATCATCATCCGCCCGACCAACGACTTCCGCGGCAAGTCCGAGGAAAACATCATCTGCGGCAACACGGTGATGTACGGCGCGATCGAAGGCGAATCGTTCTTCCGCGGCGTGGCGGGCGAGCGCTTCTGCGTGCGCAACTCGGGCGCGACGGCGGTCGTCGAAGGCACGGGCGACCACGGTTGCGAATACATGACGGGCGGCACGGTCGTCGTGCTCGGCGAGACCGGGCGCAACTTCGCGGCCGGCATGTCGGGCGGTCTCGCGTACATCTACGATCCGGAAGGCACGTTCGCGGCGAAGTGCAACAAGTCGATGGTCGCGCTCGAGCCGGTGCTGCAGCAGGCCGAGCAGGAGCGCACGGTCGACCGCGCGCTCTGGCACGAAGGCACGACGGACGAAGCGCTGCTCAAGGGGCTCGTCGAGCGTCATTTCCAGTTCACGGGTTCGCCGCGCGCGAAGTCGCTGCTGGAAAACTGGGACGCGGCGCGCCGCCAGTTCGTGAAGGTGTTCCCGCACGAATACAAGCGCGCGCTGGGCGAGATCGGTGCGAAGAAGGCGGCGAAGGAAGAACTGGCCGCCTGAGCGACGAACGACATAGCGAATGCCGCGCGCGCCTGACTGCCGCGCGCGGCTCCCCCACCCGATACACCGAACAGAAGAGCACCTTATGGGCAAGGCAACCGGTTTTCTGGAGTTCGAACGCCGCCACGAGGCGTACGAAGCACCGCTCACGCGCGTGAAGCATTACAAGGAATTCGTCGCGGCACTGACCGACGCGGACGCGAAGGTCCAGGGCGCGCGCTGCATGGATTGCGGCATCCCGTTCTGCAACAACGGCTGCCCGGTCAACAACATCATTCCGGACTTCAACGATCTCGTTTACCGGCAGGACTGGCAGCAGGCGATCGAAGTCCTGCATTCGACCAACAACTTCCCGGAATTCACGGGCCGCATCTGCCCGGCGCCGTGCGAGGCAGCTTGCACGCTCGGGATCAACAACGACCCGGTCGGCATCAAGTCGATCGAGCACGCGATCATCGACAAAGCCTGGGCGGAAGGCTGGGTGAAGCCGCTGCCGGCCGAGCACAAGACGGGCAAGAAGGTCGCGGTCGTCGGTTCGGGCCCTGCGGGTCTCGCCGCCGCGCAGCAGCTCGCGCGTGCAGGCCACGACGTGACGGTGTTCGAGAAGAACGACCGGGTCGGCGGCCTGCTGCGTTACGGGATCCCCGATTTCAAGCTCGAGAAGTGGCTGATCGACCGCCGCATGCGTCAGATGGAAGCGGAAGGCGTGACGTTCCGCACCAGCGTGTTCATCGGCAAGGATCCGCTGCCCGAGTCGATCGGTAGCCTCGCGAAGGAAACCATCTCGCCGGACACGCTGAAGGAAGAATTCGACGCGGTCGTGATCGCCGGCGGTTCGGAAACGCCGCGCGACCTGCCGGTGCCTGGCCGCGAACTCGCGGGCGTGCATTTCGCGATGGACTTCCTGCCGCAGCAGAACCGCGTGAACGCGGGCGACAAGCTCGTCGACCAGCTGCTCGCGAAGGGCAAGCACGTGATCGTGATCGGTGGTGGCGACACGGGTTCGGACTGCGTCGGCACGTCGAACCGTCACGGTGCGAAGCAGGTCACGCAGTTCGAGCTGCTGCCGCAGCCGCCGGAAGAGGAAAACAAGCCGCTGGTGTGGCCGTACTGGCCGATCAAGCTGCGCACGTCGTCGTCGCACGAGGAAGGTTGCGAGCGCGACTGGGCGGTCGCGACGAAGCGTCTCGAAGGCAAGAACGGCAAGGTCGAGAAGCTGATCGCGGTGCGCGTCGAGTGGAAGGACGGCAAGATGCAGGAAGTGCCGGGCTCCGAGTTCGAAATGAAGGCCGACCTCGTGCTGCTCGCGATGGGCTTCACGCAGCCGGCAGCGCCGGTGCTGGAGGCATTCGGCGTCGCGAAGGATGCGCGCGGCAATGCGCGTGCGGCGACCGAAGGCGATCGTTCGTACTACACGTCGGTCGACAAGGTGTTCGCGGCGGGCGACATGCGCCGCGGCCAGTCGCTCGTGGTGTGGGCGATCCGCGAAGGCCGCCAGTGCGCACGCTCGGTCGATGCGTACCTGATGGGGCATTCGAACCTGCCGCGATAAGCGCAGGTCGGTAGCCGTCGTGGAAACCGGGCGTCCGAAAGGGCGCCCGGTTTTTTTGCGCACACGATTCGGTGATCGTGCGGTGCGCGCCGTGCGCTTCGTATCGGGCGACCGGCCGGCGTCTCGCTGCGTCCGACACCGCCCCGGGCGCGCCACGACACGATCCCACGCCGCGGCTGTCGCGATCCTTGCACCTCCGCATTTTCGCGAAGCGTCGCCTAATCTGATCACATCCGGCAGCAATTTCCGGTCATCCCAAACCTTTCGTTTTGTAATGATCCTTGCAAACTGTCATATCATGTCGCCCCTCCGGCCGTGAAGCGAGCGGCTATCACATGTGACTGACCCTATTTACAAGGATTCTGGATGGAAGCACTCGTGCAAGGGCTGATCGACGCCGTCAACGGCGTGTTGTGGAACTACGTGCTGATCGCGCTGCTGCTCGGCGTGGGCCTGTGGTTCACGTTGCGGTTCCGGATGATCCAGCTGAAGGCGCTGTTGCTCAGCGTGAAGCTGGTCGGCAGCAAGGGCGAGCCGGGCAGCATCTCGTCATTCCAGGCGTTCGCGACGGGGCTCGCGAGCCGCGTCGGCACCGGCAACATCGCCGGCGTCGCGGTCGCGCTGACCGTCGGCGGGCCGGGCGCGATCTTCTGGATGTGGATGACGGCGCTGGTCGGGATGTCGTCCGCGTTCGTCGAGGCGACGCTCGCGCAGATCTTCAAGGTGTCGCATTCGGACGGCAGCTATCGCGGCGGCCCCGCGTACTACATCCAGACGGGCCTGCGCTCGCGCGGCTTCGGCGTGCTGTTCTCGCTGTCGCTGATCCTCGCGTTCGGCTTCGTGTTCAATGCGGTGCAGGCCAACGCGATCGCCGATGCGTTCGACACGTCGTTCGGCTGGAGCCGCGCGACGGTCGGTCTCGGGCTCGTGCTGCTGACCGCGCCGATCATCTTCGGCGGGATTCGCCGGATCGCGGCGGTTGCGCAGGTGATCGTGCCGCTGATGGCGATCGGCTATCTCGCGCTCGCGGTCTATGCGGTCGCCACGCATATCGCGCTGGTGCCGGGCGTGATCGCGCTGATCGTGAAGAGCGCGTTCGGTCTCGAACAGGCGGCGGGTGGCCTGACGGGCTATGCGGTCAGCCAGGCGGTCGCGATGGGCGTGAAGCGCGGGCTGTTCTCGAACGAGGCCGGCATGGGCAGCGCGCCGAATGCGGCGGCAACCGCCAGCACGCGGCATCCGGTCGTGCAGGGGCTGATCCAGATGCTCGGCGTGTTCGTCGACACGATCGTGATCTGCAGCGCGACCGCCTTCGTGATCCTGCTGTCGGGCCAGTACGAGCTGGGCACCGGCATGGAAGGTGCGGCGCTCACGCAGCGCTCGATCGCGAGCCACGTCGGCGACTGGGGCGGCATCTACATGGCGTTCGCGATCTTCTTCTTCGCGTACTCGTCGGTGATCGGCAACTACGCGTATGCGGAAGGCAACGTCGAATTCATCACGAAGCGGCGCGGCGTGCTGCCGCTGTTCCGCGTCGCGGTGCTCGCGATGGTGATGTTCGGCAGCGTCGGGCAACTGCCGCTCGTGTGGGCGATGGCCGATACGAGCATGGGGCTGATGGCGATCATCAACCTGATCGCGATCCTCGCGCTCGGCAAGTACGCGCACGCAGCCTGGCGCGACTATCGCCGCCAGCGCGCGGCAGGCGTGGCCGAGCCGGTGTTCACGCGCAACACGATTCCGGAACTCGCGAACGTGCTGCCGACCGACGTGTGGGGCGAGCATGGCCCGCTGCCGCAACGTCCGGCCGCGGCTGATCCGGCGCGCGCGCCGCGCGCGGTGGCGAGCGAGTCATGAACGGCGACCGGCTGCGCGTGTTCGTCGCGCTGATGCCCGATGCGGCATCGCGCGACGCGCTGCACGCGTTGCCGGTTACCCGGGGCGCGCGGCGTCCGCTGCCCGCGCAACTGCATGTGACGCTTGCGTTCGTCGGCGCGATCGAGCGGGCGTGCTGCGACGCGCTGGCCGCGTGCCTGCCGGCGCTCGCGGCCGCGCATGCACTGCCGTTGATGCCGGTCGAACGGATCGCGTGGTGGCCGAGCCTGCCGCGCGCGCGGCTGATCGTCGCCGAGCTGGCCGCCGTGCCGGCGTGCGCGGCGTTGAATCTCGCACTGTCGGCGAAGCTGCGCGAACTCGGCGTGCCGGCCGACCGGCGGCCGTTCCGCCCGCACGTGACGCTCGCGCGGCTGCCGCACGATGCGGTCGGGCAGCCGGCGCACGGCGGTGCGGTGAAGCGGCCGGTCGCGCTGCGGTTCGACGCGCTCACGCTGTTCGAAAGCCGGCTGTCGCACGAAGGCGTGTCGCATCGGCCGATCGTGTCGGCGCCGATTGCGCGGGCGGATGGAGAGGCGGACGGTGAGGCGGGCGGCCACGCGGCGCAGTGAGCGGCTTGTGAGCCGCGTTGCGATTGCCGGTCGCCATGTGTTTTGCGTCAGCGCATCGCGTCGACGATATCGTCGTGCCTGCCGAGCCTACCGAGCGTAGCGCGCGAGCGTCAATCCCGACAGGTCGATCTCCGGATCTCGCCCCGTGACGAGATCCGCCACCACCTTCCCCGAGCCCATCGACATCGCCCAGCCCGTCGAACCGTGGCCGACGTTCAGCCAGAGTCCGTCGACCCCGCTCGCGCCCAGCAGCGGCGGCCCGTCGGGTGTCATCGGTCGGCGGCCGACCCAGAAGCGCGCCGACGCGCGATCGGCCGCGTGCGGGAACCAGTCGTCGAGTACCTTCATCAGCGTATCGAGCGCCTGCTGGCGCAGTGCGGCGTGCCGGTTGCCGAGTTCCGCGGTACCCGCGACGCGCAGCGTCGGGCCGAAACGCGTGATCGCCGTCTTCAGCGATTCGTCCATCAGCGCGGCGTGCGGCGATTTTTCGTCGTCGACAACGGCGAGCGTCGCCGAGTAGCCCTTCACCGGATACAGCGGCACGTCGATGCCGTGCGGCCGCAGCAGGCCGGCGCTGTCGACACCGAGCGCGACGACGATCGCATCGGCGGCGAGCCGCACGTCGCGGCGCTTGCCGCCAGGGTTCGATGCGCGCGGGTTCGGTCCGCCAGCGTCGCCGCCGTTACCGAGGATCCGCACGCCGCGCACGCGGCCGGCTGCAACGTCGAGCGCCCGCACTTCCGTGCGAAAGCGGAACGTCACGCCGTTGGCTTCGCACAGCGCTCGCAGTTCGCGCGTGAAGCGTGCGCAGTCGCCGGCTTCGTCGTCGGGCAGGTAGATACCGCCGACGGGTGCCTGCCGCGCCCAGCGCAGGCCCGGCTCGATCGCCGTGCAGCCGGCCGCGTCGAGTTCGCGGAACGTGATGCCCGCGTCGCGCAGCACCTTCAACGCGGGCTGCACCATCTCGACGTCGAACGCGCCGCGCAGCAGTTGCAGGTAGCCGCGGCTCGCGCCGTAGTCGAACGGATGGCTGTCGCGAAACGCGTGCAGGCACGCGCGGCTGTAGTACGCGATGCGCTGCATCCGCTGCTTGTTCACACGGAACCGCTCGAACTCGCATTCGCGCAGCCAGTGCGCGATCCAGCGCCACTGCGCGGCGTCGAGCGTCGGCCGGAAGATCAGCGGCGAAGCGGGCTTGAACAGGTACTTGAGGATCTTGCCCGGCATCCCCGGCGCGGCCCACGGCGTCACGTAGCCGGGGGCGATCACGCCCGCATTGCCGAGGCTCGTCGCCTGCGCGACGTCGGCTTCGCGTTCGATCACGGTGACGTCGCAGCCTGCTTCGCGCAGGTGCCAGGCGGTGGTGACGCCGATTACGCCGGCGCCGAGAACGATCACGTGCATGCGGTTTCCCGAACGAGGAGGCCGCTCATGACGCGACGGCCGGATCGTCGACGAGCGACTTGCCGCGCGTTTCCGGCAGCACGAGCGCGGCGACGATCACGAGCAGGTAGCCGCCGCCCGCCACGAGGCCGATCGCCTTCACGAGCGACATCGATTGAGACAGCGCGCCGACGAGAATCGGGAAGAACGAGCCGAGCCCGCGCCCGAGGTTGTAGCAAAAGCCCTGGCCCGAGCCGCGGATCGCGCCCGGATACAGCTCCGACAGATAAGCGCCGACGCCCGCGAAGATTCCCTGCACGACGATGCCGAGCGGGAAGCCGAGCAGCAGCATCGCGGTATCGGTGATCGGCAGCATGGTGTACGCCATGCCGAGCGAGAACGAGCCGATTGCGAACAGGATGAACGACGCGCGGCGGCCGAGCCGGTCGGACAGGATCGCGCCGACCACGTAGCCGACGAACGAGCCGACGATCAGCACGACGAGATAGCCGCTCGTGTTGAACACCGACAGGTGGCGGACGGTTTTCAGGTAGGTGGGCAGCCACGTCGTGATGGCGTAGTAGCCGCCGAGCATCCCGGTGCACAGCGCGCTGCCGAATAGCGTCGCGCGCAGGTGCGGCGGCGAGAAGATCTCGAGGAAGTGGCCCGACACGCGGCCTTCGTCGCGCGCGCGGCGGGTGGCCGTGTAGATGTCGGGATCGCTGACGTTGCGGCGGATGTACAGGATCCACAGCGCGGGCAGGATGCCGATCCAGAAGCACGCGCGCCACGCGACCTGCTCGGGCAGCAGCGCGAAGAACGCCCAGTAGAGGATCGCGGCCGCGCCCCAGCCGAACGACCAACTGCTCTGCACGGTGCCGACCGCCTTCCCGCGATGCTCGGGCGAGCGGATCGTCTCGGCCATCATGATCGTCACGACCGACCATTCGCCGCCGAAGCCGAAGCCCTGCAGCGTGCGCGTCGCGAGCAGCTGCCAGAACGAATGGGTGAAGCCGGACAGGCACGTGAACAGCGCGAACGTCGCGATCGTCCACTGCAGCACGCGTACGCGGCCGTAGCGGTCGGCGAGGATGCCGGCGACCCAGCCGCCGAGCGCCGACGAGATCAGCGAGCTCGTCGCGATCATCCCGGCCTCGCTCTTCGTCATGCCCCAGGTGGCGATCAGCGTCGGAATCAGGAACGAATAGATCATGAAGTCGAACGCATCGACCGCGTAGCCGCCGAAACCGGCGTATAGCGTCCTGCGCTCGCGCGTCGACAGTTCGTTGAACCACTGGAATGCCTGCATGCTTGCCGCCCCCTCTTCTGTCTCGTCTCGCGCTGCCGTCTGACGGCTATTTTACGGGCGGGATGCGGGGTGCCAAAAAGGGGAGTGCCGGTGCGTGTCGGCTCAATGAACGGTGAGGGCGGCGGGTGTTTGCTCGCGGAAGGCGGGATGGCGGACCCAATCGCTTGGGCGTCGTGCAGGTCTGGGCAAAGGTGGCGGTCCACGCGCCGGCACCGTGCGCCGGCACGTGCTTCAGAGCGTCAGGCCACCGTCGACATGCACGACCTGGCCGGTGATCTGCCGCGCGGCGTCCGACAGCAGGAACGCGATCAGCGCGGCCACATCGTCGGGTTCGGCGATCCGGCCGAGCGGTGTCGCCTGTTCGGCCTGCGCCCATGCGGCGGCATTGCCGGCGCTCGGCCCGTGGTCCTTGCGCGTGAAGCCGGGCGCGACCGCATTGACGGTGATGCCGCGCGCGGCGAATTCGGCGGCTGCGGAGCGCACGAGCGATTCGAGCGCGGCCTTAGCCGCGGCGGTGGCCGCGAACGGCGCGTCGGCGCGGTAGCGGTGCGCGACGAACGAACTGACCGCGACGATCCGCGGCGCCACCGACGCTTCGAGCAGCGGCCGCGCGCGGCCCGCGAGCGCCGAGAACGCGCCGGGCATCGCCGCGAAGGCCGACGTGAGCGCATCCGCGGAAAGACCGGAAAAGGATTGCCGCGCGGCGAAGCCGGCATTGGCGACGAGATGATCGAGGCCGCCGAAGTGCGTGGCGGTTGCATCGACGAGCGACGCGGCGACGCCCGGCTCGCCGAGATCGCCGGTAAGCGTGACGCACTCCGCGCCGGCCGCCGTGCATGCATGAGCAACGTCGGTGAGCCGGGCGCGCGCCGCTTCGTCCGCGCCGCGCGCATGCAGCGCCAGCGCGATGCCGGGTGCCGCGAGCCGCCGCGCGAGCGCCGCACCGATCCCGGAACCCGCGCCGGTGATCAGCGCGATCCGTGCGATGGGCGCGGCGCGTGTGCTCAAGCCGCGACCTTGTCGCTGTCGTTCACGCGCTCGACGTTGATCGTGCCCACATGGAACGCGGCCAGCGACTCGCGGTGCGCGATGCTGACGATCGCGGCCTTCGGCAGCCGTTCGGCGAACAGGTGGTACAGGCGCGCTTCGTTGTCGGCGTCGAGCGCGCTGGTCGCTTCGTCGAGGAACAGGAAGTCGGGCTTGTGCAGCAGGACGCGCGCGCCGGCCAGGCGCTGCTGTTCGCCCGGCGACAGCACGCGGGTCCAGTGCGCGGTTTCGTCGAGGCGGCCGACGTAATCCTCGAGGCGGCATGCGCGCAGCGCGTCGCGGCAGGCTTCGTCGCTGAACGCGTCGGCCGTCGCCGGATAGGTGAGCGCGGCCTTCAACGTGCCGATCGGCAAGTAGCTCGTCTGCGGCACGAACATCATCCGCGCGCCGACCGGTGCATCGATCGCGCCGTCGCCGAACGGCCACAGGCCCGCGAGCGCGCGCATGAACGTGCTCTTGCCGGAACCCGACTTGCCGACCACGAGCCAGCGCGAGCCGGGCTCGATCGTGACGCTGCCGATGGTCGCGAGCGCGTTGCCGTTCGGCAGCGCGAGCTTGAGCGACGACGTCGACAGCTTCGCGTCGTCGACGTAGTGCAGGTTGATGCCGCCGTGCTCGGTCGCGGGCGACAGGCTTTCCTTCAGGTGCGACGTGCCCATCACGCGCTTGAATTCGCGCAGACGGTTGACGGTGGCGCGCCACTCGACGAGGGTCGAGTAACTGTTGATGAACCACGAGAACGAATCGCTGACGGTGCCGAACGCGGACGAGATCTGCATCAGCACGCCGAACGAGAACGCACCCGCGAAATAGCGCGGCGCGGCGACGACGAGCGGGAAGATGATCGCGATCTGCCCGTAGAAGCTCAGCACGAACGTGAGCCGCTTCGTGTACTTCATCACGTGCCACCAGTTGTCGCGGATGCGCATGAAGAGGTTTTGCGCGTTGCCGGTCTCGGTCTTCTCGCCGTCGTAGAACGCGATCTGCTCGGCGTTCTCGCGCACGCGGATCAGCCCGAAGCGGAAGTCGGCCTCGACGCGCTGCTGCTGGTAGTTGATCGACACGAGCGGATGGCCGACCTTCTGGATGATCAGCGAGCCGACCACCGCGTACAGCGCGGCCGCCCACACCATGTAGCCGGGGATCGCGATCGGCGTCGCGCCGAGCGAAATCGTCAGCGCGCCGGCGAGCGACCACAGGATCGTGATGAACGATACGAGCGTGACGACCGTCGACAGCAGGTCGAGCGACAGCGCGAGCGTGGTCGTCGCGAACGACTGGAGGTCGTCGGTGATCCGCTGGTCGGGGTTGTCGGCGAGGCGGTCACGCTCGATCCGGTAGAACGCGCGATCGCCGAGCCACTGGCCGAGAAAGCGGTCGGTGAGCCACTGGCGCCAGCGGAAGCCGAGCATCTGCCGCAGGTAGCGGCCGTACACGGCGAGGATGATGAACGCGAACGCGAGCGCGGAGAACTGCATCAGCAGGTTCGGGAAGTCGTGGACGTCCTTCGACTGCAGCGCGTTGTAGAACTCCGCATTCCACTTGTTCAGCCGGACGTTGATCCAGACCACGCAGAGGTTGATCGCGATGATCGTGACCAGCAGGCCCCACGCGATTTTCCATTCGGACGATACCCAGTAGGGCTTGATGAGGCTCCATGCGGATACCGGGCGCTCGTCCTGCGGCGCGTCGGAGGCGGAGCGGACGGGATCGATCGATTGGGTCATGTGCTTCCTGATGAGTAGCCGGCGCGCGGGCCGGGCGAAGCCGGGTGCGCGCCGCGATACGGCATGCCGGGACGCGGCGCCGACTGACGGCGGGCGTCCGGATGGTCGCCCGCGCGTCTTAAACGGCACTTAAGGCCGGCGGTGACGCGGCAACCGGCCGCTCGCGCGGCCGGCCTGCGGGCATTGTGCCAGAGCGGCGCGGCACGTCGGCGAATTTGCCGCAAGGGGGACAGTTTGCGGCGCTTTCCGCTTTTATGGTCTAATGGCCGACGACGAAACAGGGGTGCTTCGTGGCGCGGCCGGCAGATGTTCCGGGCAGCGCGATGAGGCTGAGAAAGACCCTTCGCACCCGATCCGGGTAATACCGGCGAGGGAAGTTTCTGATCCCGCCGGGTCGCGCTGGCTGCCATCCCACATGGTCAGCGCCCTTGTCCCGCCCGGCCGGCCTTTGCTGCCGGTTTCGTCCTTTTGGGTACGCGCTTTGCGCGTTACGGAAGGAATGATGACCGCACAATCTTCAGTCTTTTGCATGGTTCCCGGCCCGATGCCGCGTGCGTCCGCATGCGGCGGCGCGTGCGCGTCGACGCTCGTCGTGCGTGCTCGCGCGGAGGGCGCGCGATGAACGCCCGGGATTCCCGACCCGATTTCGCGGTGCTCGGCGGCGGCCTCGTCGGCCGCCTGATCGCCTGGCGGCTCGCGGGCGACGGGCATCGCGTCGCGCTTTACGAGCGCGGCGGCCCGGACGGCGAGCAGTCGGCCGCGTGGATCGCGGCCGCGATGCTCGCGCCGCTCGCGGAAGCGGCGAGCGCCGAGCTGCTGATCACCGAGCTGGGCGCCGCGTCGCTCGCGCGCTGGCCGCAGTGGCTCGCGGAACTGCCCGAACCCGTCTTCTTCCAGCAGCACGGCACGCTCGTCGTCTGGCATCACGCCGATCGCGCGGAGGCGCCGCTGTTCGAGCGGCGCGTGCGCGCGAACGCGCCGGCCGACCTGTTCGACCGCGGTTTCGTGACGCTCGCCGGCGCGCAGGTCGACGCGGCCGAGCCCGTGCTCGCCGGCCGCTTCGCGCGTGGCCTGCTGTTGCCGAACGAAGGCCAGCTCGACAATCGCCAGGCGCTGCGCGCGCTCGCGGCCGGCCTCGTCGAGCGCGGCGTCGACCTGCACTGGCACGTCACGATCGACGACGCGAACCTGCCCGCCGCGCATTTCACGATCGATTGCCGCGGGCTCGGCGCGAAACCCGCGCTGCCCGCGTTGCGCGGCATCCGCGGCGAAGTCGCGCGCGTGCGCGCGCCCGGCATCGGGCTCGCCCGGCCCGTGCGGCTGCTGCATCCGCGCTACCCGCTGTACATCGCACCGAAGCAGGACGATCTCTATGTGATCGGCGCGACCGAGGTGGAGGGCGAGGACATGTCGCCCGTCAGCGTGCGCTCCGCGCTCGAACTGCTGAGCGCGGCGTTCTCCGTGCACCCGGCGTTCGGCGAGGCGCGCATCCTCGAACTCAATGCGCAATGCCGGCCGACGCTGCCGGATCATCGCCCGGCGGTGATCTGGGATGGCGCGTCGACGCTCGCCGTCAACGGCCTGTACCGGCACGGCTTCATGATCGCGCCGGAAGTCGCGCACGCGGCGGTCGCGGTCGCCGAAGCCGCGCTCGGCGGCGCGTTCGGCGATGCCGATGCGTTCGCCGCGTGGCGCGACGCCGCGCGCTGGCCGACGCTCCTTCATCACCGCAACGACGCGCGCCAGCCGGCCTGACGCGCGCTGCCGACCGAATTCGACGAAGCCTCATGGATATCCAGATCAACCAACAGAACCTGACGTTGCCGGACGGCGCAACGGTGGCCGACGCGCTCGCCGCGTACGGCGCGCGTCCGCCGTACGCGGTCGCGGTGAACGGCAACTTCGTCGCGCGCACGCAGCACGCGGCGCGCGCACTCGCGGCGGGCGACAAGCTCGACGTCGTGCACCCGGTCGCGGGCGGCTGAGCGCCGCCGCGTTGTTCACGCATCGTCCCCGCTCTTTCAGGAAAACGACATGACGTCCCTCACCTCCGCCGACGCGTTGACGCTGTACGGCGAAACCTTCGCAAGCCGCGTGTTGCTCGGCACGTCGCGCTACCCGTCGCTGCAGTCGCTGTCCGATTCGATCGCCGCGTCGCGTCCCGGGATGGTGACGGTCGCGCTGCGCCGCCAGATGACGGGCGGCACGGCCGAAGCCGGCTTCTTCGACCTGCTCAAGCGCCACGCGGTGCCGCTGCTGCCGAACACGGCCGGCTGCCAGACCGTCGCCGAAGCCGTGACGACCGCGCACATGGCGCGCGAGGTCTTCGGCACCGACTGGATCAAGCTCGAACTGATCGGCGACGACTACACGCTGCAGCCCGACCCGGTCGGCCTGATCGAAGCGGCTGCGCAACTGGTCAAGGACGGTTTCAAGGTGCTGCCGTACTGCACCGAGGATCTGGTGATCGGCCGGCGCCTGCTCGACGTCGGCTGCGAGGCGCTGATGCCGTGGGGCGCGCCGATCGGCACGGGCAAGGGCGTCGTGAACCCGTACGGCCTGCGCGTGCTGCGCGAGCGGCTGCCGGACGTGCCGCTGATCGTCGACGCGGGGCTCGGCGTGCCGTCGCATGCGTGCCAGGTGATGGAGTGGGGCTTCGACGGCGTGTTGCTGAACACGGCCGTGTCGCAGGCCACGCATCCCGAGATCATGGCGCGCGCGTTTGCGCAGGGCGTCGAGGCCGGCCGTGCCGCGTATCTCGCCGGGCCGATGGATGCGCGCGAGACCGCGCATGCGAGCACGCCGGTCGTCGGGATGCCGTTCTGGCACCAGGACGGAGGCGCCGCATGAGCGCGCGTTTCGCCGATGCATTCTGGCCGCCGGCCGACGAGCTGGCCGAAGCGGCCGAACGGATTCGCGCGCGGCTCGGCGACTGGCCGCGCGGGGCGGCGCCACGGCGGCTCTGCGTCGCGGTGCCCGATGTGCCGGCCGATGGCGACGTGCTGATCGTCTCGGCTGGCGACCACGCCGCGCAGGCGCGCGTGTCGGCCGCGTCGCGGCCCGCGGCGCCGGGCGCCGTCGCGATCGAATTCGACGAGCAGGGCGCGGTGTTTCACACGGCGGGTGCGCGTTATGCGCTCGACGCCGCGCATCCGCTCGGGGACGACTGGATCGCCGCACTCGCGGCGTTCCTCGATTGCGGCTTCGCGCCGATCGATGCGCTGGTGCTCGCGCTGGCCTGGCGCGACGGCGATGAAACCCGCGCCGCCGATGCGTGGCCGGTCGACGCCGCGCAGTTCCCGCGGGTCGCCGGGCTGCCGGCCGCGCCCGAACCCGCATTCGCGCCGTGCCCCGCGCAACTCGGTCTGTATCCGGTCGTGCCGGACGCCGAATGGGTCGAACGCGTGCTCGATTGCGGCGTGCGGACCGTGCAACTGCGTGTGAAAGGCGCGACGCCGGACGTGATGCGACGGGAAATCGCCCGCGCGGTCGCGGCCGGGCGCCGCTGTCCCGATGCGCGCGTGTTCATCAACGATCACTGGCAGATCGCTGCAGAAGAGGGGGCGTACGGCGTGCATCTGGGTCAGGAAGACCTCGAGACGGCCGATCTGGCCGCGATCGCACGCGCGGGCCTGCGGCTCGGACTTTCGAGCCACGGTTATTACGAAATGTTGCGGGCATTGCACGAGCGCCCGAGCTACCTCGCGCTCGGCCCCGTGTACGCGACTGCGACCAAGGCCGTTGCTGCGCCGCCACAGGGCCTCGCGCGGATCACCCGCTATGCGCGCTTCGTGGGTGCCCAGGCGCCGCTCGTCGCGATCGGCGGGGTGGGGCTCGATGCGCTGCCGGGCGTGCTGGCAACGGGCGTCGGCAGTGTCGCGGTGGTCAGTGCGGTGACGGGCGCGGCCGACTATCGGGCTGCCATTGCTGCGTTGCAGCAATGCTTTCCGGGACAATTTGACAATCGTTGACCGCAGGGCCCGGAACGGCTTCACGACATCATTCCAATGCAGGCCCTATAATTCGGCGTTCTGCGTAAAAGGACTGTCAGCTCCGTGAGCCCCACTCCTACCGAGTCACTGCTGGAACTTCGCGACGTCGACTTTGGCTACGGCGACCGCCTCGTCCTGTCCAACCTGAACCTGCGCTTCGGGCGTGGGCAGGTTGTTGCGGTCATGGGCGGGTCGGGTTGCGGCAAGACGACCGTGCTGCGCCTGATCGGCGGCCTCGTGCGTGCGCGCCGCGGCCAGGTGCTGTTCGACGGCGCCGATGTCGGCGCGCAGACGCGCGACGGCCTGTACGCGCTGCGCCGCAAGATGGGCATGCTGTTCCAGTTCGGCGCGTTGTTCACCGACATGTCGGTGTTCGAGAACGTCGCGTTCGCGCTGCGCGAGCACACCGACCTGCCCGAAGACCTGATCCGCGACCTCGTGCTGATGAAGCTCAACGCGGTCGGGCTGCGCGGCGCGCGCGACCTGATGCCGTCCGAGGTGTCGGGCGGGATGGCGCGCCGTATCGCGCTGGCACGCGCGATCGCGCTCGATCCGCAGCTCATCATGTACGACGAGCCGTTCGCGGGCCTCGATCCGATCTCGCTCGGCATCACCGCGAACCTGATCCGCACGCTGAACCAGGCGCTGGGGGCCACGTCGATCCTCGTCACGCACGACGTGCCGGAATCGTTCGCGATCGCCGACTACGTGTATTTCCTGGCCAACGGCGGCGTGCTCGCGCAGGGCACGCCCGACGAGTTGCGCGCGTCGACCGATCCGAGCGTGCGGCAGTTCATCGACGGCGCGCCGGACGGCCCGTTCAAATTTCATTACACGAGCCCGCCGCTCGCAGCGGATTTCGGCCTCGGCGGAGGGCGCGCATGATCAGCGCGATCGGACGTTACGTCATCGGCGGCCTCGAACGCGCGGGCTACGGCACGCGGCTGTTCGTGCGCCTCGTGCTGCAATTCTTCCCGCTGCTGCGCCGGCCGCGGCTGGTCACGAAGCAGATCCACTTCCTCGGCAACTATTCGTTCGTGATCATTGCCGTGTCGGGGCTGTTCGTCGGCTTCGTGCTTGGCCTGCAGGGCTATTACACGCTGAACCGCTACGGTTCCGAGCAGGCGCTCGGCCTGCTGGTCGCGCTGTCGCTCGTGCGTGAGCTCGGGCCGGTCGTCACCGCGCTGCTGTTCGCGGGGCGTGCGGGCACGTCGCTCACGGCCGAGATCGGCCTGATGAAAGCCGGCGAACAGCTCACCGCGCTCGAGATGATGGCGGTGGACCCGATCAAGAACGTGATCGCGCCGCGCATGTGGGCGGGCATCATCGCGATGCCGCTGCTGGCGGCGATCTTCAACGCGGTCGGCGTGCTCGGCGGTTACTTCGTCGGCGTCGTGCTGATCGGCGTCGATCCGGGCGCGTTCTGGTCGCAGATGCAGGGCGGCGTGCAGGTCTGGGCCGACGTCGGCAACGGCGTGATCAAGAGCATCGTGTTCGGGTTCGCCGTGACCTTCATTGCGCTGTATCAAGGGTATGAAGCGAAGCCCACGCCCGAGGGCGTGTCGCGCGCGACCACCAAGACGGTCGTGTTCGCGTCGCTCGCCGTACTCGGCCTCGATTTCCTGCTGACCGCGCTGATGTTCAGCTAAGCCTCAGCCAAGCCAAATTTTGGGATGACGATGAAAAAGACTGCTCTCGACTTCTGGGTCGGCCTGTTCGTGGTGGTGGGCTTCCTTGCGGTGCTGTTCCTGGCGCTCAAGGTCGGCAACATGAGCTCGCTGTCGTTTCAGCCGACCTATTCGGTGAGGATGAAATTCGACAATATCGGCGGGCTGAAGCCGCGCGCGGCCGTGAAGAGCGCGGGCGTCGTGGTCGGCCGCGTGAAATCGATCGGCTTCGACACGAACACGTACCAGGCACTCGTCACGATCGATGTCGACGGCCAGTATCAGTTCCCGAAGGATTCGTCGGCGAAGATCCTGACGTCGGGCCTGATCGGCGAGCAATATATCGGCCTGGATCCGGGCGGTGACACCGAAATGCTGAAGTCGGGCGATACGATCACGATGACGCAATCGGCGATCGTGCTCGAGAACCTGATCGGCCAGTTCCTGTACAGCAAGGCCGCCGATGCGGGCGGTGCGAAGCCGGCCGCCGGCGCATCGGCCGCCGCGCCCGCCGCGCCCGCACCGGTGGCGGTGCCGGCGTCGGCGGTGTCCGGTTCGGCCGGCCAATAACCACACGAGAGAAAACAAGAGGGAATGACCATGCAGACGATCCGCATCAGGCAGGCCGCGCTGGCGGTAGCGGCAGTCGCCGCGTTGAGCGGCTGCGCGACCGTGCAGACGCCGACCAAGGGCGATCCGCTCGAAGGCTTCAACCGGTCGATGTACAAGTTCAACGACACGGTCGACACGTACGCGCTGAAGCCGGTCGCGAAGGGCTACCAGTACGTGGTGCCGCAGCCGGTGCGCGACAGCGTGACGAACTTCTTCTCGAACATCGGCGACGTCTACATCGCGGCGAACAACATCGTGCAGCTGCGCATTGCCGACGGCGTGGGCGACATCATGCGCGTCGTGATCAACACGGTGTTCGGCGTCGGCGGCCTGTTCGACGTCGCGACGATCGCGAAGCTGCCGAAGCACACGGCCGACTTCGGGATCACGATGGGCCGCTACGGCATGCCGTCGGGTCCGTACCTCGTGCTGCCGCTGCTCGGCCCGAGCACGCTGCGCGACACGGCCGGCCTGGGCGTCGACTACGTCGGCAACCCGCTCACGTACGTGAAACCGGATGGCCTGAGCTGGGGCCTGTTCGGCGTGAATCTCGTCAACACGCGCTCGAACCTGCTCGGCGCGGGCGACGTGCTGGATGCCGCGGCGCTCGACAAGTATTCGTTCGTCCGTAACGCGTACCTGCAACGCCGCCAGATGCTGATCAGCAACGCGCGCGGCGAGGCGGCCGCGACGTCGAGCAACGATGCGCTGCCGAAGTACGATCTGCCGGAAGACGGCGCGGCCCCGGCGGCAGCCGGCGCGGCCGGGGCGGCGGGCGCAGCGGCGGTGGGCGGTGCAACGGCGCCGGCAGGCGCATCGGGCGCGGCGGTGGCTGCGCCGGCTTCGGGCACGGCCGAATCGCCGAACCCGGCCAGCGAAACGAACGTGCCGGCGATGCAGGTGGCGCCGCCGTCGCCGGGCGGGTTCCGGTTCCCGAGCATCCGGCTGCACTGACGGATTTACATTCGTTACAGCCGGAAACGATTCAGTCGGTAGCGTATGCGAACTTGCGCGTAAGCTACCTGCTCCAACCTTCGCATCGACTCATTCATGCAGGCCACTATGATGAAAAAACTGTTCCTGATCCCCGTTTTCGCGGCGCTGTTCTCGTTCGGCAGCGCAGCCCACGCGCAAGTCGACCAGTCGAACCCGCAGGCGCTGATCAAGACGGCGACGCAGCAGGTGCTCGACGAAGTCAAGCAGCAGACGATCAAGCAGGGCGACACCAACCGCATCATTTCGATCGTCAACAAGGACATCCTGCCGTACACCGATTTCCGCCGCACCACGCAGCTCGCGATGGGCCGCAACTGGCGCACGGCCACGGCCGACCAGCAACAGCAGGTTCAGGAGCAGTTCAAGCTGCTGCTGATCCGCACGTACTCGGGTGCGCTGGCGCAGCTGAAGCCGGACCAGCAGATCCAGTACCCGCCGTTCCGTGCCGATCCGGCCGATACCGATGTCGTGGTCAAGACGGTCGCGATGAACAACGGCCAGCCGGTCCAGATCGACTACCGCCTGTACAAGACGGCCAACGGCTGGAAGGTGTATGACCTGAACGTGCTCGGCGCGTGGCTGATCCAGACGTACCAGCAGCAGTTCAACGAGAAGATCCAGCAAAGCGGCGTGGAAGGCCTGATCCAGTTCCTCACGCAGCGCAACCAGCAACTTGCCGCCGGCAAGCAAGCGTCGTGAGCGGCTTCGAAGCCGGCTCCTCGCTGACCGTCGCGAGCGCGAAGTCCGCGCTCGCGGACGGTCTTGCGCGCATCGGCGCGGGCGCGACCGCCGTCGATTGCGCGGCGCTGACGCAGTTCGACTCGTCCGCGCTCGCCGTGCTGCTCGCATGGCAACGTGCCGCGAAAGCGCGCGGCGCGACCCTCGACATCCACAATCTCCCCCCGAAGCTCGCCAGCCTCGCGCGCGCGTACGGCGTCGACGCGCTCATCGACGGCACCGGGCGACATTGACCCTGTCCGACCGGAGCCTGCCGCGCCGCCCGGCGCGCGCAAGCTTCAGGCCGCGTGCCTCCGGCACCGGCTCCCCCAGCCGGTTTGCCCTATAATCAAGCGTTTTGCGGGGCAGCCAATCGGCGTCCGGCCCCCATTTTCATACGCAGCAAGCACAGAATAGGCGTCGCGGCCCTGGCGTCGCGCACAGTCATGTCAGCCATAGAAATCCGTCACGTCAAGAAGCGCTACAAGTCGCTTCAGGCGCTCAAGGGCGTCAGCCTGTCGGTCGAGGAGGGCGAGTTTTTCGGTCTGCTCGGCCCCAACGGCGCAGGCAAGACCACGCTCATCAGTATCCTCGCCGGGCTTGCCCGGGCCGACGAAGGCAGTATCTCGGTGCGCGGTCACGACGTCGTCAAGGACTTCCGTGGCGCGCGCCGTGCACTCGGCGTCGTGCCGCAGGAACTCGTGTTCGATCCGTTCTTCACCGTCCGCGAGACGCTGCGGATCCAGTCCGGCTATTTCGGGCTGCGCCGCAACGACGACTGGATCGACGAAGTGATGGCCAATCTCGACCTCACCGAGAAGGCCGACGCGAACATGCGCGCGCTGTCGGGCGGGATGAAGCGCCGCGTGCTGGTCGCGCAGGCGCTCGTGCACCGGCCGCCCGTGATCGTGCTCGACGAACCGACCGCCGGTGTCGACGTCGAATTGCGCCAGACGCTGTGGAAATTCATCTCGCGCCTGAACCGAGAAGGCCACACGATCGTGCTGACCACCCATTACCTCGAGGAAGCCGAGTCGCTGTGCGACCGCATCGCGATGCTGCGCCGTGGCGAAGTGGTCGCGCTCGACCGCACCGACGCGCTGCTTCGCCGCTTCGCGGGGCTGCAGCTCTACCTGCGCCTCGCGACCGGCGCGCTGCCGTCCGAGCTGCGAGGGCTGGAGTCCGACCCGGCCGCCCGCGCGCCGGGCGAGCATCTGCTGCGCCTGACGAGCTATGACGATGTCGAACGCATCCTCGCGCAGTGCCGCGCGGCGGGCTGCACGTTCGACGAGATCGAGGTCCGCAAGGCCGACCTCGAGGATGTGTTCGTCCAGGTGATGAACGGGGCCGACGTCATCGAGGGTCTGGCATGAATCAACAACCCCCACGCGAACTGCGTTCGCTGCCCCCCGAGGGGGCGCCCGCCACTCTTGGGGCGGCCCGGCGAGTGTCGGGAAGCGGTTTTCAAACGCTGTTCTACAAGGAACTGCTGCGTTTCTGGAAAGTGTCGTTCCAGACGGTGTGCGCGCCGATCGTCACGGCGCTGCTGTATCTGACGATCTTCGGTCATGCGCTGTCGGGCCGCGTCGAGGTCTATCCGGGCGTCAAGTACGTGAGCTTTCTCGTACCGGGCCTCGTGATGATGAGCGTGCTGCAGAACGCGTTCGCGAACAGCTCGTCGTCGCTGATTCAGTCGAAGATCACCGGCAACCTCGTGTTCATGTTGCTGCCGCCGCTGTCGTACCGCGACATCTTCGGCGCGTACGTGCTCGCGTCCGTGGTGCGTGGCCTCGCCGTCGGCACGGGCGTGTTCGTCGTGACGATCTGGTTTATCCCGATGCATTTCGCGGCGCCGCTGTTCATCATTGCGTTCGCGTTGCTCGGCTCGGCGATCCTCGGCACGCTCGGCCTGATCGCCGGGATCTGGGCCGAGAAGTTCGACCAGCTCGCCGCGTTCCAGAACTTCCTGATCATGCCGCTGACGTTCCTGTCCGGCGTGTTCTATTCGACGCACTCGCTGCCGCCCGTGTGGCGCGAGATCTCGCGTCTCAATCCGTTTTTCTACATGATCGACGGCTTCCGTTTCGGGTTCTTCGGCGCGTCCGACATCAACCCGTTCGCGAGCCTCGCGATCGTCACCGGTTTCTTCGTGCTGCTCGCGCTGATCGCGATGCGGCTGCTCGCGACCGGCTACAAACTGCGTCATTGATATCGACAGGCAGCGGCCGCCATCCGGGCGGCGCGCGCCGACAGGAGCCTTACACCATGTTGCCGACTCCCGAACAGGTCAAGCAATACATCGCCGGCGGTCTCGCCTGCACGCATCTGGAAGTCGAAGGCGACGGCCAGCATTTCTTCGCGACGATCGTGTCGGCGGCCTTCGAAGGCAAGCGCCCGATCCAGCGGCACCAGCTCGTCTATGCGGCGCTCGGCGATCGCATGAAACAGGAAATTCACGCGCTCAGCATGAAGACGCTGACGCCCGCCGAATGGCAGAACGCATAAACGGAAATCACTGAGTGCAAGTCACCGTCAACGAGCGCGACGCCGTCCAGAGCGTCGCCACGGCACACCCGGCCGCCAACGGGGAAGCGCATGGCCATGGGATGGACAAGCTCGTGATCGAAGGCGGCCACCGCCTGTCGGGCGAGATCGTCGTGTCGGGCGCGAAGAATGCCGCGCTGCCGATCCTGTGCGCGGGGCTGCTCACCGGTGACCCGGTCGATCTCGACAACGTGCCGAATCTCAAGGACGTGCGGACCACGCTGAAGGTGCTGAACCAGATGGGCGTGAAGAGCGAGACCGACGGCTGCCGCGTGCGGCTCGACGCGTCGCGCGTCGACAACCTCGTCGCGCCGTACGAGCTCGTGAAGACGATGCGCGCGTCGATCCTCGTGCTCGGGCCGCTGCTCGCGCGCTTCGGCGAGGCGAAGGTGTCGCTGCCGGGCGGCTGCGCGATCGGCGCGCGTCCGGTCGACCAGCACATCAAGGGCCTGCAGGCGATGGGCGCCGAGATCAGCATCGAGCACGGCTTCATCGAAGCCCGCGCGAAGCGCCTGAAGGGCGCGCGCATCGTGACCGACATGATCACGGTGACGGGCACGGAAAACCTGCTGATGGCCGCGACGCTCGCCGATGGCGAGACGGTGATCGAAAATGCCGCGCGCGAGCCGGAAGTGAGCGATCTCGCACACTTGCTGGTCGCGATGGGCGCGAAAATCGACGGCATCGGCACCGATCGCCTCGTGATCCAGGGCGTCGAGCGGCTGCACGGCGCGCGTCATTCGGTGATCCCCGACCGCATCGAGGCCGGCACGTTCCTGTGCGCGGTCGCGGCGGCCGGCGGCGACGTGATGCTGACGGGCGTGCGCCCGCACATCCTCGACGCGGTGATCGACAAGCTGCGCGAAGCCGGCGTGTCGATCGAGGAAGGCGACAGCTGGCTGCGCGTGAAGATGGACCGCCGCCCGTCGGCGGTGACGATCCGCACGTCGGAATACCCGGCGTTCCCGACCGACATGCAGGCGCAGTTCATGGCCCTCAATACGGTCGCGACGGGCACCGCGCAAGTCGTCGAAACCATTTTCGAGAACCGTTTCATGCACGTGCAGGAGCTGAACCGGCTCGGCGCGAACATCACGATCGACGGCAACACCGCGCTCGTGACGGGGGTCGAGAAGCTGTCGGGCGCGAACGTGATGGCGACCGACCTGCGCGCGTCGGCGAGCCTCGTGATCGCCGGGCTGCGTGCCGACGGCGAAACGCTGGTCGACCGCATCTATCATCTGGACCGCGGCTACGACCGCATGGAAGCCAAACTGACCGCCGTCGGCGCGAACGTGCGCCGCCTTTCCGGGAGCCAAGCATGACCGCGCCGCTGACCCTTGCCCTGTCGAAGGGCCGGATTTTCGAGGAAACCCTGCCGCTGCTGGCCGCGGCCGGCGTGCAGGTGACCGAGGATCCCGAAACGTCGCGCAAGCTGATCCTGCCGACGACGAACCCTGACCTGCGCGTGATCATCGTGCGCGCGAGCGACGTGCCGACCTACGTCGAATACGGCGCGGCCGACTTCGGCGTGGCCGGCAAGGACGTGCTGGTCGAGCACGGCGGCTCGGGCCTGTACCAGCCGATCGATCTGAACATTGCGCGCTGCCGGATGTCGGTGGCGGTATCGGCCGGTTTCGACTACGCGAGCGCGGTGCGCCAGGGCGCGCGGCTGCGCGTCGCGACGAAGTACGTCGAAACCGCCCGCGAACACTTTGCCGCGAAGGGCGTGCACGTCGACCTGATCAAGCTGTACGGCTCGATGGAGCTGGCGCCGCTGGTCGGGCTGGCCGATGCGATCGTCGACCTCGTCAGCTCGGGCGGCACGCTGAAGGCGAACAATCTGGTCGAGGTCGAGGAGATCATGGCGATCTCATCGCGTCTCGTCGTGAACCAGGCAGCGCTGAAGTTGAAGCGCACGGCGCTCAAGCCGATCCTCGACGCGTTCGAACGCGCGTCGCAGAATGGCGGTTGAGCGCATCACCGTAACGGAACTCCCATGTCCATCACCATCCGCAAGCTCGATTCGACGAGCGAAGGCTTCGGCGCCGAGCTGCGCGCGCTGCTCGCATTCGAGGCGAGCGAAGACGCGGCGATCGAGCAATCGGTCGCGCAGATCCTCGCCGACGTGAAGTCACGCGGCGACGCCGCGGTGCTCGAGTACACGAACCGCTTCGACCGGCTGAACGCGACGAGCGTCGCCGCGCTGGAGCTGCCGCAGGACGCGCTGCAGGCGGCGCTCGACGGCCTCGCGCCGAAGGCGCGCGCGGCGCTGGAAGCCGCTGCCGCGCGGGTGCGTGCGTACCACGAGAAGCAGAAGATCGAGTGCGGCACGCATAGCTGGCAATACACGGAAAGCGACGGCACGGTGCTCGGCCAGAAGATCACGCCGCTCGACCGCGTCGGCCTGTACGTGCCGGGCGGCAAGGCCGCGTATCCGTCGTCGGTGCTGATGAACGCGATTCCCGCGCGCGTCGCGGGCGTCGGCGAGATCGTGATGGTCGTGCCGACGCCGGACGGCGTGAAGAACGACCTCGTGCTCGCCGCGGCGCTGCTCGGCGGCGTCGATCGCGTGTTCACGATCGGCGGTGCGCAGGCGGTCGGCGCGCTCGCCTACGGCACGGCGACGGTGCCGGCCGTCGACAAGATCTGCGGCCCCGGCAATGCGTACGTCGCGTCGGCGAAGCGCCGCGTGTTCGGCACGGTCGGCATCGACATGATCGCCGGGCCGTCGGAAATCCTCGTGCTGTGCGACGGCACGACCGATCCGAACTGGGTCGCGATGGACCTGTTCTCGCAGGCCGAGCACGATGAACTCGCGCAATCGATCCTGCTGTGCCCGGACGGTGCGTTCCTCGAGCGCGTCGCAAAGGCGATCGACGAACTGCTGCCGTCGATGCCGCGCCAGGACGTGATCCGCGCGTCGCTCGAAGGCCGTGGCGCGCTGATCAAGGTGCGCGACATGGCCGAGGCCTGCCGGATCGCGAACGACATCGCGCCCGAGCACCTGGAAATTTCCGCGCTGGAGCCGCAGCAATGGGGCCAGCAGATCCGCCATGCGGGCGCGATCTTCCTCGGCCGCTACACGAGCGAAAGCCTCGGCGACTACTGCGCGGGCCCGAACCACGTGCTGCCGACGTCGCGCACCGCGCGCTTCTCGTCGCCGCTCGGCGTGTACGACTTCATCAAGCGCTCGAGCGTGATCGAGGTCAGCGCGGAAGGTGCGCAGACGCTCGGCGAGATCGCATCCGAGCTCGCGTACGGCGAGGGGCTGCAGGCGCACGCGAAGAGCGCCGAGTTCCGGATGAAGAACTGACCGCACGCTGCACGGGGCCGCGGCCGGCGCTGACGTGCCGCCCGGCCTGCCCCGGTAGGCCGGGGCAGGAGACACCTGTGCAGGGCGGCAACCGCCGCTTTGCCGACCCATTGACGCCGGCGCGACGTACGCCGGCTTGAGACCATGACGACGCCACAAGACATCATCCGCCGCGACGTGCTCGCGATGACGAGCTACCCGGTGCCCGACGCGAGCGGGTTCGTGAAACTCGACGCGATGGAGAACCCGTACCCGCTGCCCGAACCGCTCGCCGCGGCGCTTGGCGAGCGTCTCGCGCAGGTCGCGCTGAACCGCTACCCGGCGCCGCGCCCGGCCGCGCTGCTCGACAAGCTGCGCCATGTGATGGGCGTGCCGGCCGGCTGCGACGTGCTGCTGGGCAACGGCTCGGACGAAATCATCAGCATGATGTCGATGGCCTGTGCGAAGCCGGGCGCGAAGGTGCTCGCGCCGGTGCCGGGCTTCGTGATGTACGAACTGTCCGCGAAGCTCGCGCAGCTCGAATTCGTCGGCGTGCCGCTGAAGGCCGACCTGACGCTCGACGTCGACGCGATGCTCGCGGCGATTGCCGAGCATCGTCCGGCGCTCGTCTATCTCGCGTACCCGAACAACCCGACCGGCACGCTGTACGACGATGCCGATATCGAACGGATCGTCGCGGCCGCGCGGCACAGCCTGGTCGTGATCGACGAGGCGTACCAGCCGTTCGCGGTGCGCTCGTGGCTGCCGCGCGCCGCCGAATTCGACAACGTCGTCGTGATGCGCACGGTGTCGAAGCTCGGCCTCGCGGGCATCCGCCTCGGCTATCTGGTCGGTTCGCCCGCGTGGCTGACCGAATTCGACAAGGTGCGCCCGCCGTACAACATCAACGTGCTGACCCAGGCGACCGCCGATTTCCTGCTCGACCACCTCGACGTGCTCGACGCGCAGGCGGCCGACCTGCGAGCGGAACGCACGCGTCTCGCCCAGGAAGTGGCCGCGCTGCCGGGCACGACGGTGTTCCCGAGCGCGGGCAATTTCCTGCTGGTGCGCGTGCCGGACGCGGCCGCCGTGTTCGACGCGCTGCTCACCGAGCGGGTGTTGGTCAAAAACGTGAGTAAAATGCATCCGTTGCTGGCTGAATGCGTGCGGCTGACCGTCGGTTCTCCCGACGAAAACGCGCGCCTGCTGGCCGCTTTGAAACTCGCGCTGCCCGGTTGAGCCTCAGGGCGCCGCAGCGCGAAACGATCAATCCCCATTTACATCGACTCAGTCAAGGAATTGCCATGCGTGTGGCGGAAGTCGTTCGCAATACCAGCGAAACGCAGATCCGTGTGAAGCTCAATCTCGACGGCACGGGCCAGCAGAAGCTGGCCACCGGCGTGCCGTTCCTCGACCATATGCTCGACCAGATCGCGCGACACGGTCTGGTCGATCTCGAGGTTGAAGCGCATGGCGATACGCATATCGACGACCACCACACGGTCGAGGATGTCGGCATCACGCTCGGCCAGGCCGTCGCGAAGGCGATCGGCGACCGCAAGGGCATCCGCCGCTATGGCCATTCGTACGTGCCGCTCGACGAGGCGCTGTCGCGCGTCGTGATCGACTTCTCCGGCCGGCCGGGCCTCGAATTCCACGTGCCGTTCACGCGGGCGCGGATCGGCACGTTCGACGTCGACCTGTCGATCGAATTCTTCCGCGGTTTCGTGAACCACGCGGGCGTCACGCTGCACATCGACAACCTGCGCGGGATCAACGCGCACCATCAGCTCGAAACGGTGTTCAAGGCCTTCGGCCGTGCGCTGCGCGCGGCGGTGGAGCTGGACGAGCGTGCGGCGGGGCAGATCCCGTCGACGAAGGGCAGTCTCTGAACCTGAACTGACCGGACGGCGCGTCAAGGACAACCTCACGGCTTCGGCGCGCGGCGCCGGCTTGCGATGGATCTGCTCAAATCGTTCATCTCGCTGCTGGCGCTGATCAACCCGGTCGGCGCGGTGCCGTTCTTCCTGAGCCTGACGGCGCAGCAGACGGATGCCGAGCGGCGGCGCACGATCCGGATCGCGTCGGTGTCGGTGTTCTGCGTGATCACGGTGACGACGCTGCTCGGGCAGCAGATCATCGACTTCTTCGGCATTTCGGTCGGGTCGCTCGAAGTGGGCGGCGGGATCATCATGCTGCTGATGGCGATCAACATGCTGAACGCGCAGATCGGCAACACGCGATCGACGCCGGAGGAGCGCCACGAGGCCGAGCTGAAGGACAACATCGCGGTCGTGCCGCTGGCGATTCCGCTGCTCACGGGCCCCGGCTCGATCAGCACGGTGATCATCTATGCGGCGAACTCGCATCACTGGTATGAGCGGGCCGGGCTGGTCGCGATCGGCGCGGTCCTGGCTTTTCTGTGTTTCGTCGCGATGCGGCTCGCCGAGCCGATCGCGAACTGGATCGGCCGCACGGGCATCAACATCGCCACGCGGCTGATGGGTCTGATGCTGTCGGCGCTGGCGGTGGAATTCATCGTCAATGGACTGAGGGCGCTACTGCCTGCACTGAGATGAAAACTTCGATTGCGATTGTGGATTATGGGATGGGCAACCTGCGCTCGGTCGCGCAGGCGCTCAAGAAGGCCGAGCCGGCCGCCGAGGTGGCGATCGTCGACACGCCGGCCGCGATCCGCGCGGCCGACCGTGTCGTGCTGCCCGGCCAGGGCGCGATGCCCGACTGCATGCGCAGCCTCGGCGAATCGGGCCTGCAGGAGGCCGTGATCGAGGCCTCGCGCACCAAGCCGCTGCTCGGCGTGTGCGTCGGCGAGCAGATGCTGTTCGACTGGAGCGCGGAAGGCGACACCAAGGGCCTCGGCCTGTTGCCCGGCAAGGTCGTGCGTTTCGCGCTCGACGGCCGCCTGCAGGACGACGGCTCGCGCTTCAAGGTGCCGCAGATGGGCTGGAACCGCGTGCGCCAGTCGCAGCCGCACCCGCTGTGGGACGGCGTGCCCGACGACGCGTATTTCTACTTCGTGCACAGTTATTACGTCACGCCGGACAACCCGGCGCATACGGTTGGCGAAACGGCCTATGGCGCGCCGTTTACGTCCGCGGTCGCGCGGGACAACCTCTTCGCGACCCAATTCCACCCCGAGAAAAGCGCGGAGGTCGGGTTGCGTCTGTATCGCAACTTCGTACACTGGAAACCGTGAAACGTGGTGCGCGAGCCACAGTCGATCTGGCCGAACGGCCTGTCGCACGGCGCGCTCGCGCCTAAGCGCCGAAAGAGTTGTACTAAACTAGCGAGACGGCGCGGTACCGGATTGGCCGGTACGCGCCGGATTCTTTTCTTTTTCCACGACGACACCCGATTGCTATGTTGCTGATTCCGGCCATCGACCTCAAAGACGGTCAGTGTGTGCGCCTCAAACAGGGCGATATGGACCAGGCCACGATTTTTTCCGAGGACCCGGCGGCGATGGCCCGCAAGTGGGTCGATCTCGGCGCCCGGCGGCTCCATCTCGTCGACCTGAACGGCGCGTTCGCCGGCAAGCCGAAGAATCTCGAGGCGATCGAAGCGATCCTCGACGAGGTCGGCGATGAAATTCCCGTCCAGCTCGGCGGCGGCATCCGCAGCCTCGAGACGATCGAGAAGTATCTCGACGCCGGCCTGTCCTACGTGATCATCGGTACGGCCGCGGTGAAGAACCCCGGCTTCCTGCAGGACGCATGCACCGCGTTCTCCGGCAACATCATCGTCGGCCTGGACGCGAAGGACGGCAAGGTCGCGACCGACGGCTGGAGCAAGCTGACCGGCCACGAAGTGATCGACCTTGCGCGCAAGTTCGAGGACTACGGCGTCGAATCGATCGTCTACACGGACATCGGCCGCGACGGGATGCTGCAGGGCATCAACATCGAGGCGACCGTGAAGCTCGCGCAGGCAGTCGGCATCCCCGTGATCGCCAGCGGCGGCCTGTCGAACCTCACGGACATCGAGAACCTGTGCGAAGTCGAGGAGCACGGCGTCGAAGGCGTGATCTGCGGCCGTGCGATCTACTCCGGCGATCTCGATTTCGCGGCCGCGCAAAAGCGCGCGGACGAACTGAACGGCGAACTCGACAACGCGTAAGCGCGGTTGTCCCGCTCGCCGGGGCTGCCTGCAGGCGGCCCCGACCGGAAGCCTCGCGCGAGGCTTTCCGCAACCGGCCGTCCCATCGCGGCATTTGGCGCAACATCATGGCTCTAGCTAAACGCATCATCCCCTGCCTGGACGTGACTGCCGGGCGTGTCGTCAAGGGCGTCAACTTCGTCGAGCTGCGCGATGCCGGCGATCCCGTCGAAATCGCCCGCCGCTACGACGACCAGGGCGCCGACGAACTGACGTTCCTCGACATCACCGCGACGTCCGACCAGCGCGACCTGATCCTGCCGATCATCGAAGCCGTCGCGTCGCAGGTCTTCATTCCGCTGACCGTCGGCGGCGGCGTGCGCGCCGTCGAGGACGTGCGGCGCCTGCTGAACGCGGGCGCGGACAAGGTCAGCATGAATTCGTCGGCGGTCGCGAACCCGCAGCTCGTGCGCGACGCGGCCGACAAGTACGGCTCGCAGTGCATCGTCGTCGCGATCGACGCGAAGCGCGTGTCGGCCGATGGCGAGACGCCGCGCTGGGAAGTCTTTACGCACGGCGGCCGCAAGAATACGGGCCTCGACGCGATCGAATGGGCGCGCAAGATGGCCGACCTCGGCGCGGGCGAGATCCTGCTCACGAGCATGGACCGCGACGGCACCAAGTCGGGCTTCGACCTCGCGCTCACGCGCGGCGTGTCGGACGCGGTGCCGGTGCCGGTGATCGCATCGGGCGGTGTCGGCTCGCTGCAGCACCTGGCCGACGGCATCAAGGACGGCCGCGCCGACGCGGTGCTGGCCGCGAGTATCTTCCACTACGGCGAGCACACGGTCGGCGAGGCGAAGCGCTTCATGGCCGACCAGGGCATCCCGGTGAGGCTGTGATGAATACGGAATCGAATGCATTGCCCGCGTGGCTCGACAAGGTCCGCTGGGACGACAACGGCCTCGTGCCGGTGATCGCGCAGGAAGCGTCGACGAACGACGTGCTGATGTTCGCGTGGATGAACCGCGAGGCACTGGCGAAGACGATCGAGACGCAGCGCGCGGTCTACTATTCGCGCTCGCGCAAGCGCCTGTGGTTCAAGGGCGAGGAGTCGGGCCACGTGCAGCACGTGCACGAGGTGCGGCTCGACTGCGACGAGGACGTCGTGCTGCTGAAGGTCGAGCAGGTGTCGGGCATCGCGTGCCACACCGGCCGGCATTCGTGCTTCTTCCAGAAATTCGAAGGCACCGTCGACAGCGGCGACTGGGTCGCGGTCGAACCGGTGCTGAAAGATCCCGAACACATCTACAAATGACGCAATCGACCGAAGACACGCTGCTGCGCCTCGCGGCCGTGATCGATAGCCGCAAGGGCGGCGATCCCGATCAATCGTACGTATCGCGCCTGTTCCACAAGGGCGACGACGCGGTGCTGAAGAAGATCGGCGAAGAGGCGACGGAAGTCGTGCTGGCCGCGAAGGACGTGCGCCAGGGCGGCGCGCCGACCGCGCTCGTCGGCGAGGTGGCCGACCTGTGGTTCCACTGCCTCGTGATGCTGTCGCATTTCGACCTGAGCCCGGCCGACGTGATCGCCGAGCTCGAGCGCCGCGAAGGGCTGTCGGGTATCGAGGAGAAGGCCCTGCGCAAGCGTCGCGAGCGCGAGGAAAACGGCGGTTGACAGGCCCTTGTCGCGGGATGGCCACAGTGCGGTAAGCTGTAAGAATTGTCATCTAACGGGGGTAGCATCATGACCGATACGCCAAGCCAGTTTCCGCCGCCGTCGGTGCCGGGGGCCGCGGACGCCGAGCGCCTGAACGGGCTGCGCACGCTGACTCACGTGCTCTACGGCCTCTATGCGTTTCATTGGCTGACGGGCGGCGTCACGGGCATCATCGCGATCATCATCAACTACGTGAAGCGCGACGATGTGGCCGGTACGCCGTATGCGGCCCACTTCGAGTGGCAGATCCGCACGTTCTGGCGCGCGCTGATCGCCTACGTGATCGGGTTCGCGCTGATGTTCGTGGTGGTCGGATTCGCAGTGATGTTTGTCACATGGATCTGGACGCTGTACCGTATCATCAAGGGTTGGCTGTACCTGAACGACAACAAGCCGCTCGATCCGCAGGCCTGGTTCTGACCGGCCGCGCTCGGGCGTCTGCAGGAGCAACATGAGTCACGATCCGAATTGCCTGTTCTGCAAGATCGCGGCAGGCGAGATCCCGAGCACGAAGGTGCACGAGGATGACGAATTCGTCGCGTTCCGCGACATCCGCCCGGCGGCCGAGACACACGTGCTCGTGATTCCGCGCCAGCATCTGCCGACGCTGTCGGCGGCGAGCGATGCCGATGCACCGATGCTCGGCCGGCTGATGCTGCTCGTCTCGCGTCTCGCCGGCCAGCTCGGCGTCGCATATATGGGCGGCGAAACCGGTTTCCGTACGGTGATCAACACGGGCCCGGGCGGCGGGCAGGAGGTCTACCACCTGCACGCGCATATCCTGGCCGGCCCGCGCCCCTGGCAGCGGATGGGTTGACGGCGCGGGGCGTTTCCCCGCATCGATGGTCGAAGCCGGCGCGTTGCCGGCGATTTACGCCGCATCGCGGCGTGGTTGAGGAGAGGTTTCATCATGGGTGGATTGAGCATTTGGCACTGGCTGATCGTGCTGCTGATCGTCGCGCTGGTTTTCGGTACGAAGAAGCTGCGCAACATCGGCAACGATCTCGGCAGCGCCGTGAAGGGTTTCAAGGACGGCATGAAGGACGGCGAAGCACCGGCGGACGCGCAGCAACTGCCGCGTGCGGGCTCGGTCGACGTCAACGCGAAGGAAACGACGCGTTCCGACTCGAACAAGGCGTAACGCCGGTACGCTGACAGGCATTCGCGATGCTGGATCTCGGTCTTTCGAAGATGGCGCTGATCGGCGTCGTCGCGCTCGTGGTGCTCGGCCCCGAGCGCCTGCCGCGCGTTGCGCGCACGGCAGGCGCGCTGTTCGGCCGTGCGCAGCGGTACATCAACGACGTGAAGGCCGAGGTCTCGCGCGAAATCGAACTCGACGCGTTGCGCACGATGAAGACCGATTTCGAGGCGGCCGCGCGCAATGTCGAGACGACGATTCACGACAACCTGCGTGAGCACGAGAAGGATCTGAACGACACGTGGCATTCCGCGGTCGGCGGTCTCAACGAAGCGGCGGGCGACGCCGGTTCGATCGGTTCCGGCATGCCTGCCACGCCGTCGTGGCGCGGCAGTACGGCCGCGCTCGCGCCGAAGCGCCGCAACTGGCGCGTCAAGCAGGCGGCTGCGCCTGCCTGGTACAAGCGCGCGACCACCCGCCGTACGCACGTGCAGTCGGGCGCCGCGCGTGTCGCGCGCCACCAGCCGGCCAGCCTGCGCCGGCCGACGCGCTTCTTCTGAGCCGAGCGCATGCTCGCTCGTCAATCCTACCGAGGGCCGGTGTGAGCGACCCCCAGCAGAACCCGGGCGACGCCCCGGAAGAAACCTTCATTTCCCATCTCGTCGAGCTTCGCGATCGCATCATTCGCGCGGGCGCGGCCGTGATCGTCGTGTTCCTCGGGCTCGTCTACTGGGCGCCCGACATCTTCCGGCTGCTCGCGCGGCCGCTGATGGAGAACCTGCCGAAGGACGGCAAGATGATCGTCACCGACGTCACCGGCTCGTTCTTCGTGCCGATGAAGGTCACGATGCTCGTCGCGCTCGTGATCGCGCTGCCGATCGTGCTGTACCAGATCTGGGCGTTCGTCGCGCCCGGCCTGTACCAGCACGAGAAGAAGCTCGTTGCGCCGCTCGTCGGCAGCAGTTACCTGCTGTTCCTGTGCGGGATGGCGTTCGCGTACTTCCTCGTGTTTCCGACGATCTTCCGCGTGATGGCGCACTACAACGCGCCGCTCGGCGCGGAAATGACCACCGACATCGACAACTACCTGAGCTTCGTGCTCGGGATGTTCATCGCGTTCGGGGTGACGTTCGAGGTGCCGATCGTCGTCGTGCTGCTCGTCCGGATGGGCGTGCTGTCGCTGAAGAAGTTGAAGGAGATGCGTCCGTACGTGATCGTCGGCGCGTTCGTCGTCGCGGCGGTCGTCACGCCGCCGGACGTGTTCTCGCAACTGATGCTCGCCTTGCCGCTGGTCGTGCTGTTCGAGATCGGGCTGCTGGCGGCGCGGTTCTTCGTGCCGAAGAAGCCGGCCGAGGAAGGCGAGGCGGAGAACGGCGAAGCCGCCAGTTGACGGCAGCGCACCGGGCGGCGCGTGGGTGGCCGGACATCCGGGTGCCGGGCTTGAGCGAAACCCGGTGGCGTAGTCGGTCGGTAAGCGGAGGATGGGGCCATCTGCCCGGCAACACTGGTCTTTCGAGACAAAGCAAAAGGGCAGCCAACCGGCTGCCCTTTGTCATTTCCCGACGGTGTCCGGGCATGCGGCCGCGCGCCGCTCGCCCGACGTCACTCGGTATCGCTGTCCTGCTCGTCGAGCGCCTGCTTCGGCGGCGGCGGGCGCTTGCCGATCACCACGTTCAGGTCGAATGCCTTGCCCTTGCGCACGACGTGCACCTTGGTCGCCGTGCCGGGCTTGATTTGCGCGACGGTGTTCAGCAGCTTCGTGGTGTCGGTGATCTCGTCGCCGTTGACCGAGATCAGGATGTCGCCCGGCTTGATGCCGGCCTTGTCGGCCGGGCCGCCCTGCAGCACGCCGGCGACGATCGCGCCCGATTTCTGCGTCAGCCCGAACGACTCGGCGATCTCCGGCGTGACGTCTTGGGGCTCGACGCCGATCCAGCCGCGCGTGACCGAGCCCGTCGTGATGATGCTTTCCAGCACCGTGCGCGCGGTCGACACGGGGATCGCGAAGCCGATGCCGAGCGAGCCGCCCGAACGCGAGTAGATCGCGGTGTTGATGCCGAGCAGGTTGCCGTTCACGTCGACCAGCGCGCCGCCCGAGTTGCCGGGGTTGATCGGCGCATCGGTCTGGATGAAGTTCTCGAACGTGTTGATGCCGAGGTGGTTGCGGCCCAGCGCGCTGATGATCCCCATCGTGACCGTCTGGCCGACGCCGAACGGGTTGCCGATCGCGAGCACGACGTCGCCGACCCGCGACTGGTCGGAGCGGCCGAGCGTGATCGTCGGCAGGTTCGTCATGTTGATCTTCAGCACGGCGAGATCGGTTTCGGGATCGCTGCCGATCACCTTCGCGGTGGCCGTGCGGCCGTCGGCGAGCGCGACTTCGATCTGGTCGGCGCCGTCCACGACGTGCTGGTTCGTTAGAATGTAACCTTCAGGGCTCACGATAACGCCCGAGCCAAGGTTGGCGGCCGGTTCGTCCTGCTGCTTGCGGGCGTTGCGGTCGCCGAAGAAGTAGCGGAACAGCGGATCTTTCGCGCGCGGGTCGGGCGGCAGCGAGCCGTCCTTGCTGGAGAACACGTTGACGACGGCCGGCATCGCCTTTTGCGCGGCTTCGGCGTACGACGTGGTCGCCGGTGCGCCGCCGATGCCCGGCGCGACTTCGCGCAGCGCGACGATCGGCGTGGCGAGCTGCTTGCCGAGCTGTCCTTGCCGTTGCAGCCATTGCGGCTTGAGCGTCACGACGATGAACATCAGCGCGAGCAGCACGGTAACCGCCTGCGCGAAGAACAGCCAGAAGCGTCTAAGCATCTGAATGGATTAGAGGTTTATATGGATCGGATCGAACTTGAATTGTACTTGAACAATACCCTTGAAACCGCGCGCTTCAAGGACTATTGCCCGAATGGCCTCCAGGTCGAGGGGCGTCGCAAGATCGACAAGATCGCGACCGGCGTGACGGCGTCGGTCGCGTTTCTCGAAGCCGCGCTCGAATGGGGGGCAGATGCCGTGCTGGTCCATCACGGCTATTTCTGGCGCAACGAGCCGCCGCAGATCACGGGCCGCAGGTACCAGCGCCTGAAGCTGCTGCTCGCGAACGACCTTAACCTGTTCGCGTTCCACCTGCCGCTCGACGCGCATCCCGAATTCGGCAACAACGCGCAGCTCGGCGACCGGCTCGGCCTGATCGGCGAGCAGCGGTTCGGCGAAGGCGACCTCGGCTGGATGGCGACGCTGCCGATGCCCGTCACGCTCGAGCACTTCGTCGCGAAGGTCGAGCGCACGCTTGGCCGCACGCCGCTCGTACTCGGCGATCCGGACATGCAGCTGCGCCGCATCGCGTGGTGCACGGGCGCCGCGCAAAGCTATTTCGACGCGGCGATCGACGCCGGCGCGGACGTGTTCCTGACCGGCGAGGTGTCCGAATACGTGACGCATACGGCGGCCGAGAGCGGTGTCGCGTTCGTTGCGGCAGGGCACCATGCGACCGAGCGCTACGGAATCCAGGCACTTGGCGCCCACTTGTCCGAAGAATTCGATATCGAACACCTTTTTATCGATATCCATAACCCGGTCTGAATGCCGGATTTGCGGCAGCGCATCGAAATTTCGCAATGTAGCAAACGCTTAAAAGCGAAATGATTTAATCGCTCCGATAGTGGGGGGAAACCCTTAACTATCAATCACTTCGAAGGGATTTTCATCTCCGGGCCTTGTAAATGGCGACTCCATTCGCGCAAACTAGCGGCGGAATGAAAAGTCGTGACGGAAAATCCAACTCAGAAGTGGGGCGTGTGATGCGAGACAAGGAAGAGAAACGCGTCGACAGCGGCCGCCGTACCTGGCTGATTGCGACATCCGTAGCAGGTGGCGTGGGAGGCGTAGCCACCGTCATACCTTTCGCGGCGTCGCTTGCGCCGTCCGCGAAAGCGAAAGCGGCCGGTGCACCGGTCGAAGTCGACATCAGCGGGCTGAAGCCTGGTGAAATGGTCACGGTGCCGTGGCGCGGCAAGCCGGTGTGGATCCTGAACCGCACCGACGCGATGCTCGCCGATGTGGTCAAGGCCGACAAGGAAGTGGCCGATCCGACCACCGAAAAGCCTTATACGATGCCGTTGCCCGCGTATTGCGCGAACGAATATCGCGCGCGGGCCGATCGCAAGAACATTCTCGTCGTGATGGCCGTGTGTACGCACCTCGGCTGCACGCCAAGCCAACGCTTCACGCCGGGTCCGCAGCCGAACCTGCCGGACGACTGGCCGGGCGGTTTCCTCTGCCCGTGCCATGGTTCGACCTACGACCTCGCCGGCCGTGTGTTCAAGAACAAACCGGCGCCTCAGAATCTCGACATCCCGCCCTACATGTTCACGTCGGCAACGACCCTCGTGATCGGCAAGGACGAGAAAGGAGAAGCGTGATGGCTGACAACAAGGAAGTCTCCACGACAGGTCTCACCGGCTGGATCGATCAGCGCTTTCCGCTCACGTCCACCTGGAAGAAGCACGTTTCCGAGTACTACGCGCCGAAGAACTTCAACTTCTGGTACTTCTTCGGCTCCCTCGCGCTGCTGGTGCTGGTCAACCAGATCGTCACCGGCATCTTCCTGACGATGAACTACAAGCCCGACTCGACGCTCGCGTTCGCGTCGGTCGAGTACATCATGCGCGAGGTGCCGTGGGGCTGGCTGATCCGCTACATGCACTCCACGGGCGCGTCGATGTTCTTCGTGGTCGTCTACCTGCACATGTTCCGCGGGCTGCTCTACGGGTCGTACCGCAAGCCGCGCGAGCTGGTGTGGATCTTCGGCTGCGCGATCTTCCTGTGCCTGATGGCCGAGGCGTTCTTCGGCTACCTGCTGCCGTGGGGCCAGATGTCGTTCTGGGGCGCGCAGGTGATCGTGAACCTGTTCTCGGCGATCCCGTTCGTCGGCCCGGACCTGTCGCTGTGGATTCGCGGCGACTACGTCGTGTCGGACGTCACGCTGAACCGCTTCTTCGCGTTCCACGTGATCGCGATTCCGCTCGTGCTGGTCGGCCTCGTGATCGCGCACCTCGTCGCGCTGCACGAAGTGGGCTCGAACAACCCGGACGGCATCGAGATCAAGGCGAAGAAGGACGAGAACGGTATTCCGCTCGACGGCATCCCGTTCCACCCGTACTACTCGGTGCACGATTTCCTCGGCGTGTGCGGGTTCCTGATGGTGTTCGCGCTGATCGTGTTCTTCTCGCCGGAGATGGGCGGCTACTTCCTCGAGGCGAACAACTTCGTCCCGGCGAACCCGCTGCAGACGCCGCCCGAGATCGCGCCGGTCTGGTACTTCACCGCGTTCTACGCGATGCTGCGCGCGACCACCGACCCGTTCAAGATCGTGCTGATGATCGTGATCGCGCTGCTCGGCGTGCTCGCGCTGATCCGCGCGCGCGGCAAGTGGAAGGTCGGCCTGCCGGTGCTGGCCGCGGCGATCGTCGTGTTCATGTACCTGACGGAGTCGAAGTTCTGGGGCGTCGTCGTGATGGGTTCCGCGGTGGTCTCGCTGTTCTTCCTGCCGTGGCTCGACCGCAGCCCGGTGAAGTCGATCCGCTACCGGCCGCTGTTCCACAAGGTGTTCCTCGGGATCTTCGTCGTGGCGTTCCTGACCCTCGGGTTCCTCGGCACGCGGCCGCCATCGCCGGCTTCGACGCTGATCGCGCAGGCCTGTGCGCTGATCTACTTCGCGTTCTTCCTCGGCATGCCCGTCTGGACGCCGCTTGGCACGTTCAAGCAGCCGCCGGAGCGGGTGCGCTTCAAGCCCCATTAACGTGAGCGAGGAGAGAACGACATGAAGAAACTGCTTTCGACACTCGCGCTGATCGGGGCGACCGCGTGTGCGCTGCTGGTGGCGCCGGCGGTTCGGGCGGAAGGTAATTTTCCGCTCGACCGGGCGCCCGATAACACGGAAAATCTCGTTTCGCTTCAGCACGGCGCGCAATTGTTTGTAAACTATTGCCTGAACTGCCACAGCGCGAACCTGATGCGCTACAACCGTCTGACGGATCTGGGCATATCCCAGAAGGAGATCGAAAAGAATCTCCTGTTCACGACCGACAAGGTCGGCAATACGATGTCCGTCGCGATGCGGCCCGAAGACGCGAAGAACTGGCTCGGCACCTCGCCGCCCGACCTGTCGGTCGAGGAGCGCGCGCGCGGCCGCGACTGGCTGTATACGTATCTGCGGAGCTTCTACCGCGACGATACACGGCCGAGCGGCTGGAACAACGCGGTGTTCGAGAACGTCGGCATGCCTCATGTACTGTGGCAGCTGCAGGGGCAGCGCACCGCCAAATTCGAAGACAAGACGGACGAGGAGACGGGCGAGAAGGTCCATACGCTCGTCGGCTTCCAGCAGGTCACACCGGGGACACTGTCCGCGGTGGATTATGATTCTGCGGTTGCCGACCTGGTGGCGTACATGACCTGGATGTCCGAGCCGGCTCAGCAGACCCGCAAACGCCTCGGCGTATGGGTGCTGATCTTTCTCGGTGTCCTGACTTTCCTGGCCTGGCGGCTCAATGCCGCGTACTGGAAAGATATCAAGTAATCACGCCTGACCGGCGTGGGGCCGGCGCAAGGTGGAACCCCGGAAGGGGCTCGCCGCGTGCCGGCCCTCGGCTTTTTTGAGGAAACGCAAACATGATGGTTCTGTATTCCGGCACAACTTGCCCGTTCTCCCAGCGTTGCCGGCTGGTGCTGTTCGAGAAGGGCATGGACTTCGAAATCCGTGACGTCGACCTGTTCAACAAGCCGGAAGACATTTCGGTGATGAACCCGTACGGTCAGGTGCCGATCCTGGTCGAGCGCGACCTGATCCTGTACGAATCGAACATCATCAACGAGTACATCGACGAGCGCTTCCCGCATCCGCAACTGATGCCGGCCGACCCCGTGCAGCGCGCACGTGCACGTCTGTTCCTGCTCAACTTCGAGAAGGAGCTGTTCGTCCACGTCAGCACGCTCGAGAACGAGAAGGGCAAGGCAGCGGAGAAGAACCACGAGAAGGCACGCCTCGCGATCCGCGATCGCCTGACGCAGCTCGCGCCGATCTTCGTGAAGAACAAGTACATGCTCGGCGAGGAATTCTCGATGCTCGACGTCGCGATCGCGCCGCTGCTGTGGCGTCTGGATCACTACGGCATCGAGCTGTCGAAGAACGCAGCGCCGCTGATGAAGTACGCCGAGCGGATCTTCAGCCGTCCGGCCTACATCGAAGCACTGACGCCGTCCGAAAAGGTCATGCGTCGTTGATGGTGCAATGAGTGCATGACGGAGAGGGCGGCGCGGCGTGCCGCGCCCCCGCTCCGGGTTCGAGGATTGTGATGCAAGAGATTTCAACGAAGCCTTATCTGCTGCGCGCGTTGTACGAGTGGTGCACCGATAACGGTTACACGCCGCATATCGCGGTGAGGGTCGACAACTCGACGCGCGTGCCGCGTCAGTTCGTGCGTGACGGCGAGATCGTGCTCAACATCAGCTTCGAGGCGACGAGCCAGTTGCAGATGGGCAACGAGTGGATCGAGTTCACGGCCCGGTTCTCCGGGAAGGCGCACAAGATCGAGATTCCGGTTGCCAACGTGCTCGCGATCTATGCGCGCGAGAACGGGCAGGGCATGGCGTTCCAGGTCGATGCGGTCGCGGGCGAAGGCGCGGATTCAGGTGCGTTCGACGATGAAGCCGCGCAGACGGATGATGCGCAGCGCGACGAGTCGCCTGTTGCGTTGACGCCGGTTGCCGACAGCGGCGCGAACGAGGAACCCTCCGAAGGCGCCGACGAGCCGCCGAAAACCGACGGCGATGGCGACGGTTCAAAAGGTGGCAGCAGACCTCGCCTCAAGATCGTGAAATGAGGTAGAATCTCGCGCTACGCCGGCTTAGCTCATCTGGTAGAGCAGTTGATTTGTAATCATCAGGTGGCGGGTTCGAGTCCTGCAGCCGGCACCACATTGAACGAAGGGCCGGGAGGTTTTGCCTCCCGGCCCTTTGTCGTTTCTGCGTTCACTTTACCGGCTCGCGGGTTGTCGCTGGTTCCGTGTGGCGACATATAGCTCGGTTCATCGTTTTGGCATTGAATGTAGCGGCACGTTCGTGGGCGAATGTTGCCGGCTTCATGACAGTCGGTCCGACTCGCCTCAATACGGGCGCGCCGTTCGTAGCGTTGAACGATCCACTTCGGCATGCAGAAGGCCTCAGAACGGAAGGGGTTCTTCGTGCCCGCCAGTTCTCTGGTTTGCGCAGGACCATTTGGCCAAGAGCATCGAGCTCGAGAAGAGCACAACGCAAGACCTCAATAACGCGTTTCACATTACCTTTGCCTAGAAAAAGAAAAATGCAGATCGTTAAGACGTGGTGCGTCACTGTCCTGGTTTCAGTGCTGGCCGGTGGCAGCGCTGCCGCATTTTCCCGACCGTCTGCGCAAGACTGCCTGACGCAAGCCGAGGTCCGGCAGATGGATCGCGACTTCTGGGCGACATTTCCGTCGCCGGACGGTTTCGCCGCGTACGCAGCGCCGAAGTTTTCGCTGGGTACCAACATCACGGAACTGTCGCGGTCGCTTGCGGCCACGACGAGCGGTCCGGCACGGGCGCGCGCCGTTGCCACATTCCTTGCGCAGCATCCGGACGTGTTCGGGACGTTCAAGAATGCGCATGACGCGGCCTATGTGTACTATCCCGGACGCGATCACAGTCCTGATGCCGTGCTTACGTCGTCAACGTTCCCTGTCGGGCAGTGCGTTTCCGAATTCAATTACTCGATCGATACAAGCCGTGCCCGGTGCGAGGCCGGGCAGCGCATTCGCGCATACAGTCTGTCGTTCATCAAGGACAAGGGACGCGTGATGCTGCAAACAGGTGTGCTCGGGCTCGACGCCTGCAATTGAACCGCGCGCCAGCGAACGGCATGGCTGCAGTGTCATCCTGGTTCAGCGCATGGAGGCAGATACCATCACATCTGCCTGAACAACCCCGCATACGCCCGACTGACCGGCAGCATCTCCCGCTGCCCATGCACGCGGATCCGCAACCGTCCCAACAGATCGCGCTCGACACGATCGATCGCTGCGTACGCAACGATCACGCCGCGATGCACCTGCGCGAACCGCGCCGGATCGAGCCGCTGCATCAGTTCCTTCAGCGGCGTGCGAATCACGAGCCGTTCGCCTGCCGTGACGACTTCCGTGTATTTCTCCGACGCCTGGAAGTACAGCACGTCGTCGACCGAGACGAGCCGTGTCGCATCCTTGACGCCTACCGTCAACCAGCGGATCGGCGCCGTGTCCCGCGCTTGCGCCGCCTGCGTGAGCGCATCGGCCTGCGCAAGCGCCGGCCCGCCGCGCTGCAGCTTCGCGATACAGCGCAGCAGCCGCTCGTCGGTCACCGGTTTCAGCAGGTAGTCGACCGCCGCACGATCGAACGCGTCGACCGCGTATTCGTCGTAGGCCGTGACGAACACGACGTGCACGTCGGGTGCCAGCGCCGCGAGCTTCAGCCCGTCGATGCCGGGCATCCGGATGTCGAGAAACGCGATGTCCGGGCGCGGCGACGCGTTCAGCGCAGCCAGCGTTTCGATGCCGTTGCGCGGCATCGCGACGATATCCAGTTCCGGCCAGAGCTGATCCAGCCGCTGCGCGAGGGAGGTGGACAGGTTCGGTTCGTCGTCGGCGATGAGAGCGGTCGGCATGTCAGTCGATCGGAATCAGCAGGGTAGCGGCGACGCCACGCGCGGCGGCGGCGTTCGTCTCGACGCAGACACGGCCGCGCTCGCCGTGCAGCGTCCGGATGCGCGCTGCGACGTTGGCGAGCCCGACGCCGCCGTGCAGGCGCGAGTCGCCTTTGCCGAGGCCGACGCCCGTATCGATCACGTTCAGTTCCAGGCTGTCGCCACGCATCCTGCCGCGAATCACGATCACACCGCCGTCGATCGACGGCTCGATCCCGTGCAGCAGCGCATTCTCGACGAGCGGTTGCAGCAGCAGCGGCGAGAACGGCAGCGCATGCAGATCCGCGGGCACGTCGATCGCATAGGAAAGCCGCTCGCCGAGCCGGATCGACGCGATCTTCAGCAACGCGTCGACGAGCTCGAGCTCCTCGCCGAGCGTCGACGTCGCATCGCGCGTGCGTCGCAGGCTCGCACGCAAGTAGCGGTTCAGGCTGTCGAGCATCGTCGACGCGCGCGCCGGATCGCGCTCGATCAGGCTCTGCACGTTCGCGAGCGTATTGAACAGGAAGTGCGGCTCGATCTGCGCCTGCAGCAGCGCCAGGCGCGCGGCCGTCTCGGCCTGGCGTGCCTCGGCGGCTTCGCGGCGCTCGGTCTCGAGCGTCGCGCGCATGCGCATCGACTGCAGGAACAGCGACACGCACACGAACAGGATCGCCGAGATGAGAAACGACGGCCCGTAGTTGTCCCACGTGCCGATGCGGGCGCGCCCGAACACGTGCGGCACGTTTCCGCTGATGATCGCTGCCGTGATCTCGAAACCGATGAGCACGCTGGCCGGTGCGATCACGATAGCCTTGAGCGCGAGCCCCGGCTTGCGCGGCAGGAGCCAGTCGGCGGCGTGACTGAGCAGCAGCGCGGAGAAACCGATCGCGTTGGCGACGACGAGGTCGGGCAACAGCGGTTCCTGGAAATGGAGTGCCCAGAAACCCAGGCCGACTACCGAGTTGAAGCACGCGAACGCGAGCAGTGCGGCCGGATCGCGCAACAATCGCGGTGCCGCGCTGGCGGGGGGCGGCGAAATCGGCGAAGGGTCGGACGTGGCTCGCATGGTGTCGGGTGAGGAGGGCGCGCGATGCGCTGATGGTCTTGACCTTACTGCCGGGCGGGCTGACTGCGCACGCATTGCGACGAACGGTGCGCGGCCGCGACGAAGCGCGTCGGCTGCCGACGGTTGGCCGGTTTCCGTCACGAGTGTAGTGGAAGGGGCTGCGGAAGGACACCAGGCGCGGCCGGTGTCGTGTCGAGCATGAAGCGCCGGCCTTTCGGTTCGGAAGTCACCGGCCGCCGGATTCTCGGGCACATCGGTCTTCTCGATCAGCCGAACGATCATCGCCGCGACGCGCCACTCGTCCGCGAATTTCGGCCGCCCGTCGCAAGCCCCGCCGTCTGTCGGGATCGGGCAGTACGGTATTGCCGTGTCCACTCCGATCAGGCGACTCCGACCATGTCCGCGCTCCTCCACCTGAAGCCTTACGTGTACGTGATGTTCTGCGTGCTGCTCTATATCGGCATCAAGCGCTGTTTCCCGCGCGAGGTGCCGGCTGTCCGACCGCTGATCTCGCCGGTCGCGTTCGGGATGCTCGGCATCGTCAGCCTGAACGGGCGCTTTCCGCATGCGGGCATCGACGCGAACGCAGTCGCGCTGGCGGCCGTCCTGGGCGGCGCGGCGCTGGGCTGGCTGCACGCAAGCCGGTGGCGGCTCGCGTTCCGTCCGGCCTCGTCGGGTCTGCGCGTGCGCCTGCCCGGCGATGCGAGCCTGCTCGCCACGCTGATGCTGACGTTCGTCGCCGAAACCGGCATCCATTACGCGGTCGCCGTGCATGCGCCGTGGGCGGCGACGGGCGGCTTCGTGATGCTGTCGTTCGCGGTATGGGGCGTGCTCATCGGGATGACACTCGGGCGCGCGGTGAACGTGGTCGTGCGCTGCATGCGCCATGCGAGCGGATCGAAGCAGGGGAGTTTCCCGTATTCGGTCGATCCGCGATGACGGGGTGCGAAACGCCCGGCGAGCGGGCAACTGACGGCCTGACAGGGGATGCGGCCCGTCTTCGTCAATCGTGGCGGCCTCGAACCGAAACGGCGCGTGACGTGCACCGATTTGCGCCCCGTTTTCCTGTCACGGTCGCGTCATGGGGGGCCCATAACGTTGCACGTTCCCGTCGTGGCGGCACTGCCGGACCGGGAACGTGCGCAACCCGCTCGCGACGACGTGCCCGCGTCGCAGGTGGGGGCCGACCGGGATCTCGCTCCCGGCGGCGCAGCGGTCATGCATCGCGCCATTTCATTCGAAAATACGATCGACGACGGTTCGAACCGGGCCGCGGACGATCAGGAGACAGGGACCATGCTGAGTCCGCATGAATTCTCGATGCTGTTGCGCGTCGCGCGTGCGCCGGACAGCGTCGATCCGTCGAATCCGGCCTTCGCCGTGCTGGTCGAGAAGCGGCTGGTCGACGATACGCAGGTGCGAATGAATGCCGTGGCCGCGCGCCCGGCGCTGACACCAATCGGCCAGATGCTGCTGGCGCGCTTCGACGAAGCGGCTTGAGGGGAGGCGTCACGCCTTCGTCGAGACGAAGGGCGTGACGCGTTGAAGCGCCGGGCCGCTTACTGCGCGACCGGGACGGTCACGTCGCTGCCGAACCAGTGCATCGAGATCTTCTTCAACGTGCCGTCCTTGTGCAGCGAGTCGAGCGCGTCGTTGATCGCTTTCTCGAACTTCGGGTTGCCCTTGCGGAACGGGATCGCCATTTCCTGCTTGCCGCCGTTCAGCACCGCGCCCGCGCGCAGCGGCAGGTTCGACGTCTTGATCATGTACGGCAGCATCAGGCGGTCGTCGAGCGTCGCCTCGATCCGGCCCGCGGCGAGGTCGCGCAGCTTCTCCGGCGCGCCCGGATACGTCTGCACCTCGATGCCGGGCACGGTGCGCGCCATCTGGTCATAGTTGGTGCCGAGCGTCACGCCGAGCTTCTTGCCCTTGAAGTCGTCGAGCGACTTGAAGTTGCGCGTGTCGTCCTTGCGCTGGATCAGCTGCGCTGCCGAGTACGTGTACGGCTGGCTGAAGTCGAGCGCTTCCTTGCGCTGCGGCGTGATCGTGACCTGATTGACGATCACGTCGAACTTGCCGGCCTGCAGGCCCGCGATGATGCCGCTCCATTCGGTCGGGACGAACTGCGTCTTCACGCCGAGCTTGCCGGCGACCGCGTTCGCGACGTCGACGTCGAAGCCTTCGAGTTGCCCAGACGTGCCGCGCGAGTTGAACGGCGGATACGTGCCTTCGAGGCCGACGCGCAGCACGCCGGCTTTCTTCACTGAATCGAGCAGGTCGTCCGCGTGCGCGGCAACGGCCGTGAAACCGAGGGCCGACGCAAGCAGCAGGCCCGACAGCAGGAACTTCGAACGTTTCATCGCAGATCTCCAGTGGTCAGCGTGGTGTGGGTGAGCGCCGGCGCCGGGTGGGGCGCGGCGGGCCGCAAGACGGGCACGTAGACACTACTCGCAACCGGGCCGCGCCGGAAGTCGAATTGGCCCTGATTGAAAGCGATTTCATCGATGTGCGGCACGGCGGGCGTGGTTGCCGTCCGCCAGCGTGGCACGCGGGCGGGTCGGATTCTGCTCGTTTAAATCAGGTCAGATTCGAGAGTTTGCGAAGTTTTGTCTGTAAAATCGCGCGAGCAAAATCGAATGCTCGCGCCATCCGAGGGCGTGTCAAAAGAAAAAAGGCCGTTCATGAACATGCAGAACACAATCGCCGCGTTGCGCGGCGGATTGCTTCAGCAGGACCGGTTGCTGAAGCTCGATACGCCATTGGGGGCCAACGTCCTGACCGTTCAGCGGGCAGTCGGTCGCTCACGTATTGGGCGCGCATACGAGTTCACGCTCGACGTGCTGTCGACCGACAGCGATGTGGAACTTAAAAAGCTGATCGCCCAGCCCGTCACGTTGTGGATCCAGCAAGGCGATCTTGGTTACCGGCCGATCAATGGCTATGTGCATACCGCGCGCCGGCTCGGTGACGACGGTGGGCTCACGACCTATCAGCTCGCGTTCGCCGATTTCACCCACTTCCTGAAGTTTCGTCGCGATCAGCGTCTCTGGAACGACACGACCGTCGACCAGATCATCAGCGACGTGCTGAACCAGCACCCGCAGGCGCAGGGGCATTTCCGCTTCGCGCTGTCGAAGCCCTTGCCGAACCGCTCGTACACGCGACAGCACGATACCGACTGGCATTTCGTGCATCGGCTGATGGAGAGCGAAGGGCTCTACAGCGCATGGCAGCAGGCCGACAACGGCAAGTCGCATACGCTCGTGATCACCGACAACCTGCAGGCGTTCGCCCCGCTGTCGCCGGAAACCGTGCGCTTTTATCGCGGCGACGCGGCCAGCGAACCCGACGCGTTCACGCAATGGTCGGGTACGCGCACGCTGCAGAGCGTGACGCGTACGACGCGCACGTTCGACTACAAGAATCCTTCGCAGCCGTCGAACCCGAAAGGCACGTCGCTGCCGACGATGGGCGGCCAGGGCGAGTTGCCGGATCAACTCGAAGTTTACGAGTACACGGGCGCCTACACCTATCTCGACCAGACGCGCGGCGACCATCTGACGAAGATCAAGATGGAGGAGTGGGAGTCGCGGGCGAAGCGTTTCCATGCCGCGGGCGGGGTGCGCGCGATCGATGCCGGCCGGCGCTTCACGCTGGCCGACCATCCCGAGCACGATCGTGATCCCGCGGATCAGCGCGAATTCGCCGCGATCGAGGTGGCGTGGTGGATCGAGAACAATCTGCCCGTCGCAAGCGACAGCGCGGACTTTCCGTACAGCCTGCGCGAAGCGTTGACGCAGGCACAGGACAACTACGGTACCGATCCCGCGTTTCGCGTGCAGCACGACGACGGATCGGCCGGGTTCTATCTCGTCGAAGTCGAAGCGCAGCGCGTGAGCGTGCCGTATCGCAGCCCGTTCGAACATCACAAGCCGGAGATGCATCTCGAGACGGCGATCGTCGTCGGGCCGCAGGGCGAGGAGGTCTATACCGACGAGTTGAACCGGATCCGCGTGCAGTTCGTGTGGGACCGCCTGAATCCGGGTAACGAGAACGCGTCGTGCTGGGTGCGCGTCGTGCAGTCGGATACGGGCGGCGGCTACGGCGGCGTGCATGTGCCGCGCATCGGCGAGGAAGTGCTGATCGATTATGTGGGCGGCGACTGCGACCGGCCGCTCGCGGTCGGGCGCGTGTACAACGGTGCGAACCAGCCGCAATGGCATACCGACGGGATCCTGTCCGGGTATCGGTCGAAGGAGTATTCGGGCGGCGGCTACAACCAGCTCGTGATGGACGACGCGACCGGGCAGAACCGCGTGCAGCTGATGAGCAGCAGCGCGAACAGCCTGCTGCATCTGGGCTACATCATCGACCAGAACGGCAATTCGCGCGGGTCGTACCTCGGCAGCGGGTTCGACCTGCGCTCGGATGCGTATGGCGCGGTGCGGGCGAGCCAGGGCCTGTACGTGACGACGCACCCGAAGGCGGCGAACAGCCAGCCGCTCGACGTGAAGGAAGCGCAGCAGCAGCTCGTGACGGGCGAGAGCCTCGTCGAGGCGATGTCGGGCGTGAGCGAGCAGCATCAGGCGGAAAGCCTGAAGGACGCGCAGGACACGATGCGCGCGTTCACGGATGCGACGCAGGACAGCGCATCGGGTAGCGCGTCGGGCGGGCGTACGGCAGGCGGCGGCACCGGTAACGCGAACGCGTTCAAGGAGCCGGTGATGCTGTTCGGCAGCCCGTCGGGGATCGGGATGTCGACGCAGCAGTCGGTACATGTGGTCGCGAACGATCACGTGAACGTGGCGAGCGGGCAGAGTGTGCACGTCGCGGCGGGCAAGTCGCTGATCGGGAGCATCGGGCAGAAGCTGAGCCTGTTCGTACAGAACGCGGGGATGAAGCTGTTCGCGGGCAAGGGCAAGGTGGAGATCCAGGCGCAGTCGGACAACATCGAGGTGACCGCGCAGAAGGCGGTGAAGGTGGTGTCGGCGACGGACCGGATCGAGATCGCGGCTGATCAGGGGATCCTGCTGACGAGCGGCGGCGGGTATATCCGCATTCAAGGCGGGAACATCGAGATTCATACGCCGGGTGCGGTGGATGTGAAGGGGGCGTCGCATACGTTCGCGGGGCCGGCGAGCATGGGGTATCCGTTGCCGAGCCCGCGGCCCGATCAGCCGGGGCAGTTGGAGTTGTTGCATACGTACGGGAACGGCCAACCGGTGAAGGGCGGTTTGTTCTCGGTGTTCGATGCGAATGGCGGGCTGTTGAAGAAAGGAGCGCTCGATAACAACGGGCACATGATCGTGAGCGGCCTGCCACCGGGGGCGGTGCAGGTGAAGTTCGGGGAGGATCCCCGCTCGCAGGATCAGCAGTCGAGCCGGTTCGATGTGGCGCCGTGGCCGGCCAATCCGGCGCCGGCGGCAGGCGCCGCGGAAACCGCGCAGGCGCAGCTCGGTTCGTTTTTGTCGGCAGCAGGCGGTGCCGCCGGCGCGCTGACGGGCCTGGCCGGTGCGGCGACGCAGGGTGGCGCGGCGCTGGCGAAGGCCGCCGTTGGTCAAGGCGTGGGCATGGCGCAGCAGGCGGTAGGCGGCATGTTGCCGGCGGGTGCGTCGAATGCACTGGGTGCGGCGAAAACGGTCGCGGGATTGGCGAGCTCGGCGTCGCAGGGCGGAGCCGCGTTGGCGAAGGCGGTGGCAGGCCAGGGCCTCGGTATCGCACAGCAGGCTGCGGCCAATATGCTGCCGGCGGGAGCGCAGGCGGCGCTGTCGCAAGCGGGCCAGTTGAGTGCCGCCGCTCAGCAGGTCAGCGGTCTCGCGCAGACGGCGCGTAGCGCCGCAGCCGTGCTGAAAATGAGCTGAGCATCGCCCCTTTCACCTATTCGAGAACAGAAAAATCATGACCACTGCGGGCGTCCTTCAACCCAAACCTACCGACGTGTTCGTGTCTCCGATCATGAAGATCACGGAGGCCGACGTACAAGCCGGCATCGATTCATTCGACAAGTGGCTGATCAAGGTCAGCGGCGGCGTCGTCAACGTCGGCCGGCTGAAGACGGTCGCGGAGAACGTGCCGGTCCTGGCCAATATCTTTGCGGCAGTCGATGCGGTGCTCGATATCAAGGCGATGATCGAGCATGGCGACAAACCGATCGACATGTTCGACTGGGTCAACCTCGGTCTCGACCTGATCGGGGTCGTGCCGCTGCCGCCGGCCACCGCCGAGCTTCGGCTCGGCGCGCGGCCGGTGCTGAAGCTGATTCGACAGAAGGTCGTCGAGAGCGGCAAGGCAGCGGGGGAGGCTGCCATGCTGGCGCTGCGCGATTCGATCATCTCGGCGATGGTGGCGAACGTGCAGGAGCGTTACGCGGGCGAGATCGAGAAATTCCTGAAGGTGATACGTGATGGGCTGAAGGAACTGCTCGACCACTGCGCCAAATTCATCGGCGATCTGATGAAGGCTATTGCCGACGTGTTCGCCCACGCGGCGGGGAAAAAGTACGAAGTCGGGCACAACGTGAAGTCGGCCGGGTCGCATCTGAAGGGTGTCGGGGCGGCTATCGTTGCGTATGACGGCAGGAAGGTTCTCGACAATATCGGGGGATTCCTCTCGGATATCCGCAAGGTCGAGGGGAAGATCGCTATCAACACGGTGACCTCGGCCGCCGATTTGATCGACCCGAATTCGACGAAGAAGCTGCAGCTCTTCGCTGACGATATCTACAAGCGGATTCCGACGGTTCAGAAGTGCATTCGCGAGCTCGATGGGAACGATGCGGGCAAGATCGGGTGGATCATCACGATCGGTGAAGACGGCATGCGGAGCTGGCACAAGCGCAATCCGAAGCCGCAGACGACGGGGATTCAGGAACACACGACGGCGAAGGTCAATGAGACGCGTGCGCAGCATCGAATTGACGAGGTTCAAAAAACCACTGAAGCGCATCATCCGGGGCCGAATTGCTGCCTGACACATACCCCGGTGAAGACGCCACCTGCCGCCACCCTGAATTCAATCGGATTCGCGCTCGGCGACGAGCAGATCAATCACGAAGATTTCACGATCGACGGGCCGTTGCCCATTGTCTGGGCGCGTACCTATCGATCGTTCTTCGACGCGAACGACGAGCATGGCGAACTGGGCGCACGCTGGATTACGCCGTATACGACTCGTTTCGATATTGCCTCAGAAAAGCTCGTCTATCACGACGCCGCCGGACGAAGTATCGAATACCCGCTGCTCCGCGTCGGAAGTGCGCATGATGATCTTTCCGAGGGGCAAACGTTGTTGCGGCTGGACGAGCAGTGGCTGACCGTGACGCGCGGGCATGTGTTGCTCGAAGCGTACGAGCGGCACGGTAACGTGTTCCGTCTCGCATTCGTCAAGGACCGCGCCGGCAATCAGGTGACGCTCGACTACGATGCGGAAGGGCGGTTGCATCGCCTGATTGCACCGCACGTTCAGGTTGCGTTCCGACATGACATGCGAGGGCGGATCGTTGGCGTCACTCATCATGACGCACAAGGCGAATACGTCGGCACGCTTGCGAACTATGAGTACGACGACGAGAACGACTTGATCGGGGCGACGGATCGCTACGGTAATCGCCGCGAATACCGTTATCGACATCACCTCGTGACGCGATATACCGATCGCACCGGTCGAGGTGTGAACCTCGAGTGGAACGGTGACGGGCCGAAGGCAAAATGCTTCCGCGAATACGCCGATGACGGCAGCGATGAGGTTCGCCTCGCGTGGCATCCGGACTTCCGGATGGTCAGCGTGACCGATGCGCTTGGCAATGTCACGCACCACTACTACGACAGCAAGGGTTATTCGTTCCGTGTGATTCATCCGGACGGTAGCGAAGAGTGGATGTACCGGGATGCGAACGACAAACTCGTTCAGTACATCCATCGCGACGGTACCGTTGAGCGCATGGAATACGATGCGCGCGGCAACTTCGTCCGCCATCAACGTACCGACGGCAGCGTGGTCGAGATGGCGTATGACCAGAAGGACCAACTCGTCCGCGTGACCGATCCGCTTGGGCACCCGTGGCTGCGTGAATATGACGATGCGGGGAACATGGTTGCGGAGGTCGATCCGCTCGGCCACAAGACCGAGTATGCGTACGACGAGCGAGGGCTGCTTACCCGGATCAAGGATGCCAAGGGGGGCGTAAAAGCGCTGAAGTATGACGACGTCGGCCAGTTGATCAGCTATACCGACTGCTCGGGCAAGACATCGCAGTGGGCGTATGACGCTCAGGGTCGCCTCTCGGAAGCGAAAGATGCCGAGGGTGGGGTAACGGCATACCGTTATGGCGCGAATGGCCAGTTGATCGAAGTCGTGTCGCCGGCGGGGCGCGAGCAGTTGAGCTACGACGCGGAAGGGCGTCTGCTGACGCATATCGATCCGCTGAACCGCAACACGCGTTACGGATACGACGCGAGCGGGCGTATCAATATCCGCACCGATGCATTGGGACAATCGCTGTCGTATCGCTATGACCGGCTCGGGCGGATCGTCGGGCTGACCGACCAGAATCACGCGAATTACACGTTCCGCTATGACGCAACAGGCCGATTGATCGAGGAGATCGATTTCGACGGGAAGGCCACGCGCTATTCGTATGACGAGGCGAGCAGCCGTCTCGAGTCGGTCGACGAGGCGGGACAAGTCATGACGATGTCCCACGATCGCGGTGGACGGCTTGATGGCCGTTCGGTCGGCGAAGAGGCGGAGCGTTTCGCCTACGATCCGTTGGGACGATTGATCGAGGCCAGCAATCGATATAGCCGCGTTCAACGGTTCTTTGACCCCGTCGGCAATCTGGTGCGCGAGCATCACGCTTACGACCTGTTCGGCGCGAGCCGGAGCTTCGTGTGGCATCACCAGTACGACGAAATCGGTAACCGAATCAGAACGGTCAGGCCGGACGGCCATGCCGTCGATTGGCTCACGTATGGCTCGGGACACGTCCACGGGCTGATGCTGGACGGCAAGGAACTCGTTCAGATCGAGCGCGATGATCTGCATCGGGAAACATTGCGTACCCTGCCGAGCAAGATCGATCAACACACTGCATACGATCGCGCAGGCAGGTTGGCGCAGCGCACGGTACAGCGTGCGAATGCACCTGCGCCGCTGGCAGAGCGCCGGTATCGCTACGACGCGGCCGGCCAGCTCGTGCAGATTGAAGACAATCGCAGAGGGTTGACGGACTATCGTTACGATCCGGTCGGACGGTTGCTGGAGTCGATTGGTCCGGCGGGCAAGGAGCGGTTCGCGTTCGATCCGGCGAGCAATATCATCGACCCGGCACGTGTTGAAGCGCCTCGCACGGAGAGCCGGCCGAGTCCGGTACGTGCTACGGAGAGCACGTTCCCCGCGGAAGTGCCCAAGGTGTTGGGCAACTTGTTGAAGCAATACGCGGGGGAGCATTTCGCGTACGACGCGCGCGGCAATCTCGTTCATCGCAGATCGCCAGCGGGTGAGCAGCGTTACGAGTGGAACGCGTTCAATCGGATGACTGCAGCGACGGTTGACGAGGTCGCTCGCAGGAGCGAGTCGCGGTACTACTACGATGCGCTGGGCCGTCGGATTGCGAAAGAGGTGAACGGCGAGCGCACGGTGTTCGGGTGGGATGGCGACACGCTGGCGTATGAGAGCGGGGAGCAGGGCAGCACGCATTACCTTTACGAAGCGGGTTCGTTCGTGCCGATGGTGCAATACGTAAGTGCATCGGTAGACGGGTTCGAGACGCCGTCACGCCGTGAGACCGATCGCTATGTACCGGAAGACGATCCGTTGCAACGGTTGCCGGAACGGGTGGGTGAGGCGCACGCGTTCTATTACCACTGCGACCAGATCGGCACGCCGCAATTGCTGACGGATGATGAAGGCGATGTGGTGTGGGAGGCGTCGTATAAGGCTTGGGGGGAAGCGCGGGAGGTGATCGCGCGGGCGTCGAAGGCGGCGGGGATCGTGCCGCGGAATCTGTTGCGGTTCCAGGGGCAGCAATTTGATGATGAAACGGGGCTGCACTATAACCGGTATCGGTACTACGATCCGAACAGTGGGCGGTTCGTGTCGAAGGATCCGATTGGGCTCGCTGGTGGCGTCAATGTTTATCAATACGGGCCCAATCCGATACAGTGGGTTGACCCGCTTGGACTGACATGTAAGTGTCCTTGTCCTGGTACGTTCTGGACTGATAGGTCGCTACCTCGCGACAATCACGGCAATCCCGTGCCGGACGTAGACGCGCCTCACACGCAATTGGGTAGGAGAGACGGACGTCGAGGTGCGTACAACCAGGCACGAGAATGGGGTCACGATGCAAACGGGAATCTTGTTCCCACGCGCGACATAGATTTCACTGATCACGGCCGCCCCCAAAACCACCCGTGCCCACATCAGCACAATTGGCTTCCCAATCCGACGGGAGGAACACGACAGCACGGGCCCGCGGTCCCTATGGAGATGCCATGATGCAAATGCGCTCGTTTCCGATGAGTCGGTCAGACGGCTCCAAGATCTCGCTCGAAGAACTGCTATCAGTTGTTCCAGGTAGCGAATGGACTTGGTATGTGCTTGATTTTTACGGTATCGGTTGTGCCCCCGGCGGCCAAACCATGGTCTCTTTTGAAGAAGAGGTACGCTCTTCGGAAAATGGTGTCGCCATGACTTGGGCTGAGTTGAACGACTTTGCTCGCGCGTTGGATCAGACGATCGATTGCCAAATAGTTGCGACCATGCTTCAAAATCCGGTTTCCCGCGAGCGGGTGGAAAGGAGGGACTTTCGCGGATATGAGATGGTACTCGATGGATTTGATAGTACTGAATGGGCTGTTTGGGCTTGCGACGCGAACGTATCTGATTGCGTCGTAAGAGTGGCTTCGAAATTAAAATAGTAAGGGGTACGCCTCCCGTGCTTAAAGGCTTTATCAATGCCGACGGGGGCATTCTCGCGGGTAGAGAGTTAGCCAATGGGCCTGTCAGTAATTTCGTGTTCAAGGCATATGATGCTCCGAAGGAGGATGTATGCCTCGCAAACCGAAAGCCAAGCCGGTAGACCTGCCGGCCATTCCCGCCGAGTTACTTGAGCAATTCGGCAACGGCCCGATGACCGCAGACGCGATCAATGCCGCGACGCTGGCCCTCAAGAAGGCGCTGATCGAGCGGGCGCTGGGCGGCGAGATGAGTCACCATCTCGGCTACCCGCCAGGCGCTGCCAAGCCGAGCGCCGTGACCAACCAGCGCAATGGCACGGGCGCCAAGACAGTCCTGACCGAGGACGGCCCGATCCGTATCGAGGTGCCTCGCGACCGCGACGGCAGCTTTGAACCGCTGCTGATTCCCAAACATGATAGACGCTTCACGGGCTTCGACGACAAGATCGTCGCCATGTACGCCCGGGGCATGACCGTGCGCGAGATCCAGGGATTATTGCAGGAGCAATACGGCACCGAGGTTTCGCCCGATTTCATCAGCTCGGTCACCGACGAGGTCATGGCCGAAGTGACCGCCTGGCAAGCACGGCCGCTCGAACCGATGTATCCGGTGGTGTTCTTCGATGCGCTGCGGGTCAAGATTCGCGAAGACGCCGTGGTCCGCAACAAGGCGATCTACCTTGCACTGGGCGTTCTGCCCGACGGCACGCGCGATATTCTGGGTTTGTGGATCGAAGGCACCGAAGGCGCCAAGTTCTGGATGAAGGTGTTCAACGACCTCAAAACGCGTGGCGTCCACGACATCCTGATCGCCGTGACCGATGGCCTCAAAGGCATGCCCGAGGCGCTGGCCGCCGTATTTCCGGCGACCACGCTGCAAACCTGCATCGTTCACCTGATCCGCAACAGTCTCGATTACGCCAGTTGGAAAGACCGTCGAGGATTAGCCGCCGTGATTCGCCCGATCTACACCGCGCCGAGCGCCGAAGCGGCTCAGGCAGAACTCGATGCCTTTGCCAACGGGCCATGGGGCCAGAGATTCCCGACGGTCAGCGCGGCGTGGCGCAACGCCTGGGATCGTGTGATTCCATTCTTCGCGTTTCCGCCGGCGGTTCGCAAGGTTATCTACACTACGAACGCCATCGAGAACATCAACTCGCAGCTGCGCAAGATCATCAAGACCCGAGGACACTTCCCGACCGACGAGGCTGCCACCAAGCTCATCTGGCTGGCACTGCGCAACATCACTGCCGATTGGGGGCGTGCGGCTCATGATTGGAAGACGGCGATGAACCAGTTCGCTATCCTCTACGAGGATCGATTCGTTCGACCATCCGTATGAATCTCAACCCGCCTTGAACACGGAAATTCTGACACTCCCCGCCGCCCAGGGCAGCAGTTCGTCGATTCGGTTGACCGGGTGATCCGCGATGCGCGCCAGGACATACGCAGGTACGTCTCGGGATCGATACCATTGAGCTTGGCCGTGCCGATCAGGCTGTAAATCGCGGCCGCACGTTCACCGCGGGAATCCGCGCCGGCGAACAGGTAGTTTCGTCGGCCCAGGGCAACGCCCGCGTGGACAACCGCCTCGCCCACACAAGTCCGGACAGGTTTGCGCACACACCTGGCACCAACCGTCATGTTCCCGGCCACTTCAGGCCGGCCGCGTTTCGACTGACTTGCCTTGGGGTCGACGGGCGGCCAATCAGGCGTCGGCCAGTCTCACGGACCGGGAATTGGCATAATCACGGCTCGCCGATACGAGGGCCGCGGCGCAACGCACGCTCGTGCAATTGCCTCATCGCGGCTCCGGCGCATTGACTTCAGCCCAGTTACCACCGCAATACCCATGTCGAACACCATCACGACCACCGCGTCGCTGAAACAAATCCTCGAACATCCCGGCGACTTCTCCGGATGGCTCTGCCTGCCGTCGATGCCATGGGCGCTCGATACCGAGGGCGCATTCATCGAAGACGGCCATCAAGCCGAAGTCGACACGCCACCCGCCACCGCACCGCACCCCGGCTGGCGCGTCACACTGAACAGCGCGACGATCGAGGACATCGTGATCAACGCACACGACCAAGTCGACGAACCGAGCGTCGCGCAATTATTCGACGCATTCGTGTACTACGTCGACAACGACGAGTTCATTCTGCTCTGACGAGGCATGTGCCGTGCGCCACAGTAAAAAAGGACCGCCAAGCGGTCCTTTTTCATGCAGCGTCAACGTCCGAACGACGCCCACCCCTCAAGGCAACGAAATCGTCAAATTAGCCGACTCCGGCCCGACCTTGATGACTTGGGAATAAGGCGCCAACGCTTGCAGCGTCTTGTCCTTCAGATACGTATTCAGCCCGAGATACCCAAGCAGCGCAACCAGCGCAAAAACCGCCCCGATCGCCCAAACCGGCACTTCACGCTTGAGTCGATGCGCGATCTGATCGGGCAGCGGCCAATGCGGCGCAAACGCGGCCCGCTTGCCCTTCATATGCGCGATCTCGTCGCCCAGCCGCGCGGTGAGATAAGCCAGCTTCTCCGGCCCCTCGAGCAGATACTTCCCCTGGAACCCGAGCAGCAGGCACATATGAAACACCTCGAGCGACTGCAGCCGCGCCGCACCCTGCGCGCGACAATCCTCGAGATACTGGAAGAACTTCTCGCCCGCGAGCTGCTCGCCGAACAGCACGAGCTGCAGCGGCCGGCGTTCCCACTCCGTGCGGATCTTGAACTGCGACGACAGCACCATCTCGTCGATCGCCGCGCAGAACGCGAACTTCGCGCCGTACACGTCTTCAGCGGCGATATTCAGCTTCTTCGCGCCGCGCTCGAAGTCCGACAGGAATTCCTGGATGCGCGTGCCGAACTCGCCCGCGCTCTCCGGCTCCCGCCCGTTCTTGAGCAGGAACAGCATGAAGAACCCGTCGTACAGCAGGTCGAGCAGCGAACGGGCCTGGAACGAGGCGTCGGTCGACGCCGGCGTATGCAGGGGTGCCGGCGCGTTGTCGCCGAACAGGGAAGGCGCGTAGCTCATGATGTGACCGCGATCAGTTCGAATTTCAGGTCATTGATGCCAGTCGGCGCGTAGATCATCGCGGACTGGGCCTGCAGCATGCGTTCGTACAGCGGGCTACGCGAATCGAGCGCGAAGTAGCATGCGCCGGGGCGCACCGGAATCGCGGGCGGCACCTGCGGCGTGTACGAGAGCCGCACGCCGGGCATCGCCGACAGCACGAGCTTGTCGACGTCGTCGGGCGCGCCGACCTTGAAGCGGGCCGGCACTGCATCGACGAGCTCGACGCTCGGCATGTCCGCGGACACCGCCAGGTAGAACTCGGTCTTGTCGTCGATCTTGCCGGAATCGAGGCGGCCGAGGTGGAACGACGGGCGCACCTCGTCGAGCGTGATCGCGAAGTAGCGCGTCGAGATCACGGTGTCGAGCAGTTCGCGCAGCATCAGGTCGAGACGCGCGAAGCTCGGGCCCGGGTCGTCATGGCGGTACACCGGCAAATCAGCCAGCGTATAGCCCTTCGAGAACGTCATCAGCTGGCCTGCGAGGCGCAGCAGTTCCTGGAACAGCCGCTCGGGGTGCAGCGCCGAGTGCTGGTGCAGGTGCGCGAGCGTCGCGAACGCGGCGTTCGCGGTGTGCAGCAGCCAGAACGACGCGATGTCGCCCGAGCGGAATTCGATGATGTTCTTCGACGGCTCGCGGTGGAAGCCGTACAGCGCGTTCACCTTCGCCTGCAGCGCGTCGACGAGCTGGCGCAGCCGCTGGTGGAGGATCGGCGACGCGTCGATCGCGAGGCACGGCGGCACGAAGCTGTCGTCGATCTCGAAACCGGACGTCGCGGTGCGGCGCACGCGCACGAGCGGCACCGACAGCAGCTGGTCGCGCGGTTCGCTGTGCGCGATCAGCTTGACCTGCGTCTTCAGGAACGTGATGTCGGCTTCGGCGGCGTCGGTGAAGTTGTCGCCGACGCTCGTCTGCTCGCTGACGAAGCGCGTCATGAAGCCGGCGGCCGGATCGTCGCTGTAGTTGGTGCCGTTCTCGCGCAGCGGGTGCAGCGCGAGATAGAACACGAATTCGTTGATGCCGTCAGGCAGCGTGTCCAGCGCGATCGGCGGCGGCAGGTCGTCGGCCTGCGGCGCGGCATACAGCGCGCCGTCCGGGAACACGAGCGCAAGCTCGGCCACCCGCAGCACATTGCTGCCGAGCGCATCGCGGTCGATACGCACCGAGCGCACGCCCCAGTTGTACGGCTGGATCGCCTGGATCGATTCGAACAGGCGCGCTTCGTGGTACGCGTCCTGTCGCTGAAAGTGTTGAGGCCGGAGGAACAGCCCTTCCCCCCACAGCACCTTGGCCGAATAACTCATGTCAAATCCGGTTAATGTCGCGTTGCGATGTAATCGATTTGTTCGTGCCCGAATTAAATCGCCAATTGTTAACTCTTGTTAATTGACATTCGTGCGTCATTGTTTAACCGCAGGAGACCGAAGAAAGCAAATTCAGCGGTTGTGAAGGCGCACCCTGTTGCGGTGCGATGACAGTGCCGTCGGTGACCGTCATCGCGCAATTATGCAGGCCGATGATTATGCCGGATTTCTCCGACTTCACCGGGTCGAACGTCAGTTTCCATCGTTGGAGTGCGGGATCGCGGAACAGCGCGACGACGCCGAATGCCTGCGCTTCGCGCGAAACCTTCTCGGTCGCCGTATAGCGCTGGCCCGGAATCAGCGTGATTTCACGCACGTTGAGCAGATCCGCGCCCAATGCGGCCTTTTCCTTGGTCGGATCCGTGAATGCGTCGAACGGCGCCTGCTGGAACGACGTCGGGTCCTTCAGCGTATAGAGCCGCACGACGAGCGCGAGCGGCTTGTGGTCGGTCGCGGCATTCAGGTTCGGCGCGGCGGCGAGGGTGATGCCGAGGTTGCGCGGCGGCTTCTGCGCGTCGGGCACCTCGGGCTTGCCGATGCCGGCCGCGGACATCACGGCGCTCGCGGCCGAGCCGAGCAGCGGGGCGGCCGCGCATCCGGCCAGAAGGGCGCAGGCAACCAGTGGCAGCGCGTAGCGAATCATCAACGATCTCATCGTATTTCCGGCGGGCTGCCTTTTATCCCTGTCAAATCTGCCGGGTATTTCCGCGTTCGCCGCGTATCCCCGGCATTGCACTGTTCAACTATTAAGCACGCCCGCGTCGAGGCAGGCGCCCGGAAAATTTTTCCGCCGTCCGGGCGGCGCGTCGCGAAACCAGTAAAACTTGCCCGTTCCGGCCGAAAGAAAAATCGCTGCGAGCCCGCTGCGAGAGGCCATTGGAGGGGGTAGCGCCCGGTTTTAAAAGGAATTACTCTTCACACGACGATTGAATTATGAAAAATTGATCGGTACTATACCCGCGCGCTTCTTGCAAAGCAAAAGAACCAGATTCTCAACGATTTAAAACTCACGCGCCGGTGGATATAACGATGAAAGACCGTCTCTTCGCAAAACTGTCTGGGGTAGTAGTGGCTTGCGGCGTGATCGCCGGTTGTGCGAGCCAGCCTCCCGCGCCGCCGACCGCCGACGTGTTCAACAAGTCGCTGGCGGATGCGGATGCAGTTGCGAAGGCAGGGGATCAGGACAAGGCCCTCGGCCTGTACCAGCAGCTCGCGAAGTCGGATCCGACGCGCGAAGAGCCGTGGTCGCGCATCGCGCAAATCCAGTTCGCCCAGAACCATTACGGTCAGGCAATCGTCGCCGCGCAGGAAGCGCTGCAGCGCGACGCGACCGACCGTCAGGCGAAGAGCGTGCTGGCCGTGGCCGGCCTGCGGATCGCGACGCAGTCGCTCGGCGAGCTGCGCCAGGATTCGTCGCTCGCGGGTGACGCGAAGTCGGATGCGCAGGCGCTTGCGAAGCAGCTGCGCGATACGCTGGGCGAATCGGCGCTGTTCCCGCCGGAAACAACGCCCCGCGCCACGGGCCGAGTCAAGAAGGGTCGTACGGTCGTCCATACGAAGAAGGCGCAGACGCAGACCGCCGAAACCAACGTCGCGCCGCCGCCGACCAACACGTCGTCGGGCGGCGGGGCGAAGGGCGGTGACCCGTTCGGCGCACTGCGCAACTGACCGCAAAACTGACGCGATAACCACAACTAACCTGGGAGCCGTCGAGATGGCCAAGAAAGAAAGCATTCAGAAAAGCTTGCAGAAAATACGGCCGCCGCGCGTCCAATTGACCTACGAGGTCGAGAAGGGCGACGCGATCGAGGTGAAGGAACTGCCGTTCGTCGTCGGGGTCGTCGGCGATCTGGCGGGCCAGTCCGAAATCGAGCAGCCGAAGCTGCGCGACCGTAAATTCGTCAACATCGATCGCGACAATTTCGACGACGTGATGAAGGCGATCGAGCCGCGTGCCGCGTTCCAGGTGGAAAACCGCCTGAGCCCGGAAGGCGGCAAGTTCGCGGTCGACCTGAAGTTCCGTTCGCTGTCGGATTTCAGCCCGGACGAAGTCGTCGAACAGGTCGAGCCGCTGCGCCGCCTGCTCGAGGCGCGCTCGAAGCTCGCCGACCTGCGCAACAAGCTCGCCGGCAACGACAAGCTCGAGGATCTGCTGTCCGAGGTGCTGAAGAACACGCAGCAGCTGCAGGAGCTCGCGAAGGGCACGGGCAGCGACAAAGACGGCGAATGACGACGGAGTGTTGAGATGAACCAGCAAACGGCTGCGGCCCAAGCGAGCGGCGCGGACTACGCCGCCGGGACTTCGCTGCTCGACGACATCGTCGAGAAGAGCAAGGTCGCGAAATCCGATTCCGAGCATGCGCGAGCGAAGGACCTGATCGGCGAACTCGTGCACCAGGTGCTCGACGGCACGGTGATCGTGTCGGACAACCTGTCGGCCACGATCGACGCGCGCGTCGCGGAACTCGACCGCCTGATTTCCACGCAGCTTTCCGCGGTGATGCACGCGCCGGAATTCCAGCGCCTCGAAAGCACGTGGCGCGGGATGGACTACCTGGTCAAGGAAAGCAACACCGGCCAGACGATCAAGATCAAGGCGCTGCACGCACCGAAGCGCGACCTCGTGCGCGATTTCAAGGGCGCGAGCGAATTCGACCAGAGCGCGCTGTTCAAGAAGGTCTACGAAGAGGAATTCGGCACGTTCGGCGGCTCGCCGTTCGGTGCGCTGATCGGCGATTACGAGATCTCGCGCCAGCCGGAAGACATGTACTTCATCGAGCAGATGTCGCACGTCGCGGCGGCCGCGCATGCGCCGTTCATCGCGTCGGCATCGCCCGAGCTGCTCGGCCTCGAGTCGTTCTCCGACCTCGGCAAGCCGCGCGACCTGGGCAAGGTGTTCGATACGGTCGAATATGCGAAGTGGAAGTCGTTCCGCGACGCCGAAGATTCGCGCTACGTCGGCCTGACGCTGCCGCGCTTCCTCGGCCGCCTGCCGTTCAATCCGAAGGACGGCCAGACCGCGGAGAACTTCAACTTCGTCGAGGACGTCGACGGCACCGACCACGACAAGTACCTGTGGTGCAACGCCGCGTGGGCGTTCGCTGCGCGCCTGACGGCCGCATTCGACGACTTCGGCTGGTGCGCGGCGATCCGCGGCGTCGAAGGCGGCGGCCTCGTCGAGGACCTGCCGACCCACACGTTCAAGACCGACGACGGTGAAGTCGCGCTGAAGTGCCCGACCGAAATCGCGATCACCGATCGCCGCGAGAAGGAGCTGAGCGACCTCGGCTTCATCCCGCTCGTCCATTGCAAGAACTCAGATTACGCCGCGTTCTTCGCTGCGCAGTCGGTGCAGAAGCCCAAGAAATACAGCACCGACAGCGCGAATGCGAACGCCGTCCTGTCCGCCCAGCTTCAGTACATCTTCTCGGTATCGCGCGTCGCGCACTACCTGAAGGCGATGATGCGGGACAAGATCGGCAGCTTCGCATCGGCGCAGAACGTGGAGACTTTCCTCAACCGGTGGATTTCGCAATACGTCCTGCTCGACGACAACGCCTCGCAGGAACAGAAAGCGCAATTTCCGCTGCGCGAGGCATCCATACAAGTGTCGGAGATTCCGGGCAAGCCGGGCTCGTATCGTTCGGTCGCGTTCCTGCGCCCGCACTTTCAGCTCGACGAACTCTCGATTTCTCTGCGACTTGTCGCTGATCTGCCCAAACCGGCAAATTCATAAGCGAGTAAATCGCCCGGGCGGGCCGCCTGGGTAGGACGTTAAAACCACCTCTTTGGGGAGTCGAAGGGCCATGTTACATATGCACTTGCAGTTTGGTAGTCCCGCGGTGAAGGGCGAATCCGCGGACAAGGACCACCAGGGCTGGATCGAGCTGAAATCGTGGGATCACTCGATCGTTCAGCCGCGTTCGGCAACCGCATCGACCGCTGGCGGTCACACGATGACGCGTTGCGAACACGGCGACATGATCTTCACGAAGGAAATCGATTCGTCGAGCCCGCTGCTGTACCAACACGCTTCGGGCGGCACCACGTTCGACGAGGTGACGGTCCATTTCTCGCGCGCTGACGGTGAAGGCAAGCGCGTGCAGTATCTGGAAGTCAAGCTCAAGTACGTGATCATCTCGAGCATCGCCCCGAGCGTTCGCGAAGAAGGTCTGCCGCTCGAGACGTTCTCGCTGAAGTACGCAGCTGTGCAGTGGAAGCAAACCCAGCAGAAGATCGGCGGCAACCAGGGCGGCAACACGCAAGGCGCCTGGAGTCTGACGAAGAACGACAAGACCTACGCGGTCTAAGGTCGGTTGCGGCAACGGGGCGCTCGGCGTCCCCGTTGCCGTTTTCGCTGTGAATCCCGGCCGATGAAACGATTCGAACCCAGTTTTCTCGACAAGCTGTTCGACGACGAACCGCACCTGCCGGCCTCGGCAGCGATGCGGCAATTGTCGCTGGACGAGCTCAAGAACACGGTCGCCCGCGACGTCGAGGCGATCCTCAACACCCGTATCGCCCACACCGAAAACGAGCTGGCCGCGCTGCCGGAGTGCCAGAAGTCGGTGCTGACCTACGGGCTGAACGATTTCGCGGGGCTGAGCCTGGCGAGTCACTACGATCGCGCGTTCATCTGCAAGTCGATCCAGCAGGCCATCGCCCGCCACGAGCCGCGCCTGCAGCAGGTGCAGGTGACGTTCGAGCTGAACGAGCAGGCCACCAACGCGCTTTACTTCGCGATCCAGGCGCTGCTCGTCGTGCACCCGGCCGAGGAGCCGGTGAGTTTCGACGCGATGCTGCAGCCCTCGACGCTGCAGTATTCGGTCACGCGCGCACGCGCCGCAAGAATGCAGTAAATCAAGCCGCCGAGCGGGCCGGACCGCCCGGTGGTGGATCAGGGTCCGGCAGGAAATATTGAGGTTCGGGGTCGTCGATGGAAGAATTGCTGCCGTATTACGAGCGCGAATTATCGTTTTTGCGGCGCTATTCGCGAGATTTCGCCGAACGCTATCCGAAGATCGCGGCGCGGCTCGCGCTGTCGGGCGAGCATTGCGAGGATCCGCACGTCGAGCGGATGATCGAGTCGTTCGCGCTGCTCGGCGCGCGCATCAACAAGAAGCTCGACGACGATTACCCGGAATTTACCGAAGCGCTGCTGGAAGTGCTGTATCCGCACTACCTGCGGCCGTTCCCGTCGTGCTCGATCGCGCAGTTCACGCCCGCGTCGCCCGGCCAGCAGACCGAACCGGTCGTGATCGATCGCGGCACCGAGCTGAAGAGCCGCCCGATCCGCGGCGTGCAGTGCCGGTTCCGCACCGCCTATGACGTGACGCTCGCGCCGATCCGCATCTCGGAAGCACGCTTTACGCCGGTCGCGCTCGCGCCGAGTGCGACGGTGCTGCCGTCGAATGCGACCGGCGTGATCTCGATCACGTTCGAATCGCTCGCCGCGCAGCTCGATCTCGGCGCGCTGAAGCTGCCGACGCTGCGCGCGCACCTGCACGGCGAGCAGTCGTTCGTCGCCGCGCTGACCGACTGCCTGTTCGTCAACGTGCTCGGCGCGTATGTCGAGCCTGAGCGCAACGGCCGCTGGACCGCGCTGCGCAAGCTGCCGATCGCACACGCCGGCTTCGACGAGGACGACGCGCTGATCGACTACCCGGCGAAATCGCATCCCGCGTATCGCCTGCTTACCGAATACTTCGCGTTCCCCGACAAGTTCGATTTCGTCGACTTCGACATCGCGGCGATCGCGCGCGCGAGCGGCCGCTGCCAGCGCGCGACGCTGCATCTCGTGCTGCAGGACGTGCGCAGCGATTCGCACGTCGCGCGGCTGCTCGAACTGCTGACGGCGAGCCACTTCCGGCTGTTCTGCACGCCGATCGTCAACCTGTTCCGCCAGCACGGCGAACCGATCCGCATCACGCACCGCGCGGTGTCCTACCCGGTGATCGCCGAGGCGCGGCGCGCGTTCGCGTACGAGGTATATTCGATCGATTCGGTGAAGCTCGTGAGGCAGCAGGCGCACGAGGAGTCGGTGATCGAGTTCCGGCCGTTCTACTCGCTGCATCACGGCGAATCGGCGCGGATCGGCCATTACTGGTTCGCGCGCCGCAACGACTGGGTCGCGCAGAAGAGCCCCGGCTACGAAACCGAGATCTCGATCGTCGACATCGATTTCGAGCCGACGTCGCCGCAGACCGACACGCTGAGCCTCGACCTCACCTGCACGAACCGCGACCTGCCGGCGATGCTCGCGTTCGGGCTCGAAGGCGGCGACCTGTTCCAGGAAGGCGGCGCGCAGACGAGCGGCATTTCGCTGCTGCGCCGCCCGACGCAGAGCGTGCGCTTCGAGCGCGGCCGCGCCGCGCACTGGCGGCTCGTGTCGCACCTCGCGCTCAATCACGTGTCGCTGGTCGCGCACGGCCTCGCGCCGTTGAAGGAAATGCTGACGCTGTACGACCTGCGGCGCACCGCCGTGTCGATGCGCCAGATCGACGGCCTGGCCGGTATCGAGCAGCGCGGCGCCGTGCAGTGGCTGCCCGGCAAGCCGTTCGCGACGTTCGTGCGCGGCATCGAGATCCGCCTGACGATCGACGAGGAACACTTCGTCGGCGCGAGCCTGGCCTCGTTCGTGCGTGTGCTCGACAGCTTCTTCGGGCTGTACGTGCACCTCAACAGTTTCGTTCAATTGGTCGTCGTGTCGAAGCGCACCGGCGAGGAGATCATCCGATGCAAGCCCCGAACCGGCGAATCGATCCTGGCGTAGTCGACGCGCTGCTCGACGAACCGCACCGCTTCGAGTTCTTCCAGGCGGTGCGCGTGCTCGAAGGGCTGTTCGCGCGGCAGGCGTCGGACGCGCCCGGCGCGTGGCGGCAGGGCGACGTGGTCGCGCAGCGCATCGAATTCCGCAATACGTTGTCGCTCGGCTTTCCGCCGAGCGAGATCGAAGGCGCGCGTTCGTTCGATGACGACGGCACCCACCTCGACACGGGCGAGGCGCGCGGCGCCGCGCTCGCGGCCGGTGAGCTCGGCCACGTCGAGCTGACGCCCGCGTTCTTCGGGCTGCTCGGCGGGCAAGGCGCGCTGCCGCTGCATTACACCGAGCAGATCGTCGCGCGCGAGCACCTGAAGCGCGACCATGCGGCGCGCGCGTTCTTCGACGTGTTCTCGAACCGCGCGACCGCGCTGTTCTACGCCGCGTGGAAGAAATACCGGCTGCCGTTCCATTACGAGCTCGATCGTGACGAACGCTATCTGCCGCTGCTGCTCGCGATCGCGGGCGTGCCGAGCGACGAGGTGCGCGACAGCCTCGCGGCCGGCGTGGGCGGCGTGCTCGACGAGGCCGTGGCCGGCTATGCGCTCGCCGCGCGGCACCGGCCGATGTCGGCCGCCTACCTGCAGCGCACGCTGTCCGACTATTTCCGCGTGCCGGTGAAGATCGACCAGTTCGTCGGCAAGTGGTACGACGTGCCGCCCGACCAACTGAGCGTGCTCGGCGAAGTCAACGCGGTGCTCGGCGCGACGGCGCTCGTCGGCGAACGCGTGTGGCAGCGCGACATGCGCGCGCGGATCGTCGTCGGCCCGCTGTCCAAGCGCGACTACGAGGCGTTCCTGCCCGGCGGCGCGCACGCCATCGCACTGGAGCGGATGCTGACGCTGCTCGCCGGCGTCACGCTCGAATACGAAGTGAAGCTCGTGCTCAAGCGCACCGAAGTCGGCGCGAGCGTGCTCGGCGCGGGCTCGCGGCTCGGCTGGGACGCGTTCCTCTGCACGCGCGACGCGATAGCGGACCGCTCCGACGCACGCTATGAACTGCACGTGATTCACTGATTCCGAACGACAACAAACACGCAATCGAACCTGAGACTGAGATCGACGCCATGAGCACGCCTCTGAAGACCCTGATCACGAAACTGAACCCGCTGTGCCGCCACGCGACCGAGCGTGCGGCGAGCGCGTGCCTGGCGCGCGGCCACTACGAGGTCGATCTCGAGCACCTGTTCCTCGCGTTGCTCGACGAAGCGACGGGCGACCTGCCGCTCGCCCTGCGCGCGAGCCGCGTCGATCCGCACGCGCTGCACGCCGATCTCGAGCGCGAACTGACGCGCCTGAAGACGGGCAATACGCGCACGCCGGTGTTCTCCGTGCACCTGATCGCGCTGTTCGAACAGGCCTGGCTGATCGCGTCGCTCGACTCGCAGCTCGGCCGCATCCGTTCGGGGCACCTGCTGCTCGCGCTGCTGACCGCGCCCGATCTCGCGCAGTTCGCGCAGCGGATGTCGTCGCAGTTCGCGGAAATGAACGTGACGGACCTGAAGCACAAGTTCGACGAGATCATGGCCGGCTCGAGCGAAGCCGAACCGCGTCAGGCGGACGACGAAGGCAGCGACGTCGCGCCGGCCGCCGACGGCTTCGCCCCTGCGGCCGGCCCGTCGAAGACGCCCGCGCTCGACACGTACACGACCAACCTCACGCAGCGCGCACGCGACGGCAAGATCGACCCGGTGATCGGCCGCGAAGCCGAGATCCGCCAGGCGATCGACATCCTGATGCGCCGCCGCCAGAACAACCCGATCATGACCGGCGAGGCCGGCGTCGGCAAAACGGCGGTCGTCGAGGGGCTCGCGCTGCGCATCGCGGCCGACGACGTGCCGCCGCCGCTGCGCGGCGTCGCGCTGCACGTGCTCGACATGGGGCTGCTGCAGGCCGGCGCGAGCGTGAAGGGCGAGTTCGAGAACCGCCTGAAGAGCGTGATCGACGAGGTGAAGAAGAGCGCGCATCCGATCATCCTGTTCATCGACGAGGCGCACACGATCATCGGCGCGGGCGGCCAGGCTGGCCAGAACGACGCGGCGAACCTGCTGAAGCCGGCGCTCGCGCGCGGCGAGTTGCGCACGATCGCCGCGACGACGTGGAGCGAATACAAGAAGTACTTCGAGAAGGATGCGGCGCTCGCGCGGCGCTTCCAGGTCGTGAAGGTCGAGGAGCCGAGCGAGCCGCTCGCGGCCGCGATGCTGCGCGGGATGTCCGGCCTGATGGAGAAGCACTTCAACGTGCGGATCCTCGACGACGCGATCACCGAGGCCGTGCGCCTGTCGCACCGCTACATCAGCGGCCGCCAGTTGCCGGACAAGGCGATCAGCGTGCTCGACACCGCGTGCGCGAAGGTCGCGCTCGCGCACAGCGCGACGCCGGCGGCGATCGACGACACGAAGAAGCGCATCGAGCGGATCGACGCGGAGATCGCGTCGCTGGAGCGCGAGGCAGCGGGCGGCGCGTCGCACGACGAGCGGCTCGGCGAGCTGCGCGGCACGCGCGACACGGCGCTCGAACAACTGGCGAAGGACGAGGCGCGCTATGAAGCCGAGCGCGCGATCGTCGCCGAGATCACCGAACTGCGCGAAGCGCTCGACAAGGCACGCGGCCCGTCGGAAGACGGCCAGCCGGTCGACGTGCAGGCCACCCGCGACACGCTCGCCGAACGCGTCGCGGCGCTGCACGCACTGCAGGGCGGCGAGCCGATGGTGCCGCTGCAGGTCGACGGCCACGTGGTGGCCGAGATCGTCGCCGCGTGGACGGGCATTCCGCTTGGCCGGATGGTGAAGGACGAGATCGACACCGTGATGAACCTGCAGCCGCTGCTCGCCGCGCGCGTGATCGGCCAGGATCACGCGCTGGAAGCGATCGCGCAGCGCGTGCGCACCGCGACCGCGAGCCTCGAGGATCCGAACAAGCCGCGCGGCGTGTTCATGTTCGTCGGGCCGTCGGGCGTCGGCAAGACCGAGACGGCGCTCGCGCTGGCCGACATCCTGTACGGCGGCGAGCGCAAGATGGTCACGATCAACATGAGCGAGTACCAGGAAGCGCACAGCGTGTCGGGCCTGAAGGGCTCGCCGCCGGGCTACGTCGGCTACGGCGAAGGTGGCGTGCTGACCGAGGCCGTGCGCCGCAACCCGTATTCCGTCGTTCTGCTCGACGAGGTCGAGAAGGCGCACCCCGACGTGCTCGAGATGTTCTTCCAGGTGTTCGACAAGGGTGCAATGGACGATGCGGAAGGCCGCGAGATCGACTTCCGCAACACGCTGATCATCCTGACGTCGAACGTCGGTTCCGCCGCGGTGATGCAGGCGTGCCTGAACAAGCCGGCCGAGGAGCTGCCCGATCCGGACGCGCTCGCCGAGACGCTGCGCCCGCAGCTGTACAAGACCTTCAAGCCCGCGTTCCTCGGGCGGATGAAGGTCGTGCCGTACTACCCGATTTCCGACGACGTGCTGGCCGAGATCATCGAGCTGAAGCTCGAGCGGATCCGCCGCCGGATCGAGGCGAACCACAAGGCCGTGTTCGAATGGGACGAGTCGCTCGTCGAGGCGGTGCTCGCGCGCTGCACCGAGGTCGATTCGGGCGCCCGCAACGTCGACCACATCCTGAACGGCACGCTGCTTCCGGAGATCGCGGGCCACGTGCTCGGCCGGATCGCCGACGGCGAGGCCATCGCGCGCATCGCGGTGCGCGCGGACGAGGCCGGCGAATTCACGTACACCGTCGAATGAGCGCGGCCGAGCAACGCAAGCATTTGATGAACTGACCGAACCATGCCGATCAATCTCCCCGAGCTGCTGACGCCGATCAGCGATGCGTCGCCCAGCGGCGACGACCTGCTGTTTTCGAACGAATTCGACGCGATCCAGGATGCGCGGCGCTACGACGATCCGACGCTCGACCAGGGCGAGTGGGTGACCGAGATCAAGGAGGCCGACTGGGGCTTCGTGGTCGACCATGCGGGCGAGCTGCTGCGCACGCGCACGAAGGACCTGCGGCTCGCCGTGTGGCTGACCGAGGCGCTCGCGCTCGAGGACGGCATCACCGGCCTCACCGAAGGCTATGCGCTGCTCGAGGGCCTGTGCCGCGACTTCTGGGACACCGTGCACCCGCTGCCCGAGGACGGCGATACCGAGCACCGGCTCGGCAACGTCGCGTGGTTGTCCGGCCGCACGGCCGAGCTGCTGCGCGCGGTGCCGATGACGGACGGCGCGTCGAATGCGTTCAGCACGCTCGACTGGGAAGTGGCGCAGCACGTCGCGCAGGCCATCAAGCGCGACCCCGAACACGCGGACGACATCGCGCGCGGCAAGCCGTCGATCGAGCAGATCGATTCGTCGCGGCGCGTGACGTCGATCGCGTTCTACACCGCGTTGCTCGCGAACCTGAAGGCGTTCGAGTTCGCGCTCGATGCGTTCGAGGAACGGCTCGTCGAGCGCGCGGGCGATTCGGCGCCGAGCTTCCGGCAGGCGCGCGACGCGTTCGAGACCGTGTACCGGCTCGCCGAGCGCTTTGCGCGCGAGCAGGGCTATACGGGCAGCGCGCCGCACACGCAGGCGGCACAGCAGGCGCAGCCCGAGCGCATCGAGCCGGTGTTCGGCAACCCGATCCAGACGGAGGAGACTCACGTGCAGCCGCAGCCCGTTCCGCGCGCCCCGGTGACGCAGATGATCGCCGGCATCCAGAACCGTGCGCAGGCCGTCGACCAGTTGCGCGCGGTCGCCCGTTACTTCCGCCAGACCGAGCCGCACAGCCCGGTCGCGTATCTCGCGGACAAGGCCGCCGAATGGGCCGACATGCCGCTGCACAAGTGGCTCGAGAGCGTCGTGAAGGACGACGGCTCGCTGTCGCATATTCGTGAGTTGCTGGGCGTGAGGCCGGACGAGCAGTCGTGAAGACGATGGGGTGGCGGCGCGCGTGACGCGTGCCCGGACGCCGTCGTGCGGTGAGAGAAGGGCTCTTTCCTGAGAGCGTGGACCTGGGCGGGTCCGCGGCAAACAAGAAGATGAGTGACGCATGAACATGACAGAACTGGCGCAGGCGATTCGCGGTGGCCTGATTCAGCAGGATCGCCTGCTGAAGACGGACATCCCGTCGCTGCCGGACCATGCGCTCGTACCGCGCCGGGCCATGACCCGTTCCGAACTGGGGCGCGATTTCAGCGTGACGCTCGATCTCGTGTCCACCGCGAGCGACGTCGAGCTCAAGACGCTGATCGCGCAGCCGATGACGCTGTGGATCCAGCAGGTGGACCGGTCGTATCTCCCGATCAACGGCTACGTCCATACGGCGCGCCGGCTCGGCACGGACGGCAGCCTGTCGGGCTACCAGCTCACCTTTGCGTCGTGGATGCACTTCCTCAAGTTCCGCAACGACATGCGGTACTGGCAGGACAAGCCGGTCGACGCGATATTGGCCGACGTGTTCGATACGCATCCACAGGCCAAGGGGCGCTATCAGTTTGCGCTGTCGAAGCCGCTGCCGTCGCGGTCCTACTGTCGCCAGAGCGAAACCGACTGGAACTTCGTGCATCGCCTGATGGAAGACGAAGGGCTGTTCGGGTTCTGGCGGCACGCCGAGGACGGCGGCGCGCACACGCTCGTCATCACCGACGACCTGCACGCGCTCGACGAAGTGTCGCCGAATATCGTCCGGTTCGACCGCTCGGGAGCCGGGAGCGAAGCCACCGGATTCACGCAGTGGGCCGCGTCGCGCACCTTGCAGAGTTCGCAGCACACCACGCGCACGTTCGATTACAAATCGCCGTCGACGCCCGGCAATCCGAACGGCACGACGTTGCCCACGAAGGCCGGCCAGGGCGATCTGCCGGGCCAGACGGAGATCTACGAATACACCGGTGCATACACGTACGCGGGGCAGGACCGCGGCGAGCATCTGTCGAAGATCCGCCTCGAGGAATGGGAGTCGCGCGCGAAACGCTTCTTCGGCGTGGGCGGCGTGCGGGGGATCGACGCGGGGCGGCGCTTCACGCTGGCGGACCATCCCGAGCACGACCGCGATTCGGCGCAGGACCGGGAATTTGCGGCCTTGAAGGTGTCGCGGTACATCGAGAACAACCTGCCGATCTCGGACCACGAAGCGAACTTCCCGCACAGCCTGCAGGCGCGGCTTGCGCAGGCGAAAGCCGGGCACGGTGCGGCGGCCGCGTTCGAAGTGGGCCATGACGACGGTTCGGCCGGGTTCTATCTCGTCGAGGTCGAAGCGCAACGCGCGGCGGTGCCGTATCGCAGCCCGTTCGAACACAAGAAGCCCGTGATGCAGCTCGAGACGGCCGTCGTCGTCGGGCCGAAGGGCGAAGAGGTGTATACGGACGAGCTGAACCGCATCAAGGTCATGTTCGTCTGGGACCGGCAGAACGGGGGCACCGAAACCGCATCGTGCTGGATGCGTGTCGTGCAGTCGGATACCGGCGGCGGCTACGGCGCCGTCCATATTCCGCGGGTCGGCGAGGAAGTGCTGATCGGTTACATCGGTGGGGACTGCGACCGGCCGATCGTCATGCATCGCGTCTACAACGGGGCAACCAAGCCGCAGTGGCATAGCGACGGCATCCTGTCGGGCTTCCGGTCGAAGGAGTACGCGGGGTCGGGGCACAACGAGATGGTGCTCGACGACGCGACCGGCCAGAACCGTGCACGCCTGTTCAGCAGCAGTGCGAATTCGCTATTGCATCTCGGCTACCTGATCGAGCAGAACGGCAACACGCGGGGTGCGTATCTCGGCTCGGGGTTCGACTTGCGCACCGATGCGTATGGTGCCGTGCGTGCCGGGCAGGGGCTGTACGTCACGACGCATCCGAAAGCGGCGAATAGCCAGCCGCTCGATGCGAGCGAGGCGCGGGACCAACTCACCGATGCAGACGGGCTACTGGAAGCGATGTCGCAGGCCAGTGAAATGCATCAGGCCGAAAGCCTCGGCCCCGGTCACGACGCATTGAAGCAGTTCGCCGATGCGACGAAGAACAGCGTGACGGGGGCATCGTCGGGCGGCAGGACGTCGGGCGGCGGGACGGGTGATGCGAATGCGTTCAAGGAGCCGGTGATGCTGTTCGCGAGCCCGGCGGGGATCGGCGTGTCGTCGCAGCAGAGCGCGCACGTGGCAGCGGACCGGCACGTGAACCTTGTCAGCGGTCAAAGCACGCATCTCGCGAGCGGCAAGTCGCTGGTGGCGAGCGTCAAGGACAAGCTCAGCCTGTTCGTGCAGAACGCGGGCATGAAGCTCTTTGCCGGCAAGGGGCCGGTCGAGATTCAGGCACACAGCGACAACGTCGAGATGATTGCGCAGAAGGCGATCAAGGTGTTATCCGCGACGGCATCGATCGAAGGCGTCGCGAAGCAGGAGATCCTGCTGACGGCGGGCGGCGCGTATGTCCGGATCAAGGACGGCAACATCGAGATCCACGCACCGGGCCAGATCGACGTGAAGGGCGGGCAGCATGCATTCAGCGGGCCGACGAGCATGCACAAGACGTTCAAGGCCGAAGGCCGCAAGGCGGACATGCGGATTCGCTATGTCGACGCCGACGGCAACGTGCCGCACGGGGAGCCGATCAAGTTCGCGACCGAGGACGGGACCGAACATAGCGTCGCGCTCGACGCGGAAGGCCGGGCGGAATTGAAGAACATCGATTTTGACGAGTTCGTTGCGAGCCAGGTCAAACGGACGGGAGAGTGAAATGGGCAGGCCGCTTGTTGAGCATAATGTTTGCATTGATTTGCCGGGGGAGGCAGTGAGCTGCCGGGCCGAGACGGATCTGACGGTGCTATTGCGCAAGCATCGAGACGTGGTGTTCGACATCAAGCTTCATGCCGGCGCGACGTATACCGTCTCGACGACGCATCCCGATCGACCGACCGGGCGCTTTTATGACACGAAGCGGAAGGTGAATACCGGTGAGACGACGTTCAAGGACGGGGAGTCGTGTCACATCTGGATCGGCCGCAATTTCGAGGGGAGCCTGATTCTCAAGCAGGGCCAAAAGGTGCTGGGGCGCTACCCGATCAGCAAGATGGACTATACGAACAGTTGTACGGACGATCCGAAGGATAAGCCGGCGCCGATGTTCATTACCCTGCATGACGATCAGAAATTCGTCAGTGACCTTCTTGCATTGAGCGAAATCCCCGAGCTGTCGCAACGCCCTGTTTCACCGCTATTGGCGAGTGGGTTTGAACAGGCAAAGGCACGTCTGGACGAACAAAAATTCAACTCGGCTTTGGGTCAAGCTCGTCGCGCAGCTTCGGCCCCAGTACCGTATTCCGAAGCCAAGGTCGAAGTGCCGACTGAAGGATTGCCGGCAATTCATGCGTTCAAAATCAAGCAAACTTCCGGGCCGGAGGTGCCTCCGGAGCTTACGGGTTTTTTCAAGAGTGGTGCAGACGCATACAAGTGGGATCCGTTCAATACGTTGTCCCGGAATTTTTTGCTCAGTCAAATTCCTGGTTTCTTCGGATATATGACCGATACGATATGGAAGGGGCCACTTAAGGGGTTTTGGAATCGAACATTCATCATTCAGAGGGATTTGAGTGGGGAATTCACTTTGATATTTTCGACGGCCGCCAAAGAGACAAAAATCGTCGGTTATCTGCTCGGCGTATATAAAACGGTTTCCACGGACGTCAAGGTAATGACGATCGCTGGAGGAACCGGATCGTTGGCTGCAACCAAGCTTGCTGCGAAAGGGGCCGCAAAAGCTTCGGTTTTACCGACGACGGCGACGGGTAAGGCGTTGGGCGTGACGATCGCGATGGACTATATGGCATGGCTGCACGATTATGAACCGTCAGCTGATGGTGGGCCGCCAAGGAGAGATTTGGGGAAACTCTTTGCATCTGTCATCTCGGACACGTCTCAAATGTGGATGACAACATACATTACGACGTGGATCATCTCATTGCTGTTTGCGGGAGGAGCGGTCCTTGCGGGTGGCGCGGTGGTCGGAGCTTCCATAGGCACAATTGCGCTCGGAACTGTCGCGCTAATTGTGATTGTGGGCTATGCCGTGGCGGTCATGTTCAATGTTGTGAAGTTCAATGACCATATCACGGAGTTATATCATCTTATTGGTAGTCAGTTGGAGAAGAAGTTGCCTGGAGATTACGGAAATTCCTATTCGCAGTCATCGTGGCAAGTGTTTCCGCTTGGAGCAACGCCATGAAACCCGTTTTGATGCAAAGTCCTGGTGATGCGAAGTCGAGCGGCAGAACTCGAATTGATGATCATCCACTGGCCGCCAAAATCGGTCTGGTAATTGGAGTGATCCCGATCATTATATATTGGCATGCATTTAACGGATTTTGGTCGTCCAGGTTGCCTTGGATCATTGCCTTGGTGTTGGAGATCGGGTGTCCCCTGTTTTTGTATGTGCATTACCTTCTGAATCGAAGAGCCAGGCGATTGATTTGGGAGGGGGTTGCAGTGTGTGTCGGGTTTGTCCCGACGTGGATGCTGCTCGGCTCGTACTGGTTGTTTTATTTTTGTTTTGCGCCGATGTCGGTTGCAATTCGTGCGATTGCACTTTTGATGTGCTTGGTGGTGGTGGCAACCTGGGCCTGGTTGTCGTGGGCTGCTTTTGCTCGGGAAAATGATCGACTTGGATTGCTTAAGCAGCTCTTCAAGGATGAAGGCGATTGTATCGTGTATCCGGACGAGTCCGATTCCGTTATTGGAAAACTGGACGGGCCGGGGAAGTCGATTGCGGTCCCGTATTGGCTGGTTTCGGTGGTCGGTCCGATACTTATCGGATATTCCATGTTGTCGGCCCGGCTTTTTGAAGGAAATGGTGGGCCGCACGGGATGTTTATTATCCTGTCGGCGATAGGGCTTCCTATTACTTGCTGGTTATTGACGAAATTCTTTGTGCGATTCGCTTATTTTCATATTTATCTCGCTATCAAGCTGGAGCGAAAAACCGGGAAGAAGGTCGTTCTTGGCTCGTGAACGTCGATCGCCTGATAGAACCTGATTCTGCGTCACTCGTGTGGCGGGTATATCGATCGCTTGACGGCAAGAAATGCCGTGAAAGAGGGGCGTTGTCGGTGATGTCTTTCGCCGCATCGTTTGGGGGGCACGCTTTTGACGAGGACATCGGTCCCCATGTGTTGTGTATCGCTTTTTCGCTTCTTGCGTTTCCAATGACGCTCCCACAATTCGTTGCTGGTCGTACCGGCCGCATATCGCCCCGTATGCAGCGGCGTCTGCTTCGCAACGCTCCGATCCCCGTAGCACCGCCACAGCCTGAAAATACGTGACGGCATTTGACTCGATGCAGCCAATGGAAACGACGGAACCCTGCACCATCCACGATCGATATCTCGCAATTTTCAAAGCGAACCTGCTCGCCGGCACATTCCTGATCGGATGTGCGGTTATGATCGGATCGCCGCTATTTCTCGACGATTCGCTGCCGTGGAAGATCGCCGGCGGTGTGGCGCTGGCCACCACCATCGGCCAGGCCGCCGCATGGAGAGTCGACGACGGGCGCGGGCGCCTGTGGCTATACGGCGTGGCTGCGGTTCTCGTGAGCGCGTCGATCTACGTGTGGACCGCGGGTATCTCATGGATATTTTTTGTTTCATCCGTGCCGATGCCGTCGACGCTTCGCGCCATGTGCATTGCTGTGACCATGACGGGGACTCTTCTCTGGGTGGTCATGACGGCCCGCCAGGTATCCGCCGTTCTCGGGAAGCCCGAATTCATCGTGCAGGCCTTCAGAGACGCCGGCAGCGAGATTCAGTACAGCCTGTCGGCAATGCAGCAGTTGAGCACATTGTCGAACTATCGCGGCCCGATTGCCCGGATCGCTCAGGGGCTCGTCCTGTTCGCCGCGCCGGCCGTGTTCCTGGCAGTGAGGATACGGGCACCTTTGCCGGCGTCAGCGGATTTATTGTTATTTTCGACGGTGTTGCTGACCCCGTGCTCGCTGTTCTTCGCGGGCCTTGCCGTCAAGAGCATCCTGTTGATGATTGTCACACCCCATCGGCTGGAGCGCGTTCACGGGAAGCCGGTCACATTGACGGACGATTGAAACAACGAGGCTGGCAGCCGGCCACGATCCGACAGCCGCCAGCGAGCGCTTAGAGGGCCTGCGCGGCAACAGCCCCGCGCGACCCGCTTCCAACGAAGCGATGCGAACACCGCCCCGCGAGGCGGCAACGCCCTCCGCCTACTGCCCCACCCGAAACTCGATCCGCCGATTCCGTGCCCGCCCATCCGCCGTATCGTTCGGCGCGATCGGCTGATCCGGTCCGACGCCCGTCGTCGTCATCTGCTGCGGCGGAATGCTCTTCGTGATCAGGTAGCCCTTCACCGAATCCGCACGCGCCTGGCTCAGCGCGATGTTCGACGTGCGGTTCCCCGAATTGTCGGTGTGGCCGATGATGTCGACCGTGCGGTTCGGCATCTTCGCAAGTGCCGCCGCCATCTGGTCGAGGATCAGCTTGCCCTGCGGCGTGAGCGTCGCGCTGCCCGTCTCGAACTCGATCGTCCGGTTCGCGAGCGTCTGGTCGAGCACGCCCTGTTCGGACGCCGACACGCGCAGCCCGTTCTTGATCGTATACGTCGGGTTCAGCGTGTTCGCCATGTCGCTCGCGAGCTGCTGGCGTTGCGCCTCGTTGTGCACCTCGCCCTTCATCTCGATCTGCGTGCCGTTGATCTTCAGCTGCCCCTTGCTGATCTGCTTGAGCTGCGTGCCGAGCAGCTTCTGCACGTTCGCGCTCCAGTTCGGCGGCGTGGCGACATCGCCCACCTCGATCTGGTCGACGACGTTCGTCGCGCCGTAGGTATCGCGCAGCTTCTGCAGCACGGCGGCCTTGGTCGCCTCGTCGGGCACCTTGCCGCCGACGACCACCTGGCCGGGCGTCGCGGTCGCGGGCGGCGGCGTGACGGTGTTCGCGGTGCCGGCCGTGCCGTGCACGACGGCGCCGGACGCCGTCCCCGGCGCGGCGCCGGGGTTCGCGGACAGCGCGGTGGTCGCGACCGTGCCGTTGCCGACCGGTGTGACGGTCGCGCCGGTGTTCTGCGCGAGGGCCGCGCCGCTGGCGAAGAGCCCGGCAGCGAGGAGGGCGGCGACGGCGGGCGAGCGCGCGGCCGAAAAGCGCGCGCGCCGGGCTTGAATCGTGCGATGCATGCCGTCAGCCTCCGATGAACGCTTCGCGGAACGCGTCGATGGCGACACGCAGCGAGAGTTGCGGTTGGTCGAGGTAGCTGACGAGCTTGCTGATCTGGTGATCGTTTTGCGCATGGGCGTCGATCCACTCGGGATCGTCGATGTCGATGTTGTGGGCGGCGTAGGTCTGCGGGTCGACGACGCTCAGCAGCGTCTTCGCCGACGCGCCGTTGAAGCCGATGATGAGCCGTTCGCGCTCGGCGATCGTGCCGATGAAGATCGCGAGCTCGAAGTCGGCCTGCGCGACGAACGGTGCGATCAGTTCGAGCCAGAACGCGGCGACGAGGCTGCGGTAGAACGGATCGACCGGCAGCGGCAGCGTGAGGCCGCGCTCGATGTGCGACGAGCCGCTCTGCATCACCGGCCGCAGCAGCGAGCCGAGCGCGAGCATCGCGCCACGCAGCCGCACCGGATGACCGCTTTCGAGCAGCATCTCCTGGAGGCCGTGCAGCGTCTGGTGCTCGACGAAATCGTTGAAGGTGCCGTCATGCGACGTGCCGGGGCCGCCGATGTCGATCGGCACCTGCGTGTCGCCGAGCGCCTGCAGCGCGCCGGGCGGCTCGTCCTTGCCGAGCAGCGGCGGGATCTGCGTGGCGACGCGCGACCACAGCCGCGCGAACGCGAGCGGGCTGCGCGCGAGGAACGCGAGCGGCCGGTCGACCTCGAGCGCGGTCGCGCCGAGGAACGGGAAGCGGCGCATCGACACGTCGTGGCTCGCGACCATGTGGCCCGCGATCGCGAGCTTGCTGCGCGAGCCGAGGAACGCGAAATGCATCGGCTTCGCATCCTCGTAGACGAGCTTCCAGCGCGGATCTTCCGCGAGCAGTTCGAGCGCCTGCGCGATCCAGCGGTCGAGCGTCTGCAGCAACTGCGGGTTGTGCGGGCTCTTCACGAAGTCGCCGCGCGACGGGATCTTGCCGAAGTAGGCGATCTGCGCCTGTACGGTTTGCGTCATTGCGCCCCCTGGGCATGCGTTGCGTTGGCGGCCGCGACGGCCGGCGCTGCGGCCGGCGTGCCCGTGCCGGCGGTCTGGGTTGCGTTCTGCGCGGCACCCGCGCTGGCGTCGGCGACCGACGACGGCAGCTGCAGGCCGCGCAGGCTCTGCTGCTGCGGCTGGTCACCGCCACCGCCGGACGGTTGCGACGTGCTGATGATGCGCATCGTCACCGACACGTTCACGCTGCCCTGCGCCCACGTCAGGTCGAAGGTGCCGTCCGGACGGCGCTTGCGCTGTGCCGAGTTGATCAGCTTCTCGAGACCGTAGCGGCCCGGCTCGTTGACGAGCTGCACCGTGCGGCCGTCGAAGGTCGTCGCGGACAGCGTCGCGCCCGGCGAGCCCTGCGGGTTCGGCCACACGAAGTTGGTCCACTGCGGCGGCGTGTTGCGGTAGCGCAGCTGCTGGCCGTCGATCGCGATCGTGTATTCCGTCGTGCCCGTGCTCGGCTGCGGCAGGATCTGGAACACGGTCTGCGGCTCGGACGACGCGGCGGCGCTGCCTGCTGCTCCGCCTGCAAGCGGCGCGACCCAGCGTGCGAAGCCGTTCGTGAAGTCCGGCGTGAGGCCGATGCCCATGTCGCCCCACGTGCGGGCGGCGAGGGTGTCGCCGCGGCGCACCGCGAGCGGCCCGAGCGTCGTGCCGACGAACTTCGCGATCGAGCCGTCCGGACCGAACACCTGCGCGATTTCACCGGCGCCGGCCTCGACCTTCGCGCTCGCCGCGAACGGGTACTTCGTCGCGAGCGAGTTCTGGAACGGCTGGTAGACCTGCGCGTTCCACACCTTGTTGACTTCGGCGCTGGCCGGCTGGATCACGACCGCGAACGCCTGCATCAGCGGCCGCACCAGCAGCGGACGCAGCGACTTGCGTTGCGAATCGGTGAGGCCCGTCAGCATCTGCTCGTCGACGAGCTTCAGCGAATCGGCGAGTTCCGAACCGTTGCCGTCGAGCGTCTGCTGCATCAGCTGGCGTGCGCCCGGGCCCGGGTCGCCCTGGTTCTTGATCACGTTGAAGCGCGTGCGGACCTTCGACAGCGATTCCATGTAGCCCTTGAGCATCGACGTGCCGTCATGCGTCGCGACGATCCGCGCGAGCCCGATGAACTCCTGGCCGATCGGACCCATCGGCACCTCGGCCGGATTGCCGTTGATGTCGATGTTGGCAGCCGCCACCTGGCCGGCCGGCGAGCGCGAGAACAGTTGCTTGACCCAGTTCACGACGCCCGTCTGCGCCTTCTTGATCGTCACGTTCGCGAGCGACGGGTTGTCCCACGAAGTCTGGTCGTACGCGGTCTCGAGGATCTTGCGGATCGGCGAATCCTGCGGGTCGCCGAGGCGGTTCATCCCGTCGACGGCCTGGCCGAAGCTGCTGAAGCCCTGCACCGCGATGCCCTGCATGAACTTCTGCCAGTGCTGCGCGTACTCGGTCTTGTACATGCCGACCAGCGTCTTCTGGATCTGCTCGGGGCTACCCTCGAGCGTCAGGTCGTCCTGAGTCGACGTGTTCAGCACCCAGTCCTTCGCCTGCAGTTCCTTGGTCGCCGCGTCGCGGATCGCCGGCTGCACGTAGTCGAACCACGCTTCGCGCGTGAACGTGCCCGGAATCGCGTAGCTGCCTGCCACGAGCCCCTGGTTGCCGTCGCCGACGATGCGCGCGATGGTCATCGGCGCGAAGCGGGTCGACGCGCGCGCCTTGATTTCCTCATAGACGCGCTGGCGGGCCGGCATTCCGCGCACGACGTGGCGCAGGTTCTCGCGGGTCTGGTCGACGAGCGCGAGGTTCGCGTCGATCATCGGCCAGTTGTCGTCGTTCACGCGGGCCAGGTAGAACGAGATCATGCGCTCCGCGCTCTTGATCATCTCGTCACGCGGCATGTTGCCGCGATTCGTCTCGAGCCAGCCGCGCCAGAAGCGGGCGAGCTGGTCGGTCAGGTGCGCCTGCTCGACGTGACGCTTGTCGGACAGCATCAGGTACGTCTTGAGCGCGTTGTACGCGTCCTGCACGTTGGTCGGCGACGCGTCGCTGTAGAGGCCGCCCTGCGGTGCGGCCGGCTGCTGCGGTGCTGCCGGCGCGGCGCCGGACGCGGCCAGTGCGGCACCGGCCTGCGGCGCGGCGCCCGCCGCGTTCGTCGAGACCGGCATCGTGCCGCCCTGCACGGCGCCCGATTCGGGCGGGCGCGTCATCGGCACGAGCTGTTCGGGGTGCGCGTTCACGTCCTTCATGAACGACGCGAGGTTCTGCGACACCGGGGCGAGCAGGATCTGGCGCACGCCGTTGTAGTACTCGGTCAGCAGGTGCTGCTCGAGACGGTCGCCCTGGTACAGGCCGAGCGACACCGAAATCGGCTTGTCGCGGCGGAACTGCTCGAGCTGCTCGATCCGGTCCTCGAGGATGTCCATCGCCTGCAGGCGCGACTGCAGGTCGTTGCGGCCCTGCTGCAGGCGCGTGACGTTGTCGAGGTCGGCCTGCACGTTCGCGACGAGCTGCTGGTTGCCGATCGTCGACCAGGTCCAGCCGCCCAGCGCGAGCGCAAGCGCCGCGACGAAGCCGAAGAAGGTCGCGTAGCGCAGCCGCGTCTTGGTCGGGCTCGCGAACTGCCGCACCGTCTGGCGATCCGCGAAGATCACCTTCGAGAACAGGTCGCGCAGGAAGAAGCCGTTCTTCGAGAATGCGCTGTGCGGCTTCGGCAGCGCGGCGCCGTCGAGGCCGAAGCGATGCGCGATGCGCTGCGCGGCCGCGCTGTTGGTTTCGCCTTCCTGCAGCGCGCTGGTGAAGTAGAAGCCGCGGAAGATCGGCTTGTACTGGAACGGGTTGTTCTCGAACAGCGTCGCGAGGAATGCGCGCAGCGACGGCTTGATCGTCGAGAATTCGAGCGGGAAGCTCAGCTGGCCCGGCGACAGCTGGTTGCCGCGCGACAGCGACAGCTGCGCGACGCTGATCTCCTTCAGCCCTTCGTAGAGTTCCTCGAAGTGCGTGTCGAACTGCGCGACGACGTCACGCTTGTCGTCGGGTTCGTAGGGCAGGGTGGCGCCCCACACGCGGTCGTACTCGTGCTTGTCGCTGCTGCTGAAGAATTCGGTGAAGCCGGTGATCAAGTCGGCCTTCGTGAACATCACGTAGACCGGCGCGAACACTTCGAGCTTCTCCGTCAGCTCCTGAACGCGCTGGCGGAGGTTTTTCGCGAGGTTGATCGCGAATTCGGGGCGGTTGCCGGTGAGTTCGGCGATGCTCGCGGTGACGATGATGCCGTTGATCGGCGCCTTCGGGCGGTAGCGCTTGAGCAGGCCGAGGAAGCCGAGCCACTCGCTGCGGTCTTCTTCATGCACCGAATAGCGGCCGGCCGTATCGAGCAGGATCCCCTCGGTCGTGAAGAACCAGTCGCAGTTACGCGTGCCGCCGATGCCGTGGATCACGGCGCTGTTCTTGTCCGCGAACGGGAATTGCAGGCCGGAATTGAGCACGGCGCTGCTCTTGCCCGCGGCCGGGTTGCCGATCACGATGTACCACGGCAGTTCGTACAGCGCGGAGCCGCCCGACACCTGGCCGATCTTCGACGTCTTGATCGTCTTCACCGCATCCGACAGGCGCGTGCGCAGCACGTCGAGGTCGGCCGTCTTCGCGTCGGGGGCGAGCGCGGCGGCGGCGGGCGCGGCGATCTTGCCGGTTTCCGCCTGCTCTTCCAGCACCTGGCCGAGTTGCTGGTTCGCGCGCTTCACGCGCCAGCGGCGCCACAGCGCGACGACGAGCCACAGCGCGAGGATCGCCGCGAAGGCGATCGCCGCCCACAGGAGCGGCAGCTGCAGCATGTCGGCGACGATGAACAGAATGGCCGCTAGCGCGACGATCCCGACGATCGAGAGCGTACGCGGATGAGTCAGCACGTTGAGGATGCGTTGCATAGGACGTTCAGGTTCCGGTGCGATTCGATGAGGCGACGCAGGCGCGCCGAGCGGCAAGGGTGGCGCCGCGATGTGTCGCCATGCTGTCAAACGGGATGAAGGGGGCTGGCATCAATGCGCCCGCGGCATCGGAGAAGGCGCGCGCATTAACGAAAGGACGCTGTGAGATTTAAAACGGAAGCGGCGGCCGGAAAAAATCGCGCACCGGAATGCATGATTTTTTGCGCCGCCCATATCGTTTCCTGCCGGGATATTAAAAAGCCCCATGCCGCCCTCATTATTTCCTGTCCGGCAGCCCTGGCTAGCTGCCGCGTCCCAGTTTAAAACCGGGTTTATGGTATTCCACGTGCCCGAGATCCATCATTTTCCAGCGGCCCCCCCAGGTCAGGCCAACCTGTTCGGCGACCTGGCCATACAACTGGTAGCCGCGCATCGCCCACGGATCTTTCTCGGAGATGACCAGCTTGCCGTCACGCAGGAATGCATTGTCGGCCGCCAGCCCGAATTGGTGATAACTCTGGAAGGCGGCCGCATTGGTCACGTTGGTGCCCATCTGCGCAAGCCGGTTCTGCCGTTCCGGGCTCCGGTAACCTTCCAGCAACGCCATTTCATAACCATATTGTTCGTGCATGATCTTGTAGACCAGCAGCAAACGCGTACGGAAATCCGGATCCAGCAGGTTCCAGTCGCGGCTCGCATCCTTCAGCGCCGGGCGTACCTGTTCGACTTCCTTGGTGGCGAAGACTTCCGGCGGCAGCGGCGGGGGCGGCACGAGCTGTTCGCCCTGCAGCAGCGCGGCGATCTTCTCGTCGGGCACGCGCGCCGTGTCGTCGTACTGGAACAATTGCCGGCCGCGTAACGCAATGGCGACCAATGGCGGCGTCGCAAGAATACCTGCCGATACCATAATCATCAAGCGCCGGCGAACCAGTAAATTTTGCACGTCGTTTAAAGCACCGCGCGTAGCGCTTGCCGATTTAACAATCTGACTTCGCGTACGCGAGGCGCGATCGTTCGCGCGGCGCGTTAGACGGCCGTGAAACTGGGCGACGGATTCGAATACGGTCGCCCGGATACCCGGTAAAAGCAACAGTGCCGCAACCGCGACGGCAAGGGCGAAATAGGCGACGAGTGCGACGGCAATCAAAGAAATCCCCGGAAATTGGAATTGATTGTGTTTTGCAATGCTTGCTCTTAGAATCAGGCTGCTTCGAGAGGCCGGGCTATATTATCGCGGTGAATTAAACCAGGATTCAATGAGACGCTGAATGAGTGCGCCGGAAAATTCAAATTCGAAATCTCCGCCCAGCCTGCTGTCCGATACCAAACCGGCAGGCGACGGAGCTCAGCAGTCGCGCATTCTCGCGAATCTGGAAGGACGTGTCACGCCGCCGGCCGAGCCGCCGCGCCGTTCGCTGAAGGCGCCGATCGCCGCCGTCGTGGCCCTGGTGGTCGCCGTCGGTGGCTGGGGCGCATGGCGCATGCAGCATGCGGGCGGGCAGGCCCCCGCCGTCACGGCCGAGGCTGCGCCGGCAGCCGCGCCGGCGAAGGCCGCGGCGGCCAGCGATGCCGCCGTGCAGGTCGCGCAGAATGCCGCGTCCGCCGCATCCGCCGCGCAGCCGGCCACGATCGTCAACGACGACGCGGCTTCCCGAACCGTTGCATCCGCATCGTCCGCGCCCGCCGCGGACAACAGCCGCCTGTCGCGTGCGCTCGCCAACGGCGCCGACGACGCGTCGGGTGCGGCCACGGCCGGTGCGGCCGCCGCCGCCGCTGCCGCGACGACCAAAACCGCCAAGGCCGACGCCGCGAAGGGCGCGAAGGTCGCCGCGCACGGCAAGACCGATACGAAGGCCGACACGAAAGCCGAGGCCCGCAAGCGTCACAAGGAACAGCAGGCCGAGCTCGCGCAGGCGAAGAAGCATCGCGACGCGACGCCGGCCCGTACCGCGAAGGCGGCCGGGAAGGACGATCCGGATGCGGACCTGCTCGCAGCGCTCGTCGCGCGCACGAAGCCGGCCGACAAGAAGCTTGCCGCGCAGAAGGCGCAGGCCGTGCCGACCAAGACGGCCGCGACGACCGGCTCGCTGGCGTCGCGCGTGAAGGAGTGTTCGGAGCGCGGTTTCTTCGAGGATCAACTGTGCCGCTGGCGCGTCTGCGATGGTCACTGGGGCAAGGACCCCGCGTGCCCGAGCGCCGCGCAGTCGGAGACGCGGCAGTAACGCGTCCCGCGCGTGTCGACCCGCCGCACCTGCGCCGCCCGTTGGGCGGCGCGTTGCTTTTGGGGCCGCGGAACCGGACGGTATGATGCGGCGTGACGCTGTCACCGGCGCGTCACGCCCGTCGGGCATACGTCTCCTTTCCTTTTCCGGCGCGGGTGCGCGACCCGCTATGCGCGGCGCGCCGTGCGCCGCACGACCTTCGACACGATGGACCTGATCGTACAGACTTACGGCGCCGATACGTCCGGCATGGTGTGCGGATTCCGCTTCGTTCCCGGCGGCTCCGGCGCGACGCTCGATGCGGACACGGCTGCCGGGTGGCTGCGAACGTGCCGCGAGCACGATGCCGCGTCGGGCGATTTCGTCTGGCTGCACTTCAATCTCGCGCACGGCGCGAGCGAGCGCTGGATGCGCACGCATCTCGGGCTGCCCGACAGCTTCTTCGCATTCCTCCACGAAGGCTCGCGCTCGACGCGCATCGAGCAGGAAGACGGCGCGCTGCGCGCGATCGTCAACGACGTGATGTTCAACCTCGAACTGACGCCGTCGGAGATCGCGACGCTGTTCGTCCACGTCGAGCGGCGCATCATGGTCACCGCGCGGCTCAAGCCGCTGCGCTCGGTCGACACGCTGCGCGCGTGCGTGCGCGACGGCGAGCAGTTCAGGTCGCCCGCGGAACTGCTCGTCCACCTGCTGCGCGACCAGGCCGACCTGCTGATCCAGATCATGCGGCGCACGAGCGTCGACGTCGACCGCATCGAGGATCGCTTCCTGTCGCAGCGGCTCACGTCGAGCCGCATCGAGCTCGGCGCGATGCGCCGCACGCTGACGCGCCTGCAGCGCATGCTCGCGCCCGAGCCCGGGTCGATCTTCCGGTTGCTCGCGAAACCGCCTGCGTGGCTGCATCTGGAAGACGTGCAGGAACTGCGCGAATCCACCGAAGAGTTCTCGCTGGTGCTGGCCGACCTGGCGGGGCTCAACGAGCGGATCAAGCTGTTGCAGGAAGAGATCGGTTCGCGTCTCGACGAGCAGAACAACCGGACGCTGTTCACGCTGACGCTCGTGACCGTGATCGCGCTGCCGATCAACATCGTCGCCGGCTTCTTCGGGATGAACGTCGGCGGCGTGCCGTTCTCGGAGAACAAGCACGGCTTCTGGCTGATGGTGCTGCTCGTCGCGGGTTTCACGGCGCTCGCCGCATGGTGGGCGTTCCGCCGGCGCAACGACCGCTAGCACCACCGGCGCCGCATCGCCGCATCGACGCGTCAGCGCAACAGCGCGATCGCGCGTTCGCCGATCACCATCCCGAGCAGGCCCACGAGCGCGACGAGCGGCGGGGCCGGCGAGCGCACGTGCAGCAGCGCGTACAGCACGCCGACGCCGAGGCCCACTGCGAGCGAAGTCACGTAATCCATCATGGCGGTCTCCCGTGTGGTCCGGCGTCAAGGCTTGAGGATGACGCGCTCGCGCGCACCGGCCAGCACTGCGCGATACGCGTCGTGTGCGCGCTCGAGCGGGTACACGTAGTCGTCACCGATCGGGAACGGGCGCAGCGTGCCGTTGCCGAAGCCGGGCGCGAGCGTGTCGAGGAACTGCGCGACCGTGGCGCCGCCGAGCTGCAGCGAATCGACGCCCACGAACGTGTGCTGGCCGCGATAGAACGCGAAGATGTCGAACGGCACGCTGCGCTCGATCGTCGAGATGAAGATCTGCCGCGCGCCGATCGCCATCGACGCGTTCGCCGCTTCGAAGTACGGGCTGCCGACCGTGTTGTAGACGATGTCGGCACCGTGGCCGCCGGTGGCCGCGCGTACCGCATCGGCCACCGGTTCTTTCGACGCGTCGATCATGCGCACGTCGCCCGATGCGTGGCCGCGATAGCCGCCGGCGCTGCGCTCGACGCCGATCACGGTCGCGCCGTGCGCGGTCGCGAGCTGGATCGCCGCCTGGCCGACTTTCCCGTTCGCGCCGAATACGAGCACGACGTCGCCGGCCTTCGGCATGCCGGCGCGGCGCAAGCCCTCATAGGCGGTGACGAACGGCACGCCGACGCCGGCCGCTTCGTCGAGCGTCAGCACGGCGGGCTTGCGGCGCACCAGGGGCGCGTCGAGCACGAGCCACTCCGCGTGCGAGCCGTCGCGATGCACGCCGAGATCGCCGCCCGAGCCCCACACCGGCGCGCCGATCCAGCCGTCCGGGCCGCTGCGCACGATGCCGGCCCAGTCGCGCCCGGGCGTGCGCGGCCACACCGCGTGCGGCATGCGGCCGAGCGCGGCCTTCACGTCGCTCGGGTTCACGCCGGCCGCGCGCACCTCGATCAGCATCTGGCCGTCGGCGGGGACGGGCGGGTCGATTTCCCTGACGCGCGCGTCGAGCGACTCGATGTCGGCGGCGGGGGCGTCGAAGCGGATGCTGCGCATGATGATCTCCGTAGCGGATGGCTGGCGCGCGGCCCGATGGGGCGGGGCGCGCAGCGGGTGAAAAGGATGCATGCAGTCTAGTCGGCCCGGTTTGACGCGGAAACGTGCAAAGGCGGATGATTGCTTTGCGTTAAACGCATAGCCAAATCGGAAGGCACCGAATGGACGACTTTCTTTCCCCGCATCTGGCGCTGTTCGTCGACGTGGTCGACCAGCAGAGCTTCTCGGCGGCCGCGCGCCGGCTGGGCGTCGCCGCGTCGTCGGTCACACGGCGCATCGACCGGCTCGAGACGCAGCTCGGCATCCGCCTCCTGCATCGCACCACGCATGCGCTGCGGCCGACCGAGGCAGGCCAGTTGCTGTACGAACGCGCGACGCGGATGCTGGCCGAGCTGCGCGGCCTGCAGGAAGACCTGCACAGCCAGCACGACGAGCCGAGCGGGCTGCTGCGCGTCGACTGCCCGGCGCCGTTCGGCCGCCGGCACCTGATGGCCGCGCTGGCAGCCTTCATGCAGCGCCATCCGGCGCTGCAGGTCGACCTGGTGCTGACCGACAGCATGGTCGACCTGCAAGGCGCGCGGCTCGGCTCCGACGTCGATCTCGCGATGCGCATCGGCCCGCTCGAGGACACGCGCTTCGTCGCGACCGTGCTGGCGCCGCAGCGGCGCGTGCTGTGCGCGAGCGCGGCGTATCTCGCGCGGCGCGGCGAGCCCGAGTCGCCCGACGCGCTCGCCGGCCACGACTGCCTCGCCTGGCACGGTGCGCCGCCGCCGGGCGCATGGCGCTTCGGCGAGCGCCGCCACGTGCCGGCGCAGCCGCGGTTTCGCAGCAATCATTCGGAAGCGTTGCTCGAAGCCGCGATCGACGGGCTCGGTCTCGCGCACCTGCCGACCTGGCTCGCGGGCGACGCGCTGCGCGACGGACGCTTGCGCGCGGTGCTGCCGCAGTTCGCGGCGGCGCCCGAGCCGGCGACGATCCACGTGTTGCGCCAGCAGGCGCGCGGCACCGCACGCGCGTCGCGGCTCGTTGCGTTTCTCGCGACGTGGTTCGCGCAGCCGGCGTGGGATGCCGCGTGGGCATGACGGCCGGCGGCAGCCCGTGCCGAAAGAAAAAAGGGCCTCGCATGCGAGGCCCGTCAAAGGTCGGAGAAACCGGTACGCCGGCCGGCAGCCGCAGGCTGCGCGGCGCCGGCCGGATGCGCACCGTTACTGCGTCACTACCTTGCGCGGCTTGAAGATGCCCTGGTATTGCAGCGCCGGGCGTTCCTTCGTCACCGGCTCGAGGCCGCCGAAGGTCGGCGTCTGGCGCAGCTTCATCGCGGCCGGCGAAGCGACCGAACCGATCGACGTCGAGCGCGAGGCCGGCGCGAGGTTGTTCGCGACGAGCAATGCGGCCTCGCTCTTCAGGTTCGCGAGCAGGACCGGATCGGTCGAGCTGTTGACCTGCGTGAGCAGCCCGCTCCAGGCCGCGTCGCTGTAGTTCACGACGTAGTAGTCGAGCCCGCTCGGGTCGGCGACCACGCCCGTGCAGCCGTCGACGCGCGTTTGCGTCTGCGTGTCCTTCAGCGCGAGCGTCGTGCGTTTCGCGAGACCCTGGCCGTACGCGAGCGTGATCGGCACCGTCCATTGCAGGCCCGGATACGCGTTCTTGTTCGGGAACGGCTGCTGTTTCAGCGTGATGACCGTCTGGTTCTTCGTCAGGTCGCACTGCGTGTCGAGCGAGATCAGCGGCACGCCGGTCTGGCGGACGTAGCTGTCGCCGATCGCGCCGATCGCCTGGCCGCTTTCCTTCGACAGCGCATCCCACAGACGCTTCGGCGTACCGTTGCCGAACGAGTAGTCGACCAGGTACTGCTGCAGACCCTTGCGCAGCGTCTGTTCGCCGAGATAGTTCTCGAGCGTCTTCAGCACGTGGCCGCCCTTGTCGTACGTGAACGCGCTGGCGCTCAGCACGAAGTCGTTCGACGCCCAGCCGTTGAAGTTCGGCGCGACCGGGAACGCGTTCGGGCCGATGTCACGATTGATCACGCGGTACTTGTTCTTCACCTGGTCGAGCCAGCTGAACTCGTTGGGGAAGAACTGGATCGTCGTCTTCGTCTCGAAGAACGTCGCGAACGACTCGTTGAGCCACACGTTGTCCCACCAGTCGGTCGTGACCAGATCGCCGAACCACTGGTGCGCGACTTCGTGCGTCAGCACCTCGTTGCCGTAGTGCGACATCGGCTGGCCCGGCTGCGGCAGGATGTCGTCGGCGAACTCGAGGATCGATCCCCAGTTCTCCATCCCGCCGAAGTTCAGGTCCTTCTGATCCTTGAACGCGTCGTTCGCGGCCACCGTGTCGAACTTCGTCAGCGGCAGCGCGATGCCCGTGTAGCGGTAGTAGAAGTCGAGCGCCTGCTTGGTGCGATCCATCGCCGGCTTCGCCCAGTCGCTCATGCCCGGCGGCGTGAACACGCGCAGGTGCAGGCCGCCCTTGCCGCCCGGCAGCGGGCTCGTGAAGTCGTCCTCGTAGGTGTCGAACAGGCCGCCGCCGAAGAACAGCAGGTACGACGGCATCGGCGGGGTCTTCTCGAACTGCACGAGCTTGTAGCCGCCGCCGACGTTGGTCGACGGTTTCTCGGCTGCGTTCGACACCACGCGCCAGCTTTGCGGCACTTCGGCCGTCACTTCATAGGTCGGGCGGAATGCCGGCTCGTCCCAGCCGGGGAACCACTGGCGCGACAGGTTGGTTTCGCCTTGCGTGAGGATCGCGCCGCTCGTCTTGCCGTCGGTGCCCTTCAGGTCGACGCGGAAGATGCCTTCCGCGGCCGAGCAGCCCGGATACGGATCGTCGCCGCAGCTGCCGCCGGTCTTCGCGACCGGATCGTCATACGACTTGAAGTTGATGATGCCCGACCATTCCATGTGCAGCGAATAGTTGCCCGGCGAGATCGTGCCGCTCACCGGGCGCAGCTGGTAGAAGTCGCCCTTGTCCTGCGGTGTCGCGATCAGCTGGATGTTGCCCGGCTGCAGCGTGATGCGGCCGTTCGTGAACTTGATCCGGTGGCCGGCGATCACGATGTTGTTGACCGGCTTCAGCACCTTGATCTCGACGTCGGCACGGCCGTCGAACGCGTTCAGCGCGTCGTTCGGGCGGAACCACAGCCGGTAGTTCACGGGTACCACGGTGTCCGGCAACTCGACAGGCGAGACGCTCTTGTCGACGTTGGACGTGGCCGGCGGAGGTGCGCTCGGTGGCGCGGTGACGGTGGGCGACGAGCCCGAGTGCGGCGCGCCGGCGGAGCTGAGCGCGGACGCCGAGCCCGCGCCGCCGTCGTCGCCGCCGCACCCGGCTAGCGCGAGCGCGGCGACGATCGGCAGATAACGCATCTTGCGAATGTTGATCGACATGACTGAAACCTCGATTGTTGAAAGAATCGTTCAGTGCTGCGAAAACGCCGGCAAAAACAATCCCCTCGCCGTTAATCAACAGCGATGAAAATGCCAATGACGGATTATTCGAAAAGACGGCGGCCGACTACGTGAAGGTAATCATGGTTTACTGCCCCCTCTGGATTTCCGGATGTCGGTTAACTTGCCGGTTCAAAATGGCCGGGCGCGTGTTGTACTGAATTGATTTCGCGCGCACGACACGGAGCCGCACGCCCTGGGCGGGCGCGCTGTCCCCTTTGAACAGACGACCTACGGGGCTGGCCGGGCCTCGTCGCAAGATGGCAGGAAGGCATGTCGCCGTTCCGTAAAATCACCGTCATGCGGCATCAAGGTTTGTCGGCTTGCTCGAAGGATGCGTAAATATACTTGATGGTTTTGGGTAAAGGAAACGAAAAATTTAGAAATTGAATCTATTGAATTCGCCGTGCTTCATTGAATGCTGGGAAGCATTAATGCGCATTCCATTCGGCATTTATTTTCGTAGTTTTAATCTATTAACGATCTCGCGAGACTGCGAAAACTACGAAACCCGGCGTACCGGGGCGTGCTCGGTACAATGCAGCGACGACAAGCTCACCGATTGCTGCGAGGAGGTTCTCCCATGCCACGACTCCTGTTCCGTATCGCGCCGCTGCGCGCCGTGCTGCTGCTGTTCGCCGCCGTGCTCCTGCTCGGCGGCTGTGCGGGGCTGACGCGCGACCCGGTGCGCGTGACGGTCGCCGGGCTCGACCCGCTCGTCGGGCAGGGCCTCGAGATGCGTTTCAGCCTGAAGCTGCGCGTGCAGAACCCGAACGACACGCCGATCGACTACGACGGCATTTCGGTCGCGCTCGACCTGAACGGCACGCCGTTTGCGAGCGGCGTCAGCGATCGCTCGGGCACCGTGCCGCGCTTCGGCGAGGCCGTGCTCGACGTGCCGGTTTCCGTGTCGGCCTTCGCGGCCGCGCGGCAGGCGTGGAACCTGCCCGGCGCGGCCGCGAACGGCGAGCTGCCGTATGCGCTGCGCGGCCGGCTCGCGGGCGGCGTGCTCGGCACCGTGCACTTCAACGATGCCGGCACGCTGCGCCTGCCCGCGATGCCGGGGTGGGGCGGCTGAACCCGGCGTACCCGGCGGCGCGCGGCGCGGGCCGGCCCCCGCGCTTTGCCGCGCGGGCAAAGCGCGGTATGGTGTGAGCCGCGCGGCGCCCGCATTACCGTCGCGCCGCCCGTTGAAGCCAACCGTAACCGAGTTCGCGTGACCGATTTCCCCGTTTTCCACTGGACCGACGCCGACGGCGCCGATCATGCCGTACGCTGGCGCTCCGAAGCCGGCGTGCAACCGCCGAAGCGCGCGGTGCCCGCCGACGACCGCCTCACCGCCGACGCGGCCTACCGTCTCGCCTGCGAGGGCACCGCGCTCGTCTGGCAGGGCGATTTCCAGAATGCGCGCCAGCTCGTGCAGGCGATGGCGCGCCGTGTCGAGCGCAAGCCGAAGAAGGCGAAAGCCGCGGCCGGCGTCGACGCGTTCAACCTGCATCGTCTCGCGCAGTCGCAGCGCGCCCGCACGCTCGGCATGCTGCTGATCCCGCTCGAGGCCGACTACACGATTGCGCTGCGCCGTGCGCCCGACGTGCGCGCCGCATGCGAAGAGGCGTACGGGCCCGGCGGCGCGCCGTCGGTCGTGTCGCTGCGCGAACTGCTCGGCCTCGTCGGCGCGCACGAATGGCGCAAGAAAGGGGTGCCGATCCCGGCGCTCGGCGGTGCGCCGATCCACCCGCACTACGGCGTGTTCTCGCCGGTGCGCGGCGAATACGTCGAACTCGTCGCGCGCGCGCCGCTGCCGGCAACCTCGCTCGCGTTCGACATCGGCACCGGCACCGGCGTGCTGGCGGCCGTGCTGGCGTCGCGCGGCGTCGAGCGTGTCGTCGCGACTGACCAGGATCCGCGCGCGCTCGCCTGTGCGCGCGAGAACGTCGAGCGGCTGGGCCATGCGGATCGCGTCGAAGTCGTCGAGGCGGATCTGTTTCCGGCCGGCCGTGCGCCGCTCGTGGTCTGCAACCCGCCGTGGGTGCCGGCCCGGCCGAGCGCGCCGATCGAATACGCGGTCTACGATCCGGACAGCCGCATGCTGCGCGGTTTCCTCGCGGGGCTTGCCGCGCACCTCGAGCCGGGTGGCGAAGGCTGGCTGATCCTGTCCGATTTCGCCGAGCATCTCGGCCTGCGGCCGCGCGACACGCTGCTGCAATGGATCGACGAAGCCGGCCTCGTCGTGCTTGGCCGCGACGACATCCGTCCCGCGCACCCGAAGGCGATGGATGCCGACGATCCGCTGCACGCGGCACGCCAGGCCGAGGTCACGTCGCTCTGGCGGCTCGGCGCACGAGCCTGACCGCGCATTTTCGGTAAACTGTCGCCATTCCTCACGAATTCCCGCCGCCGGGCCGTGGTCGACCGACCGTGGCCCGGCGCCGCATCACGATGTCGAACAAGACCCACGAAATCCGCCCGGAGCAGTCCGTCGAGCTGCTGAAGGAACTGCACATCCTCACCCGCGACGGGAAGCTGAACCAGGACAGCCGCCGCAAGCTGAAGCAGGTCTATCACCTGTTCCAGTTCATCGAGCCGCTGCTCGCCGGCGTGCAGGCCGAGCGTGGCAGCGTGACGCTCGTCGATCACGGCGCCGGCAAGTCGTATCTCGGCTTCATCCTGTACGACCTGTTCTTCAAGCAGCAGCCGGGGCACGGCACACCGGCGTTCGCGTCGCACGTGTACGGGATCGAGACCCGCGAGGAGCTCGTCACGCGTTCGGCCGAGCTCGCGGCCCGGCTCGGGTTCGGCGGCATGTCGTTCCTGAACCTGTCGGTTGCCGATTCGATCACGTCGCCGAAATTGCCTGAAACGGTCGACGTCGTCACCGCGCTGCACGCGTGCGACACGGCGACCGACGACGCGATCCGCTTCGCGCTCGCGAAGCGCGCGCAGCATATCGTGCTGGTGCCGTGCTGCCAGGCGGAGGTCGCGGGCGTGCTGCGCAAGAACAAGGGCAAGTCGCTCGCGAACGCGCTGACGGAAGTGTGGCGGCATCCGCTGCATACGCGCGAATTCGGCAGCCAGATCACCAACGTGCTGCGCTGCCTGCAGCTCGAAGCGCACGGCTATCAGGTCAGCGTGACCGAGCTGGTCGGCTGGGAGCATTCGATGAAGAACGAGCTGATCATCGCGCAGTACAAGAACCTGCCGCGCCGGCGGCCCGGCGAGCGGTTGAACGAGATCCTCGGAATGTTCGGGCTGGCCGAGCTGAACGCACGCTTCTTCGTGCCGGAAGCCGCGGCCGCGGGCGGCGAGGTCGCCGAACCGGCCGCCGGCTGACCTGCGCATGGGCGGGCGCGTCGCGTGGCGCCCGTTGCTCGTCGCCCGTTACACGCCCCCCGTTGCACGTCGCACGTTACACGCCGTGTCAGACGTCGTCGCCCGGCCGGCGCATCCATTCGCGCCAGCCGTCATGGCCGAGGCGCCGCAGCGTTTCCTGATTCTTTTCGTAGATCGCGGACGCGTCCGGGAACGCGTCGACCGCGCGCGCGATGCTGTCCTCGCGCAGCAGGTGCAGGATCGGGTACGGCGCGCGGTTTGTGTAGTTCTCGATGTCGTCGGGCTCGCTGCCCTCGAACCGATAGTGCGGATGGAAGCTCGCGATCTGCAGCACGCCGTCGAGCCGCAGTTGCCGCACCAGCCGGTCGGCAAAGAACAGCGCATCGTTGTAGTCGATGAAATCGGCGAACGCATGCGGGAAGATCACGAGCGTCGTGTCGACCTGCTGCGGGTCCGCCGCGTCGAGCGCGCGCAGCTCGGTTTCGAGTTCGGCGAGCGCGTCTTCCAGCGTCGTCGCTTCGCTGATCGCGTAGCGCACCTGTTCCTTCACATAGACGCTTTTCGCGAACGGGCACAGATTGAGCCCGATCACCGCGCGCGCGAGCCAGTGCCGCGTGGCGGCGAGGATGTCGTCGTGCGATTCGGGGCGGGTGTCGGTCATCGTGAAACCAGTCGGGCGGAAGGGCGGCGAGGACCGCATTGTAGCGGGCGCGCCGTCACGCGCAGGCGGCCTCGATCAACTGCGTGACGAGTGCGGGCGCTACGCCGATCGGCGTTTGGCCGTGCCGGTAGGTCTGGCTTGCCGCGTAGATGCCTTCGATCACCAGCGCGAGCGAATCGGCGAGCGCCTGCGGCTGCCGCGCGCCGGCGGCTTCGCATAGCGCGACGAGCCGCTTCATCAGCTGCTCCTTGTTCTGCGCGACGCGCTCGCGCGCCGGGTGCGACGCATCCGGGAACTCGGCCGCGACGTTGACGAACGGGCAGCCGCGGTAATCCTGCTGCGTCGCGCGCTCGGCGAGATCGACGAAATACTGGATCAGCTGCGCTTTCGGCTGGCCCGGGCGCTTCGCGACGCTCGTGTTGAAGCGGTCGAAGAAGCACGCATCCATCCGCTCCAGATACGCGAGGATCAGTTCGTCCTTCGACGAGAACTGGCGATACAGGCTCATCTTGTTGACGCCCGCGCGCTCCACGACCGCCTCGACGCCCACCGTCCGAACGCCTTCCCTGTAAAACAGCTCCTCGGCGGCGCGTAGCAGGTGCTCCTGCGCGGTGGCGCCGTCGATCGGCCGGCGCGTGCGGCGCGGCAGCGGTTTGGCGATCTCGATGCCCGACATGATGACCCTCGACTGCATATTGGATTGCTTGACATGTTACCGATTGGTCACTACGATCGCAACACACTTGTGACCGGTCGGTAACAAAGCCGCCCGGATCGACAGACAAATGCCAAGCGTCGGCCCGGGTCAGCCGATGCAGTGTGCGGCGGAGGTGGCCTGGCAGGGCGGGCGGCGCGGGTGCGGAGGCACCGGAGCCGCCAACTGGAGAACGCGAAGATGAACTGGGCGGTGACACGAATCGGCGGGCGCTTCCACTACGGATGGCTCGCGGCGGCGGTGGTATTCCTGATCTTGCTGGCGGCGGCCGGCACGCGCGCGACGCCGAGCGTGCTGATGGTGCCGCTCGAGCGCGAACTCGGCTGGAGCCGCGCGGCGATTTCGCTGGCGATCTCGGTGAACATCGCGCTGTACGGACTGACGGGCCCGTTCGCGGCCGCCGCGATGCAGCGCTTCGGGCTGCGTCCGACCATTCTCACCGCGCTCGTGACGATGAGCGTGGGCGTCGCGCTGTCGTCGATGATGACGCAGAGCTGGCAGATGGTCGTGATCTGGGGCCTGATGGTCGGCTGCTCGACGGGCGTCGTCGCGCTGACGCTGTCCGCGACCTTCGTCACGCGCTGGTTCCATGCGCGGCGCGGCCTCGTGATGGGGATCCTGACCGCGAGCACGGCCACCGGCCAGCTCGTGTTCCTGCCGATGCTCGCGGCGATCGCGCAGCGCCATGGCTGGCGGCCGGTCGTGCTGGTCGTCGCGGTCGCGGCCGCGATCGTGATTCCGCTGGTTGCATTCCTGTTGCCCGAGCGCCCGGCCGACGTGCAGCTGCGCCCGTACGGCGAGCCGGCCGATGCGCCGGCCGCGCCCGAGGGGGCGAAGGAGAACCCGCTCACGGTCGCGTTCCGCACGCTGCTGACGGCGAGCCGTTCGCGCGATTTCTGGCTGCTGTTCTTCAGCTTCTTCATCTGCGGCGCGAGCACCAACGGTTACGTCGGCACGCACCTGATCGCGATGTGCAGCGACTACGGGATGACGGAAGTGCAGGGCGCGTCGCTGCTCGCGGCGATGGGCGTGTTCGACCTGTTCGGCACGACGCTGTCGGGCTGGCTGTCCGACCGCTACGACAATCGCATGTTGTTGTTCTGGTACTACGGGTTGCGCGGGCTGTCGCTGATCTACCTGCCGCATGCGTTCGGGATCGATTTCTTCGGTCTGCCGCTGTTCGCGATGTTCTACGGGCTCGACTGGATCGCGACCGTGCCGCCGACCGTACGCCTCGCGACCGACGTGTTCGGCAAGGCCGCGGCGCCCGTCGTGTTCGGCTGGATCGTCGCCGGCCACCAGCTCGGCGCGGCGTTCGCGGCGCTCGGCGCGGGGCTGCTGCGCGCGAGCCTCGGCACCTACACGATCGCGTCGATGATCTCGGGCGGGCTGTGCATCGTCGGCGCGCTGATCGTGCTGCGGATCAACCGCGGCCCGTCGCGGGCAGCCGCGCAGGCGGCCTGAGCGCGGCAAGCCGATGGCCCGGCCGGCCGCGCGACGGATGGCCGGGCAATGCACGCACGGAGATTTGCATAGCGCGGGAGGATCGGGCGCGCATCGGCTCAAGCGGGTATGCTTTCGGTTCGCGAGGCGTTCGCGCCCCTTCATCGATGTCAGCGAGGAACCGCATGTCCGTCAAACCTGCTCCCACCACTGTTTCGATTCACGATCTGATCGCGGGCCGCTGGAGCCCGCGCGCGTATTCGGATGAAGCCGTCAGCGCCGGCGATCTGCACGCGGTGCTCGAAGCCGCCCGCTGGGCGCCGTCTGCCTACAACGCGCAGCCGTGGCGCTTCATCGTATTCGACCGCACGCAGGACGAAGACGCATTCAAGCGCGCGTTCGCGACGCTGGTGCCGTTCAACCAGGGCTGGAATGCGCCGGCGCCCGTGCTGATCGCGGTGACCGCGCACACGCTCACGCCGAAGGGCGAACCGGCCCCCACCGCGCTGTACGACGCGGGCGCCGCCGCGATGTCGCTGGTGCTGCAGGCGCACGCACTGGGCCTGGCCGCCCACCAGATGAGCGGCTTCGACGCGAAGGCGTTCCGCGATGCGTTCGCGATTCCGGCCGACGTCGCGATTCCGGCAATCATCTCGCTCGGTCACTACGGCAACGTCGACAAGCTCGATCCGGTGCTGCGCGATCGCGAGAAGGCGCCGCGCACGCGCCATGCGATCGGCGAGGTCGTCTACGCGGGCGCGTGGAAGAAGGGCTTCGACGCGGCAGCCTGACCTGCGTGGCGGACGGGCTGCGTCGCGCATCCCGCCCGCATCTCTCCCCGGCGCGCCAGGTTGCGCGCCGCCGCCAGCCGGGCCCGTTGCGCGGGACTGGTGGCCGGCCCGGTTGTGATCCCGCGGGCTTCATGTTAAAAAGCCCGTCCTTTCCGTTTTCGCGCCGGCCCTGCTGCGGCAACTTCCCATGACTTACTGCGCGATCGATTTCGGCACGTCCAATTCCGCCGTGGCGCTGCCCGATGGCGACGGCATGCGCCTCGCGCCCGTCGAGGGCGACCACCTGACGCTGCCCACCGCGATCTTCTTCAACAACGACGAAGAGACGGTCGAATACGGCCGTGCGGCGCTGGCTTCCTATATCGACGGTTTCGACGGCCGGCTGATGCGCTCGATGAAGAGCATCCTCGGCTCGCCGCTCGCGGAAACGACGACCGATCTCGGCGACGGGAGCGCGATCGCGTACACCGAAATCATCGCGCGCTTCCTGACGCACCTGAAGCGCAAGGCCGAAGTCCGGGCGGGCGCGCCGATCGGCCGCGCGGTGCTCGGCCGGCCGGTGTTCTTCGTCGACGACGATCCGCGCGCCGACCGCCTCGCCCAGGACCAGCTCGAGGCCGCCGCGCGATCGGTCGGCTTCACGGACGTGCAATTCCAGTACGAACCGATCGCGGCCGCGTTCGACTACGAGTCGCGCCAGCAGGCGGAGCGCCTCGTGCTCGTCGCCGACATCGGCGGCGGCACGTCCGACTTCTCGCTGGTGCGCGTCGGGCCCGACCGGATGGCGCGGCTCGAGCGCAAGGACGACGTGCTGGCCCACCACGGCGTGCACGTCGCGGGCACCGATTACGACCGGCGTGTCGAGCTGGCGGCGATCCTGCCCGCGTTCGGCTACCGTTCGCTCGACCCCGAAGGGCGCGAGCTGCCGAACAAGATCTACTTCGATCTCGCCACCTGGCACCTGATCAACACGGTCTACACGCCGAAGCGGCTCGGCGAGCTGAAGCTGATGAAGCACCTGTACCGGGACGTGCAGCAGTACGACCGGCTCACGAGCGTGGTCGAGCAGCGGCTCGGGCATGCGCTGATGGCGCGTGCGGAAGAAGCGAAGATCGGCGTCGCGGCGGGTGGGGAGACGATGATCGACCTGAACGACGTGGAAGAGGATCTGCAGATCGCATTCGATGCCGACCGGCTCGTCGACGCGAGCCGCGACGACACCGCACGCATCGTCGACGCCGCGCGCGAGACGGTGCGGCTGGCGGGCGTGGCGCCGCGCGATGTCGGCGCCCTGTACTTCACCGGCGGCTCGACGGGGCTCGCGTTCCTGTCGGGCGCGCTCGCGGGTGCATTCCCGGATGCGCAGCCGGTGTTCGGCGACCGCCTCGCGAGTGTCGCGACGGGTCTCGGCATTCACGCGCAGCGATTGTTCGGTTGAATGCGGGCGGCTGAAAGGCCGCCATGCCGTTTGAGCGGCGCCGAAAAACAAAAAGCCCCGCCGAAGCGGGGCTTTTTTCACGAATTATCGCGCCAAGCTTAGACCGGACGGATGTTCGCAGCTTGCAGACCCTTCGGGCCCGTCTTCACTTCGAATTCAACCTTCTGGTTTTCTTGCAGCGTCTTGAAGCCTTCGACGCGGATTTCCGAGAAGTGCGCGAACAGATCGTCGCCGCCGCCTTCCGGGGTGATGAAGCCGAAGCCCTTTGCGTCATTGAACCACTTGACGGTACCGGTTGCCATGTTACTTGTTCCTAAAAAGATAAAACGGGGCCGAGGCCCATGGGGTGCGGAAAATCAAGGAAGGGGTAATAGGACCAACCGGAGTACCGTTGATGGGCGAACTACGAAAGAACCAATTCACTCGCCACTTGAAATCCTGCGAAGTCCTTTATACGGCTTATCCAGCGCGTGGTCAACCGTATTTCCATGGACTCAGGGTTATTGCGGAGATCAGGTTTACAAAGCTTGCAAACGATGCGAATTTTTTGTAGGGGCCGAACGATTTTGGCGCCACGTTTGAGGTGCAACCGTTAAACTACGCGCCGCGTGGACGGGTTGCCCCGATCGGGTGACACGCCCCCCCAAAATTGCGTGCGCGGTGCCGTCCGAGCCGATCCCGGACGGCGAGCCGACCATGCTTTTTGAGACACAGGAGAGGATGTGAAGAGTTCTATTCAACGGAACATCGGCCCGTTTGCATTGATGCTGACGGGGCTGGGTTCGATTATCGGCTCGGGCTGGCTGTTCGGCGCCTGGAAGGCCGCGAAGATTGCCGGTCCGGCGGCGATCTGCGCCTGGATCATCGGCGCTGTCGTGATTCTCGCCATTGCACTGACTTACGCGGAATTGGGCGCGATGTTCCCCGAGTCGGGCGGCATGGTGCGCTACGCGCGCTATTCGCACGGTTCGCTGGTCGGTTTCATCAGTGCGTGGGCGAACTGGATCGCGATCGTATCCGTGATTCCGATCGAGGCTGAAGCATCGATCCAGTACATGAGCACGTGGCCGTATCCGTGGGCGCATGCCCTGTTCGTGAACGGCGAATTACAGACGCTCGGCCTGCTGCTGTCGGCCGTGCTGGTCGTCGTCTACTTCATGCTGAACTACTGGGGCGTCAAGGCCTTTGCGCGGGCGAACACCGCGATCACGATCTTCAAGTTCCTGATCCCCGGCCTCACGATCCTCGGCCTGATGCTGACGAGCTTCCACTCGGAGAACCTGGGCGTCGCATCGAATGCGAGCTTCGCGCCGTACGGCTGGTCGGCCGTGCTGACCGCGGTCGCGACGAGCGGCATCGTGTTCGCGTTCAACGGCTTCCAGAGCCCGGTGAACCTGGCCGGTGAAGCGCGCAACCCGTCGCGCAGCGTGCCGTTCGCGGTGATCACGTCGATCCTGCTTGCACTCGTCATCTACGTGCTGCTGCAAATGGCGTATATCGGCTCGGTGAATCCGGCCGACGTCGCGAAGGGCTGGGCGCACTTCAACTTCTCGTCGCCGTTCGCGGAACTGGCGATCGCGCTGAACCTGAACTGGCTCGCGATCCTGCTGTATGTCGACGCGTTCATCAGCCCGAGCGGCACCGGTACGACCTACATGGCGACGACCACCCGCATGATCTACGCGATGGAGCGCAACAACACGATGCCGAAGATGTTCGGCAACGTGCACCCGATCTACGGCGTGCCGCGCCAGGCGATGTGGTTCAACCTGCTGGTCTCGTTCGTCTTCCTGTTCTTCTTCCGCGGCTGGAGCTCGCTCGCGGCCGTGATCTCGGTGGCGACGGTGATTTCGTACCTGACCGGCCCGATCAGCCTGATGGCACTGCGCCGTTCGGCGACCGACATCGAGCGTCCGCTGTCGATTCCGCTGATGAAGCTGATCGCCCCGTTCGCATTCGTCTGCGCGTCGCTGATCCTGTACTGGGCGAAGTGGCCGCTGACGGGCGAGATCATCCTGCTGATGATCGTCGCGCTGCCGGTGTACTTCTACTTCCAGGCGAAGTCGGGCTGGACCGGCTGGGGTGACGACCTGAAAGCCGCCTGGTGGCTGGTCGCGTACCTGCCGACGATGGCCGTGCTGTCGCTGATCGGCAGCAAGGAATTCGGCGGCCACGGCGTGCTGCCGTACGGCTGGGACATGCTGGTCGTCGCGGCGATCTCGCTGGTGTTCTACTTCTGGGGCGTGAATACCGGCTACCGGACCAAGTATCTCGACGAGCGTGAATCGCACGACGAGATCCTCGAGGGGGTCGGTGCCTGACGCGTGACCTGTCGCCGGATTCGGCGGCGGCAGCAAGCAGCGTAAAAAAACCCGCCCGGGCGATGCTCGGGCGGGTTTTTTGTTGGGCGGCCGGCAGCGGCCGCGCGACCGCTCAGGCGGCTGCGCCGGCGAACACGTAGTTCGTCATCGCAAGCACGCGCTGGTACGTGCCGAGCGACTGGATGCCGAGCTGGTAGTCGTCGTCCGCCGCGCCGAGCGCCGTGAATACCGGCAGCAGGTGCTCGTCGGTCGGATGCATCAGCGCCGCGTGCGGCGCCTGCCGGCGGTAGTCGAGCAGCGCGTCGACGTCGCGCGCGGCCAGCTTCGCCTCGAACCAGTCGGTGAATTCCGTGACGCGCGGGTCTGCATCCTCCGGTGCCGCACCGAAATCGGCGGCGCGCAGGTTGTGCGTGATCTGGCCGGAGCCGATCACCATCACGCCTTCGTCGCGCAGCGGTCGCAGCGCGCGGCCGAGCGCGAAGTGGTGGGCGGCATCCGCGCGCGGCTGGATCGACAGCTGCGCCACCGGCACGTCGGCTTCCGGGAACATCAGCAGCATCGGCACCCACGCGCCGTGGTCGAGGCCGTGCTCGGTCGTCGCGGTCTCGATGCCGGCCGCATTCAGCAGCCCGGCCGCGCGCTCGGCGACGTCGGGCGCGCCGGGCGCCGGGTAGCGGATGTCGTACAGCGCCTGCGGAAAGCCGTAGAAATCGTGGATCGTTTCCGGATGCGCGGCAGTGCTGGCGACAGGGCGCTGCGTGCCCCAGTGCGCGGACAGCATCAGTACCGCGCGCGGGCGCGGCAATTCGGCCGCCAGGTGCGTGAACGCGCCGGACGGCAGCGTCGGGTCGATCGGCAGCGTCGGGGCGCCGTGGGACAGGTAGAGCGAAGGCAAGCGGTTCATGGTGGTGGCCTGCAAAGGGATTTGCCTGTGACTATAGGCGCGCACCGGATATTGATAAATCCGCGATTGCGAATTTGATTGACGCTTGTGGGTTGATAATCTGGGCCGCGTCGTGCGCTTCACGGCAGTTGGGCGCCGTATGCGCGCAATTGAATGAATTTCAGTGAAAATCGGCGTAGATGTGCGACGAATGGATCGTGGGGTGCTCGCTTACTGCGCGTGCCGGATACCGGCCCAAGGCGTCGTCAGCGGTGCGCTGAGCGCGAACAGGTCGAGCACGCGCGTGACGGTCTGGTCGACGAGTTCCTCGATCGTCTTCGGCATCGCGTAGAACGCGGGCAGCGGCGGGAAGACGATGCCGCCCATTTCGGTGACGGCCGTCATGTTGCGCAGGTGCGCGAGGTTGAACGGCGTTTCGCGCACCATCAGCACGAGGCGGCGGCGTTCCTTCAACGTGACGTCGGCTGCGCGCGTGATGAGGTTGTCCGACAGCCCGTGTGCGACGCTCGCGAGCGTCTTCATCGAGCAGGGCGCGATCACCATGCCGTCGGTCGCGAACGACCCCGATGCGATCGTCGCGCCGACGTCGCGCACCGAATGCACGACGTCCGCACGGTTTTCGACATCGGCCTTCGACAGCTTCAGTTCGTGCTGGATGTTGAGCCAGCCGGCGTTCGAAATCAGCAGGTGCGTTTCGACGCCGCCGGCGGCGCGCAGCAGGTCGAGCAGCCGTACGCCGTAGATCGCGCCGGTGGCGCCGGTGATCGCGACGATCAGCCGGCGTGGCGGCGCGCTGGGAGATGCCATCGAAAGGAGGGGCGTATTACGCGGCGGCGAACAGTTGCTGCAGTTCGCCCGACTGGTACATCTCCATCATGATGTCCGAGCCGCCGATGAATTCGCCCTTCACGTAGAGCTGCGGGATGGTCGGCCAGTTCGAGAATGCCTTGATGCCCTGGCGGATCTCGTCGTCTTCGAGGACGTTGACCGTCTTGAACTGGTCGACGCCGCAGGCTTTCAGCACCTGGACGGCGCGGCCCGAAAAGCCGCACATCGGGAATTGCGCGTTGCCCTTCATGAAGAGCACGACCTGATTTTCGTCGACGATTTGCTTGATGCGTTGTTGGGTGTCCATGACTGACCTTGCGTTTGCGGGGCGTTAGATCGAAATGATAGCGGATTTCAACCGGGCGGGCCGGGCATCAGCCCGGCAGGCGGCCGCCCGTCGTGCGTTCGATGGCGGCCAGATCGGCGAGCGATTCGACCGCGACGAAGCCGTGCGAGGCGAGCACCGCGCGCACGGCCTCGGCCTGGTCGTAGCCATGCTCGATCCAGAGCGTGCCGCCCGGTTTCAGATAAGAGCCGGCGCCCGCGACGATCGTGCGGATCGCGCTGAGGCCGTCGGCATCGTCGGTGAGCGCGCCGCGCGGCTCGAAACGCAGGTCGCCTTGCTCGAGGTGCGGATCGTGCTGCGCGATGTAAGGCGGGTTGCTGACGATCGCGTCGAATGCGAGTGCCGGATCGAGCGCCGCGTACCAGTCGCTCTGCAGCCAGTGCAGCGGGCCGCCGGGGCGGCGCGCGTCGAGCAGCTTGCCTGCGTTGCGCTGTGCGACCTCAAGGGCGGCCGGCGAGCGATCGAGCGCCCACACACGCGCATCGGGACGCTCTGCGGCGATCGAGACGGCGATTGCGCCGCTGCCCGTGCCGAGATCGAGCACGGCCGGATGCGGCAGCCCGTCGATCGCATCGAGTGCGGCTTCGACGAGCAGTTCGGTTTCAGGGCGTGGAATCAGCACGTCGGGCGTCACGTCGAACGGCCGGCCGAAGAATTCGCGCATCCCGACGAGCTGCGCGACCGGCTCGCCGGCCAGACGGCGCGCCTCGAGCGCGCGGTAGCGTTCGACCGCGGCCGCGTCGAGCGGCACATCGCCGCGCGTGATCAATTGCGTGCGGGTCCAGCCGAGTGCGTGCGCGAGCAACACGCGCGCATCGACCGCGTCGAGCGGCGACGCGCGCAGCAGTTCGTCGGCGGAAGTGTCGGGCATCGCGGCCTCAGTCGGCGTCGCCGAGCGACGCGAGCAGTTCGGCCTGGTGTTCGCTGACCAGTGCGCTGATCAGTTCGTCGAGGTCGCCGTCCATGAGCGCCTCGAGCCGGTACAGCGTCAGGTTGATCCGGTGGTCGGTCATCCGGCCCTGCGGGAAGTTGTACGTGCGGATCCGCTCCGAGCGGTCACCGGAGCCGATCAGGCTCTTGCGCGTCGCGGCTTCCTTCGCGTGCTGCTCGTGATACTGCTTGTCCTTGATGCGCGCGGCGAGCACCTTCAGTGCGCGATCCTTGTTCTTGTGCTGCGAGCGGTCGTCCTGGCACTCGACGACGATCCCGGTCGGGATGTGCGTGACGCGCACCGCCGAATCGGTCTTGTTGATGTGCTGGCCGCCCGCGCCGGACGCGCGGAACGTGTCGATCCGCAGGTCGGCCGGATTGATCTCGACCTCGCCGATTTCGTCGGCTTCCGGCATCACCGCGACCGTGCACGCGGACGTGTGGATGCGCCCCTGCGTTTCGGTGGCCGGCACGCGCTGCACGCGATGGCCGCCCGATTCGAACTTCAGGCGCGAATACGCACCCTGGCCCGCGATCCGCACGATCACTTCCTTGTAGCCGCCGAGATCCGACGCGCTCTCCGACATCATTTCGACCTGCCAGCGCTGGCGTTCCGCGAAGCGCAGGTACATGCGCAGCAGGTCGCCCGCGAACAGCGCCGATTCGTCGCCGCCCGTGCCCGCACGGATTTCGAGGAAGATGTTGCGGTCGTCGTTCGGGTCCTTCGGCAGCAGCATCTTCTGCAGCTCGGTCTCGAGGCGGGCCATGCTTTCTCGCGCGCTGCGGATTTCGTCTTCCGCGAAGTCGCGCATCGACAGATCGCCGAGCAGTTCCTGTGCAGCCGTCTCGTCGCTGCGCGACTGGCGCCACAGCGCGTACTGTTCGACCACCGGGCCGAGTTCCGCATGTTCACGCGTGAGCTTGCGGTACTGGTCGAGGTCGGCCGTGACGTTTTCGCGGCTCAGCAGGTCGTTCAGTTCGGCCAGCCGTGTGGACAGCTGGTCGAGCTTGCGTTGCATGCTCGTCTTCATGGTGTGGAGCGGCGCTCCCGGGCAAGGGGTATTCGGAAAGGATAGGCCGGCGTGCGGCCGGCGGCAGGGCGATCGGCCGGCGCTAGTGGCCGGACTGGTCGTTCGAGCGCGGGGCGTGCTGGTAGAAGCCGCGCATCAGGTCGATCAGCGAATCGCGATCGGCGCCGTTCACGCGGTTGAGCGCGCTCGTCGGGCCGTGGATCAGCTTGTTGGTCAGCGCCTGCGACAGCGCTTCGAGCACGGCGGCCGGATCGTCGCCGCGCGCGAGCAGCTTCTGCGCCTTGTCGACTTCGGCCCGGCGCAGTGCGTCGGCCTGCGTATGCATGTGACGGATCACCGGCACGACGCTGCGCGTGTCGAGCCATTGCATGAAATTCTGCACGCGCGTTTCGATGATCGTTTCGGCCTGCGCGACCGCGGCCTGGCGCGATGCATTGCCTTCGCGCACGATCGCGCCGAGATCGTCGACGGTGTAGAGGAACACGTCCTTCAGCTTGCCGACTTCGGGCTCGATGTCGCGCGGCACCGCGAGGTCGACCATGAAGATCGGCCGGTGGCGCCGTGCCTTCACCGCGCGCTCGACTGCGCCGAGGCCGATGATCGGCAGCGTCGACGCTGTGCACGACACGATGATGTCGAATTCGTGCATGCGGGTCGGCAGATCCGCGAGCGGCATCGCGCGGCCGTTGAAGCGTTCGGCGAGCCGCTGGCCGCGTTCGGCCGTGCGGTTCGCGACGACGAGTTCGCGCGGGCTTTGCGCGGCGAAGTGCGTCGCGCACAGCTCGATCATTTCGCCGGCGCCGATGAACAGCACGCGCTGATCCGACACCTTTTCGAAGATCCGTTGCGCGAGGCGCACCGCGGCGGCGGCCATCGACACCGACTGCGTGCCGATTTCGGTCGTGCCGCGCACTTCCTTCGCGACCGCGAAGGTGCGCTGGAACAGCTGGTTCAGATAGGTGCCGAGTGCGCCGGCTTCCGTCGCGGTGCGGACGGCATCCTTCATCTGGCCCAGAATCTGCGTTTCGCCGAGCACCATCGAATCGAGGCCGGATGCGACGCGAAACGCGTGCCGGACCGCTTCCGACTGCGGCAGCGCATAGACGTGCGGCGCGAGTTCGTCGACCGGGATCCGGTGATACTCCGACAGCCAGCGGATCGCGCCTTCGCGTGCCGCGCGATCGTCGGTCGCGCAATACAGTTCGGTGCGGTTGCAGGTGGAGAGGATCGCCGCTTCGGGCGTATTGGGCGCCTGAGGGCCGAGAAACACGTTCTTGAACGTGACGAGAGCCGGCTTGATCTGCTCGAGCGGAAACGCCACGCGTTCGCGCAAGGCGACAGGCGCAGTGTGGTGGTTGATTCCGATCGTGAGGAGTTGCATATCGAGGGCTATCGTTTAGCCCCATATTATAGCGTTTCAGCGATTTCCTCACTCGCTGCATACCGGGCATCAGCGTGGCGGGGCCGGGAATTTGGGGGCTCGATCGGCACGCGGTCGAGCTGATAGCCGTAGCCGTAGAGCGGCAGCAGCCGGTAGCCGCGCTCCGGAAGCAGCCGTAGCTTGCTGCGCAGCCGGGACGCATGGGTATCGAGCGTGCGCGACTTCATGTCGCGGCGGCGCGCCCACACCGTTTCGAGGATATGGGCGCGCGACACCGGCCGCGACAGGTTCGTGAACAGCAACTGCGCGAACCGGAACTCCTTCGGCGTGAGTGAAACGATTGCGTCGTCGAAGCGAACGAGGCAGTGCGTGGCGTCGAACGCGTATTCGCCATACATTTCGCGCGAGCGGTTGGGTGGCCGGCGCACGCCGGCACGCCGGCTCAGCGCGTTCACGCGCGCAAGCAGCTCGGGCCCGCTCACGGGGCGTACGAGGCAATCGTCGGCGCCCGCGTGCAGGCACGATACGATTTCGCTTTCGCGCGGCAGCAGCATCACGGCGATGGCCGGCAGCCCCGGCAGGACCGTCTGCGCACGCGGGATGACTTCCTCGGCCGGCTGGTCGCCGGCCCAGTGGCCGGTGATCAGCATGTCGCAGGTGTTGTCGGTGGCGAGCCACTCGAACAACGCCGCGCTGGACGGAAACGCATGGCACACATGACCGCCCGCAAAGAGCAGGCGGTTCAGGAGCGCGGCATGGCGCGCGTCCGGATCGATCAGAGCGATTCGCATGAGAATTTCTTCAATACGGCAGCCGGCGCGCGCTTGCCATAACGTCGAGTCGGCCCCTACACTCGAATGTTGGCGGCACCCGGCTGGTCTCGGGTTCGATGGATGAATCGATGCTAGCCGCTGGCAACGTTCACGCCTATGGGACGAATCTGAATTTATAGAAGGCGTCGAATGAACTGGTTTGGAATCCTTGTCCTGGGAGCGGCCGTCGGGCTGTTCGGCCGATGGCTGCATCCGATGCGGCGCACGGGCCGGCCGGCATGGTGGATCGCGGTGCTCGCCGGCATCGTCGGCGCGGGCGCGGCCCGCATGGCCGGCAATCTCTCGGGACTGTTTTACGATGGCGAGACGCTCGAATGGCCGGTCTGCACCGGTGTCGCGTTCCTCGTCGTAGCCGTGACGGTTACGCTGTCGGCCCGTCGCTGAATGTTCTCAGGTGAAATCATGAATGCCCGTCTTCCCGAAGTCTCGCCGGTGCCGGCCCGCCTCGCGCTGCTGCGTGGCGCCATGGCCCGCGAGGACCTGGCCGCCTATCTCGTGCCGTCCGCCGATCCCCATCTGTCCGAGTATCTGCCGGAGCGCTGGCAGGCCCGCCGCTGGCTGTCCGGCTTCACGGGCTCGGTCGGCACGCTGGTCGTGACCGCGGATTTCGCGGGGCTATGGGTCGACAGCCGCTACTGGGTGCAGGCCGAGGCCGAACTGGCCGGCACGGGCGTGCAACTGATGAAGATGACGGGCGGGCAGCAGAGCGCGCCGCACGTCGACTGGCTCGCGCAGAACGTGACGGCCGGTGCGACGGTCGGCGTCGACGGCGCCGTGCTGGGCGTCGCGGCCGCACGCGGGCTGACGGGCGCGCTGAATGCGCGCGGCATCGCGCTGCGTACCGATCTCGACCTGCTCGATGCAATCTGGCCCGAGCGGCCGGGCCTGCCCGGCGACGCGGTGTTCGAGCACGCGGCGCCGCAGGCCGACACGACGCGCGCGAGCAAGCTGGCCGAAGTGCGCCGCGCGATGTGCGCGCAGGGTGCGCAATGGCATTTCGTCTCGACGCTCGACGATCTCGCATGGCTGTTCAACCTGCGCGGCGCCGACGTCAACTTCAATCCCGTATTCGTTGCGCACGCAATGATCGGCACTGATCGCGCGACGTTGTTCGTCGCCGACGGCAAGGTGTCGCCGGCGCTGGCCGCGTCGCTCGCGAAGGATGGTGTCGACGTTCGCGCCTACGACGCCGCGCGCGCGGCGCTCGCGTCGCTGCCGGACGGCGCGACGCTGCTGATCGACCCGCGCCGCGTGACGTTCGGCACGCTCGAGGCCGTGCCGGCCGGCGTGAAGCTCGTCGAGGCCGTGAATCCGTCGACGTTCGCGAAGTCGCGCAAGACGTCCGCCGAGATCGAGCACGTGCGCGTGACGATGGAACACGACGGCGCCGCGCTCGCGGAGTTCTTCACGTGGTTCGAGCAGGCGGTGAACCGCGAGACGATCACCGAGCTGACGATCGAGGAAAAGCTCACGGCCGCCCGCGCACGGCGCCCCGGCTACGTGTCGGCAAGCTTCGCGACGATTGCAGGCTTCAACGCGAACGGCGCGATGCCGCACTACCACGCGACGCCGGCCTCGCACGCGACGATCGCCGGCGACGGCCTGCTGCTGATCGATTCGGGCGGCCAGTACGTGACGGGCACGACCGACATCACGCGTGTCGTGCCGGTCGGTACCGTCAGCGACCTGCAGCGGCGCGATTTCACGATCGTGCTGAAGTCGATGATGGCGCTGTCGCGCGCCCGCTTCCCGCGCGGCATCCGCTCGCCGATGCTCGACGCGATCGCGCGCGCACCGATGTGGGCGGCCGGGCTCGACTACGGCCACGGCACGGGGCATGGCGTCGGCTACTTCCTGAACGTGCACGAAGGCCCGCAGGTGATCTCGCACTACGCGCCGGCCGAGCCGCACACGGCGATGGAAGAGGGGATGATCACGTCGATCGAGCCGGGCGTCTATCGTCCCGGCCAGTGGGGTATCCGGATCGAGAACCTGGTCGTGAACCGCGCGGCCGGGCAAACGGAATTCGGCGATTTCCTCGCATTCGAGACGCTGACGCTGTGCCCGATCGACACGCGCTGCGTGCTGATCGAGATGCTGCACGACGACGAGCGCGCATGGCTGAACACGTATCACGCGACGGTGCGCGAGCGTGTCGGCCGGCACCTGAGCGGCGATGCGAAGGCGTGGCTCGTCGCGCGCACGCAGCCGATCTGACACAACACGCGATCACGGCCGTACAACGGCCGAACGACACAACCGAGGGCAGGCAATGGCGGACACCGCAGTGATCGTGGTCGACATGCAGCGCGGGCTGGTGGAGCGGGCGCGGCCCGCTTACCGGCTCGACGACGTGGTATCGGGCATCAACCGGCTGACGGCGGCGGCGCGCGCGGCGAACGCGCCCGTGTGCTTCGTGCAGCACGACGGCGATGCGGACGACGACATCGTGCCCGGCACGCCGGGCTGGGAGCTGCATGCGGGGCTGGTCGTCGGGAACGACGACTGGCGCGTGCGCAAGCAGGTGAGCGATTCGTTTCACGACACGCCGCTTGCGGCGCAACTCGACCGCCACGGCATCCGTTCGGTGCTGATCTGCGGTTATGCGACCGAGTTCTGCGTCGATTCGGCCGCGCGCCGCGCGGCGCTGCTCGGCTACCGGACGACGGTCGTGTCCGATCTGCACACGACGAACGAGCGCACGCACCTGTCGGCCGCGCAGATCGTCGCGCACCATCACTTCGTATGGCAAAACAATTCGCTGTCGGGCAACCCGGTGACGCCGCGGCCGCTCGCGGACGTCCTTTCGACGGAGTTCGCATGACGATCAAGGCCGTGGTGTTCGATTTCGGCGGCGTGCTGATCGACTGGAGCCCGGAGTACCTTTACCGGGAGCTGATTCCCGACGACGCGCAGCGTCGCTGGTTTCTCACGCACGTGTGCGCGATGGACTGGGTGATCCGCCAGGACGGCGGGCAGACGATCGAGGAAGGCACGGCCGAGCTCGTCGCGAAGTTTCCGGAGCACGAGGCGCTGATCCGCGCGTTCTACGCGCGCTGGCACGAAATGATCGGCGGTGTGCTCGACGAAGGCGCCGCGCTCGTCGATCGACTTGAAGCGCAGGGGATGCCGCTGTTCGGGCTGACGAACTGGTCCGCGCAGACATTCCCGTATGCGTGGGACAACTTCCCGGTGCTGCGGCGTTTCAAGGAGATCGTCGTGTCGGGCCGAGTGAAGCTCGTGAAGCCCGATCCGGCAATCTACCGCGAGATGCATGCGCGGATCGAACCGCACCTGCCGGGCATCGCGCCGCACGAACTCGTATTCATCGACGACAACGCGAAGAACGCCGCGGCCGCGACGGCGCTCGGCTGGCACGGCATTCATCACACGAGTGCGGCGACGACCGAGGCGCGGCTGCGCGAACTGGGCGCGCTCGCGTAAGCGGCGGGCGAGCAGCCCGCCATCGGATAGAAAAAGCGGGCCAGTGGCCCGCTTTTTTGTTGTGACGCTTCCTGAAGCGGCTACCCTCGGCGAACGGCCCCGCGTTGCCGCGGCGCCGGGCACCCAGGTCGTGCCGGTCAGCGGCTGATCGGCTTGTAGCGCAGGCGCTTCGGCTTCGCGGCTTCTTCGCCGAGGCGGGCACGCTTGTCGGCTTCGTATTCCTGGTAGTTGCCGTCGAAGAACGTGACCTGCGAATCGCCTTCGAACGCGAGGATGTGCGTCGCGATCCGGTCGAGGAACCAGCGATCGTGCGAGATCACCATCACCGAGCCCGCGAATTCGAGCAGTGCGTCTTCCAGCGCGCGCAGCGTTTCGACGTCGAGATCGTTTGACGGTTCGTCCAGCAGCAGCACGTTGCCGCCCGAGATCAGCGTCTTCGCGAGGTGCAGCCGACCGCGTTCACCGCCGGACAGGTTGCCGACGATCTTCTGCTGGTCGCCGCCCTTGAAGTTGAAGCGGCCGATGTACGCGCGCGACGGCGTTTCGTACTTGCCCACCGTCAGCACGTCGGCGCCGCCCGAGATTTCCTCGAACACCGTCTTCGACCCGTCGAGCGCGTCGCGGCTCTGGTCGACGTAAGCGAGCTTCACGGTCGGGCCCATCACGACTTCGCCCGAATCCGGCTGTTCCTTGCCGGTCAGCATCTTGAACAGCGTCGACTTGCCGGCGCCGTTCGGGCCGATGATGCCGACGATCGCGCCGGCCGGGATCTTGAAGCTCAGATTGTCGATCAGCAGGCGGTCGCCGAACGACTTGCTGACGTTCTTGAACTCGATCACTTCATTGCCGAGGCGTTCGCCGGCCGGAATGAAGATTTCCTGCGTTTCGTTGCGCTTCTGGTATTCCTGGCTGCTCAGCTCCTCGAAGCGCGCGATACGGGCCTTCGACTTCGCCTGGCGGCCCTTCGGGTTCTGGCGCACCCACTCCAGTTCCTTCTTGATCGCCTTCTGGCGCGCCGATTCCGACGCTTCTTCCTGCTTCAGGCGCTCTTCCTTCTGGTCGAGCCAGCTGCTGTAGTTGCCCTTCCACGGAATGCCGTGGCCGCGGTCGAGTTCGAGAATCCACTCGGCTGCGTTGTCGAGGAAGTAGCGATCGTGGGTGACCGCGACGACGGTGCCCGGGAAGCGCACCAGGAACTGCTCGAGCCAGTCGACCGATTCGGCGTCGAGGTGGTTGGTCGGTTCGTCGAGCAGCAGCATGTCGGGTTTTTCGAGCAGCAGCTTGCACAGCGCGACGCGGCGCTTTTCTCCGCCCGACAGGTGTTCGATCCTGGCGTCCCACGGCGGCAGGCGCAGGGCGTCGGCGGCCACTTCGAGCTGCTGCTCGGGGCTGCCGCCGTCGCTCGACGCGAGGATCGCTTCGTACTTCGCCTGCTCGGCCGCGAGCGCATCGAAGTCGGCGTCCGGCTCTGCGTACGCCGCGTAGATTTCCTCGAGCTTCTTGTTGGCCTGGAACAGGTCGCCGAGGCCTTCCTCGACGGCTTCGCGCACCGTCTTCGTCGGGTCGAGCTGCGGTTCCTGCGGCAGGTAGCCGATGTTCAGGTTCGGCATCGGCGTGGCTTCGCCTTCGATGTCCTTGTCGACGCCCGCCATGATGCGGATCAGCGTCGACTTGCCCGAGCCGTTCAGGCCGAGCACGCCGATCTTCGCGCCGGGAAAGAACGACAGCGAGATGTCCTTCAGGATCTGGCGCTTGGGCGGCACGATCTTGCCGACCCGGTTCATCGTGAAAACGTATTGGGCCATTTCGGTGTGAAATTCAGAAGTGGTTGAGACTGCCGCGCAGCGCGCGGGCGTGGCGGCGTCGGGTGATTCGGTACGGAGCGTGCCGCGCAAGGCGCGGCGGCGTCGCCGCGTGCGGGCGGCGCGAGCGCCTATTGTACTTCGCCGCCGAGTGTCGCTGACAGCGGCGGGTGGCTGCAGCGGTGCGGATTGGCCATTCGGCCGAGGCTACAGCCACGCGGCAACGCCGCCGTGCCCCGAGCACGTGCCGCGCCGGTGGCGGCTGAAGCTGTACGTGCCGTCGCGACAGCGCGCGCTCGCGCCGTCGGGCACGCGGCCTGATTTCGAATGCGCGGGGGCGTGCACGGTTTCGCCGTCGCGGTTGCGGTACGTGTCGTGGCGGTCGAGATCGGCTTCGTTGCCGTAGCCGGTCGGTGCGCGGTACGCGTGGGCCGGAACGGACAGCACGGCGCACGCGACGAAAAATGCGGCGGACAGCGTCGCAATGCGTGTCGCGCGGCGGAGCAGGGCGGGCATGGTCTCTCTCGGTCTGTTGTTATCGGTGCCGGGCCGCATGTTAGCCGATCGGCAGAAGAGGCGCGCCGTGACGGAGGGCGCTACGCCGCGCCGGACATCGATGCCGCGCCGTCGGCCAGTGCGGCGTCGAGGATCCATCGGCGAAAGGCGGCAACCTTTGGCCGTTCCGCGTGGTGCGGCGGATAGACGAGGTAGTACGCGAAATCGTCGAGCCACGCGACGTCGGCGAGCTGTACGAGCCGGCCGCTTGCCAGCTCGCCGCGCACCATCGCGGCCGGCAGCAGCCCGGCGCCCTGGCCGGCGACGATCGCCTGCAGCAACAGGCCCGAGTCGTCGAACGCGGGGCCGCGCGGCGGGCCGAAATCGTCGATCCGCTGCGCGCCGAACCAGATGTGCCAGCCCTTGCGCTCGGCGTCGTGCAACTGCGGCCAGCCGACGAGCTCGGCCGGCGTCGCCGGCATGCCGAGCCGCGCGACGAGTTCGGGCGACGCGAGCGCGACGATCTCCACCGTCAGCAGGCGCTCGCTGCACAGCCCGATGTAGCGCCCGAGGCCATGACGGATCGCGACGTCTACACCGTCGCGCGAGAAATCCGCCAGTGCGTGGCTCGTGACCACCTGCAGGTCGACGTCCGGGCAAGCCTCGCGGAATTGCGCGAGGCGCGGGACGAGCCACGCGGATGCGAAGAACGGTGTGACGCTCACCGTCAGAACGCCGCTGTCGGCGGCGCCCGACACGCGCTGCGACGCATCGGCGATCTGCCGGAACGCGTTGCGCACCGGCGGCAGGTAGTCGCGGCCGGCGGCCGTGAGCAGGATGCCGCGGTTGACGCGCTCGAACAGCTGTACGCCGAGGTGCGTCTCGAGCGTGCGGATCATCTGGCTTACCGCGCCGGGCGTGACCGACAGCTCCTCGGCAGCCGCCTTCACCGACAGGTGGCGGGCGGCCGCTTCGAATGCGCGCAGCGGGTTGAGAGGCGGCAAGCGGGAACGATTCATTCAGTTTTTCTAAATCGAAAGTCCGACGAAATATCGTTTGAGACGATGCGTACGCGCGAGTACCGTTGACGCATCGGATCGCATGCTTTGCGACTGCCTGTCGGCAGCCGGTGCGATCAACATAGTTCAACTATATCCACGAGGCAACCCGGACGCCGCCCGGCGGCCGGGGGAACCTGAGAGGAGCATCGTCATGAACCGCCCGGGCGCATCGCGCGTTTTCTACGGCTGGTACGTGGTGGCGGCCGCGTTTGCCGTCACGTTCGTCGGTTTCGGCAGCGCCTACACGTTCAGCGCCTTCGTCGAGTCGCTGCAGCGGGATTTCGCCGCGTCGCGCGGACAGATCTCGCTCGTGTTTTCGCTCGCCGGCTTCCTGTATTTCGGTTTCGGCATCGTCAGCGGGCCGCTGGCCGACCGCTTCGGCTCGCGGCAGCTCACCGTCGCCGGGATGCTGCTGACGGGCATCGGGCTCGCGGCTGCGGGCGCCGCGCATACGCTGGTGCAGGTCTATGTCGCGTACGGGCTCGGTGTCGGTCTCGGCGTCGGCTGCGCGTACGTGCCGGCTGTCGGCGCCGTGCAGCGCTGGTTCGTGCGCCGGCGCGGCTTCGCGTCGGGGCTCGCGGTCGCGGGAATCGGCGTCGGTACGCTGGTGATGCCGCCGCTCGCGTCCGCGCTGATCGCGCATGTCGGCTGGCGCGGCGCGTATTTCACGCTGTCCGTGATCGCGGTCGTGATCGGTGCGGGGATGGCGTTGCTGATCGAGAACGATCCGCGCGGACGGGGGTTGCTGCCGGACGGGGAGGCGGCGCATGAGCCCGTCCAGGCCGGCGGCGCGAAAGTCGCCATGCGCAATGCGGGGCCTTCGGTGTCCGGTGCGGCCGCGAGTCGCAAGCCGGCAGCCGGCGCGACGGTGCGCGAAGCGGTCACGTCGCGTCCGTTCGCGAGCCTCTACGCGGCATGCCTCATCTGCTCGTTCGGCGTGTTCGTCCCGTTCGTTCATCTCGTGCCGTACGCGCTCGATCATGGCGTCTCGTCATCGACGGCCGTGCTGCTGCTCGGCGCGATCGGCGTCGGCAGCACGGCCGGCCGCTTCTTCCTCGGCGGCCTCGCCGACCGTTTCGGCCGCCGCACATCGCTGCTCGCGATGTTCGCGGGCATGGCCGTCGCGCTCGTCGCGTGGGCCGGCGCCGGCACCGTCGCCACGCTTGCCGCGTTCGCACTCGTCTTCGGCGTGTTCTACGGCGGCTGGGTCGCGGTGCTGCCCGCGGTAGTGATGGACTATTTCGGCGGCCGCAACGTGAGCGGGATCATCGGCGTGCTTTATACGAGCGTCGCATTCGGCACGCTGATCGGGCCGACCGCGGCCGGCTTCATCTACGACGCGGGCGGCGGCTATCTCGTACCGATCCTGGCCAGTGCCGCCGCGAACGCGATCGCCTTCGCGATCGTCGCGACGACGGGGCGTGCGTCGACGGCCACGCGTGCGGCGCGCGGATAAGCGCACTGCCCACGGCACGGCTTCGCGAATTCCGGTAGGGTGGCCGGATCGTGAACCGAAGGCATCCAGCCGGGAGGCCCCGTGACATTCGACGAAGTCCGGCAGATCGCACTGGCGTGGCGCGGCGTCGAGGAAGGCACGTCTTACGGCACGCCCGCACTCAAGGTGAAGGGCAAGATGCTCGCGCGGCTGCGCGAGGACGGCGACACGCTCGTCGTGAAAGGCATCGGCCCCGATGAGCGCGCGTGGCTGATCGAATCGGAACCTGACGTGTATTACGTGACGGATCACTACGTCGGCTGGCCGATCGTGCTGGTGCGACTGTCGGCGGCCCATCCGGACGCCGTGAAAAACCTGCTTCTGCGAGAATGGCAGGCCGTCGTCCCCGCCAAATGGCGTGACGAGATGGCGAACGGCACGCGCTGACGCGCCGCCGGTTGCGACTGACTGACCCGATGTCGCCGGGCGCTTTCGGCGCGCTCGCGAGTCGCCACGGACGGTACAAGCGTTGCATCGATCGATGTCGATGCAACAAGTGGTTCCATCGAAATTCTTCAATTGGTTCTTAGTGAAGAACCGTTTGATGCTTACACTCCTTCGCTTCGAAGGCAGCTGACGAAAGCCGACGGAAAGGGCGCACGCGATGCGCCGGCGCCCTGCGTGCCGCATCGCACCCGCAGCTTCGCAGACTGCGTCGCGACCCGTTCCGGAACGGCCCCCGATCCGGCTGTGCGCCTGCATCCCGTGCAGGCGCCGCATTCGGCCCGGCTCAAGAACCACAATCCCCCGTGCTGCCTTCACGCGATACCCGGCCATACCGGAACCGTTTTTTGGAGAGAGACAGATGAGTGGAAGCAACACAGGCCTCGGTACGGGCCTGAAGCAGCGGCACGTGACGATGATGTCGATTGCCGGCGTGATCGGCGCGGGCCTGTTCGTCGGCTCCGGCCACGCCATCGCGGAAGCCGGCCCGGCGTCGATCCTCGCGTATGCGATCGCAGGGGTGCTGGTCGTGCTCGTGATGCGCATGCTCGGCGAGATGGCAGTCGCCCATCCGGACAGCGGTTCGTTCTCCACCTATGCCGATCGCGCGATCGGCCACTGGGCCGGTTTCTCGATCGGCTGGCTGTACTGGTGGTTCTGGGTGCTGGTGATTCCGATCGAGGCGACCGCCGCCGCGACCATTCTCAACGCATGGTTCCCTGGCGTCGCGACCTGGGTCTTCGCGCTCGGCATCACGCTGGTGCTGACGGTGACCAACCTCTTCTCGGTCAAGAACTACGGCGAATTCGAATTCTGGTTCGCGCTGATCAAGGTTGTCGCGATCGTCGTGTTCCTGTGCATCGGCGGGGCGGCGATCGTCGGCATCATCCCGGCGCCGGCCGTATCGGGCGTGTCGAACCTGTTCGTGCATGACGGCTTCATGCCGCACGGCGCCGGCGCCGTGCTCGCGGCGATGCTGACGACGATGTTCTCGTTCCTCGGCACCGAGATCGTGACGATCGCGGCCGCCGAATCGGACAACCCGCAACGCCAGATTGTGCGCGCGACCAACTCGGTGATCTGGCGTATCACGCTGTTCTATCTCGGCTCGATTCTCGTCGTTGCGGCCATCGTGCCGTGGAACGACCCGCTGCTGCCGAAGCACGGCTCGTATCAGCGCGCGATGGAGCTGATCGGCGTCCCGAACGCGAAGGCGATCATCGACGTGATCGTGCTCGTGTCGGTCGCGAGCTGCCTGAATTCGGCGCTGTACACCGCGTCGCGGATGCTGTTCTCGCTGTCCAAGCGCAAGGATGCGCCCGCGTTCCTGCACCGCACCGATTCGACCGGCACGCCGCGCGCGGCCGTGCTCGCATCCACCGCGTTCGGTTTCGTGACCGTGATCGCGAACTACCTGATGCCGGAACAGGTGTTCGGCTTCCTGCTGGCGACGTCGGGCGCGATCGCGCTGCTCGTGTATCTCGTGATCGCGATCTCGCAGCTGCGGATGCGCAAGACGCTCGAATCGACCGGCGCTGACCTGACTTTGCGGATGTGGTTGTTCCCGTGGCTCACGTGGGCCGTGATCCTGTTCATCTGCGGCACGTTGACCGTGATGCTCGTGAGCGAGGATCACCGGATGGAAGTGGGCGCGACGGCCGTGTTGGCGCTGATCGTGCTGCTGGCGTCGTGGCTGAACAAACGTGGTCGCGATGCGCAGGCGAGTGAAGGGCGGCGCGTGTCGGCGACTTGATGCCGTGAAGTGACGGCGGGCGGAAAGCCCGCGTCGTGAAAAATGGCCCGATCGGCGTTTGCCGGTCGGGCCATTTTTTTTTCCAATGTGGCAGTTGAAGCCGGGCGTGACGCGTTGTGAGAGGCGGCGAGCAAGACGCAACTAACGCGAAATAATCGAACTCGTCTGATTTCATCAGCAAAGATTTGCTCTTACATTGATCGCTTCGATTACCGGGGTGAATCGATGTATAAATCAATTTGGTGTCATTTGTTGATGATCGGCATTATCAGGCAGAACCTGATATCCAATTGCCCGATTGATACGTTCCCTCGTGCGTCGTCTGTATCGAAGTCGAAGCAGTGATCGAGCGTTCGACACCTCGCGTCAGCATAGCTTTCGCCGCCCGTGACGGTTTCCAGCTCAAGGGAACCTATTTCCCGGCGTCCGACGGTGATCGTTCCCCCGTGCTCATCTGTCCTGCGACAGGAATTCGGCAATCTTTTTATTTCCCGTTCGCGGATTGGTTGCGCAAAGACGGCCACTCGACGTTTGTATTCGATTATCGGGGAATCGGCGCGTCGCTCGATACGGGTCACGTCCGCTGGTCCCAGGCGCGAAAACAGGACTGGGGGCAGTTGGACATGCCTGCGGCGCTCGACTGGCTCCTTGGCGAAACCGGTGCGCGCGGCGCACATTTGATCGGGCATAGCGCGGGCGCACAACTGGTCGGCCTGATGCCGAATCATGCGTCGATTCGTTCGTTATGTGCCATCTCGGCATCTTCAGGGTATGTCGGCAACATTCGCTGGCCAAAGCGTTTCGCGGCCTTGCTGCTTGCCCATCTGTATGTGCCGATTTCCGTTCGACTGCTCGGTTACGTTCCGGCCAGGGTACTCGGCTGGGGTGATGATCTGCCGCCGTGCGTCGGACGTCAGTGGGCCCGATGGTGCCGTCGGCCCGGATATGTGGCGAACGAATTCGGAGCAGGGGTGGTACGCCACTACTACGACGAATTTATCGCTCCCGTCACCGTTGTGGCCGCAACCGACGACCCGCTTGCCACGCCGGCCAATATTGCAGATTGGCTGCGCCTGCTGCCGAGCGCCAAGTCCGATGTCCACTTCATCCATCCAGAAAATCCCGACGGCCGAGCAATTGGGCACGTCGGCATGTTCCGCCGCGAGCATTCGTCGCTGTGGCCGGAACTCACCAGAGGATTGCTGCGCTGACCGCGCGTGTCGATCCGACCAGCGCAAGGCAGGTATGCGTTTGTCCTGAACGGATCGAAATCAGACAAGCAGTTCCGGTCGTGACTAGGCTGGTGCGCCGAAAAGAAAAAAGCCCGCAGAAGCGGGCTTTCCACTGAGGCGATAACGCAACGCTCAGACGTTGAACAGGAAGTTCATCACGTCGCCGTCGTGCACGACATATTCCTTCCCTTCCGCGCGCATCTTGCCGGCTTCCTTCGCGCCTTGTTCACCCTTGTACGTGACGAAATCGTCGAACGCGATCGTCTGCGCACGGATGAAGCCGCGCTCGAAGTCGGTGTGGATCACGCCCGCTGCCTGCGGAGCCGTGTCGCCGATATGGATCGTCCATGCGCGCACTTCCTTCACGCCCGCGGTGAAGTACGTCTGCAGGCCGAGCAGCTTGAAGCCCGCGCGGATCACGCGGTCGAGGCCCGGCTCTTCCATGCCCATGTCGGCCAGGAACGCTTCCTTGTCCGCATCGTCGAGATCGGCAATTTCCGCCTCGATCGCCGCGCACACGGCCACGACCGGCGCATTCTCGCTTTCCGCATATTTGCGGACCGCGTCGAGATGCGGGTTGTTCTCGAAACCGTCGTCCTTCACGTTGGCCACGTACATCGCCGGCTTCGCGGTGATCAGGCAGAACGGCTTGATCAGCGCCGCTTCATCGTCCGACAGTTCGAGGCCGCGCACGGCCTTGCCCTGGTCGAGCTGCGCGCGCACTTTTTCGAGCACCGCGACGAGCTTCGCCGCTTCCTTGTCGTTGCCGGACTTCGCCGCCTTCGAATAGCGCGTGAGCGCCTTCTCGACGGTGCCGAGGTCGGCGAGCGCGAGTTCGGTGTTGATCACTTCGATGTCGTCGATCGGGCTGACCTTGCCGGCGACGTGAATGACGTTCTCGTCCTCGAAGCAGCGCACGACGTGCGTGATCGCGTCGGTTTCGCGGATGTTCGCGAGGAACTGGTTGCCGAGGCCTTCACCCTTGCTCGCGCCCGCGACGAGGCCCGCGATGTCGACGAATTCGACGACGGCCGGCACGACACGCTCCGGCTTGACGATCTCCGAGAGCGCCTTCAGGCGCGTATCGGGCACTTCGACGATGCCGACGTTCGGCTCGATCGTGCAGAACGGGTAGTTCTCGGCGGCGATGCCGGCCTTGGTCAGCGCATTGAACAGGGTGGACTTGCCGACGTTGGGCAAGCCGACGATGCCGCATTTGAGACTCATGGAATCCTTCGGACGGGTAAGGCGGCGCGGCCGGACAGGGCACGGCGGCGCGGGAAAAAAGGGCGGCCGGCGCTTGGGGCGCGGCGGGCCGACGGTCAAAGACGCTATTGTACCGTGCCGACGCCCCGGATTCCGGGCGGGCGCCGAACGGCCGATGCGGCGGGCCGCCGCGCCGCCGCATCGCCCTGCGATTCTGCTGATTTCCCGCAAAGTCCGGCCGCGTAAGGGTTTGGCCCCGCGGCTATAATGCCCGCCATGACTGCCCACCACACCTTCGACGTCGCCGTGGTCGGCGGCGGGCTCGTCGGCAAGACAGCCGCGCTCGCGCTGACCCAGTCCGGCTACAAGACAGCCTTGCTCGCCCAGCCGGCCACGCCGCGCCCCGCCGATCTCGTCTTCGACACGCGCGTCTACGCGCTGTCCTCCAGTTCGCAGGCGCTGCTCGAGCGGCTGCGCGTCTGGCAGGCGCTCGATCACAGCCGGCTTGCGCCGGTCTACGACATGCGCGTGTACGGCGACGCGCACGCGGAACTGCATTTCTCCGCGTACCAGGCGTCCGTGCCGCAACTCGCGTGGATCGCCGAATCGTCGCTGGTCGAGGCGTCGCTCGACGCCGCGCTGCGGTTCCAGCCGAACCTCACGTGGTTCGATGCGCGCGCACAGGGCTTCGACGTGCGCGACGACGCGGCCGTGCTCACGCTGTCGTCGGGGCAGGTGCTGGAAGCGGACCTCGTCGTCGGCGCGGATGGCGCGCATTCGTGGGTGCGCTCGCAAATGGGGGCCAAAGTCGAGCGGCGCGACTACCGGCAAACCGGCGTCGTCGCGAACTTCAAGGCGTCGCTGCCGCATCGCGAGACCGCCTACCAGTGGTTCCACGAAGGCGAGATCGTCGCGCTGCTGCCGCTGCCGGACGGCCATGTATCGCTCGTCTGGTCCGCGCACACCGCGCATGCGGACGAATTGCTCGCACTCGATCCGGCGCAGCTCGCGGCCGAAGTCGAGCGCGTGTCGCACGGCCAGGTCGGCACGCTCGACTGCGTGACGCCGGCTGCCGGCTTCCCGCTGGCGCTGCAGACGGTCGACAAGCTGATCGCGCCGCGCGTCGCGCTCGTCGGCGATGCCGCGCACCTGATCCACCCGCTCGCGGGGCAGGGGATGAACCTCGGCCTGCGCGACGTCGCGGCGCTTGCCGACGCGATCGCGGGCAAGGAAAGCTTCCGCAACCTCGGCGATACGGTGCTGCTGCGTCGCTACGAGCGTTCGCGCCGCGAAGACATCCGCGCGCTGATGGTCGCGACCGACGGGCTGCAGCGGCTGTTCGCGGTGCCGGGCTCGCTCGCGAAGGCCGTGCGCAACGCAGGCATGGCCTTCGTCGGCGCGCAGCCGCTCGTGAAGCGCTGGCTCGTATCGGCCGCGCTCGGCTGATCGATCGAACCTTCGGCCGCTTCGCCGGTCGGACACGGTTCCGTTACGGCGTACACTGTGCCGTGCACTCCGATTGAGCTGAAGGAAGATTTCAATGAAAAAAACGATCCGCATCGCATCGCTGGCGCTGGCCGTCACGATGGCGACGCTTGGCTGCACCGCGCAGGCCGACCAGACCACCGACAAGCTGAAAGCAACGCTGCAGGCCCGCCTCGGCAGCGACGCGCCGATCAAGAGCGTGTCGAAAGCGCCGGTCGCCGGCCTTTACGAAGTCAACCTCGGCTCGCAGATCATCTACAGCGATGCGGCAGGCGATTACGTGCTGCTCGGCGATCTCGTCGACACCAAGACGCACAAGAACCTGACCGACGCGCGCCTGTCCGAAATCAACAAGATCGACTTCGCGAGCCTGCCGTTCGCGAATGCGATCAAGGTCGTCAAGGGCAACGGCGCCCGCAAGATCGCCGTGTTCTCCGATCCGAACTGCCCGTATTGCAAGAAGCTCGAGACGACGCTGCAGTCGGTCGACAACGTGACCGTCTACACGTTCCTGTACCCGGTGCTGTCGCCGGATTCCACCGCGAAGTCGAAGGCGATCTGGTGTGCGACCGATCGCGCGAAAACGTGGGAGGGCTGGATGCTCGACCACCGCGCGCCGTCCGGCGCCGGTATTTGCGACACGACCGCGCTCGACAAGAACCTCGCACTCGGCCGCGGGATGAACGTCACGGGCACGCCGACGATCTTCCTGCCGGACGGCCGCCGCCTGCCGGGCGCCGTGTCGGCCGACCAGCTCAACCAGGCGCTCGCCTCGAGCAAGTAACCGACCACACGCCGGGCCGCATGGCCCGGCCAGCGAGGGGCGCCCGCATCTGCCGGCGCCTCTCTTCGTTTCCGCCGCCGTATTCGACCGACCGATTGCCACGATGACCCAGCCGATCCGCTATTCGATTGTTCCGAAAGATCTTGCCGCGCACCTGTTCGAAGTGTCGGTGACGGTCGCCGATCCCGACCCCGAAGGCCAGCGCTTTTCGTTGCCGGTGTGGATTCCGGGCAGCTACCTGGTGCGCGAGTTCGCGCGCAACATCGTGACGCTCGGCGCGTTCAACGACGCAGGCCGCAAGGTGCGGATCGCGAAGACCGACAAGCACACGTGGCAGGCCGCCCCCGTGAACGGCACACTGACGCTGCGCTACGACGTATATGCGTGGGATCTGTCGGTGCGCTCCGCGTATCTCGACGAATCGGGCGGCTTCTTCAACGCGACGGCCGTGTTCCTGAGCGTTGCGGGCCACGAGGAGGCGCCATGTGAAGTCGACATCGCGAAGCCGGCCGGCGCGGCGTTCCGCGCATGGCGCGTCGGCACGTCGCTGCCCGAGGCGCGCGGCACCAAGCGTTACGGGTTCGGCGCCTATCGCGCAGCGAACTACGACGAGCTCTCCGACCATCCGGTGACGATCGGCGAATTCGCGCTCGCGACGTTCGACGCGCACGGCGTGCCGCACGACATCGTGATCGCGGGGCGCGTGACGCAGCTCGACCTGGAGCGCCTGCGCGCCGACCTGAAGCGTGTGTGCGAAGCGCAGATCGCGCTGTTCGAGCCGAAATCGAAGAAAGCGCCGATGGACCGCTACGTGTTCATGACGCTGGCGGTCAGCGACGGCTACGGCGGCCTCGAGCATCGCGCGTCGACCGCGCTGATCTGCAACCGCACCGACCTGCCGGTGAAGGGGCGGCCCGAAACGACGGAAGGCTATCGCACGTATCTCGGGCTCTGCAGCCACGAGTACTTCCATACGTGGAACGTGAAGCGCATCAAGCCGGCGGCGTTCGTGCCGTACGACCTGTCGAAGGAAAACTACACGTCGCTGCTGTGGCTGTTCGAAGGCTTCACGTCGTATTACGACGACCTGATGCTGGTGCGCAGCGGGCTGATGTCGCAGGACGAATATTTCGCGGCGCTCGGCCGTACGGTCGGCGGCGTGTTGCGCGGCACGGGGCGCCTGAAGCAGAGCGTCGCCGAAAGCTCGTTCGACGCGTGGATCAAGTACTACCGCCAGGACGAGAACGCGACCAACGCAATCGTCAGCTACTACACGAAGGGTTCGCTCGTCGCGCTCGCCTTCGATCTCGCGATCCGCGCGCAGACGCGCAACAAGAAGTCGCTCGACGACGTGATGCGCCTGCTGTGGCAGCGCTACGGCCGCGATTTCTACCGCGGCAAGCAAGCGGGTGTCGAGGAGAACGAAGTCGAGGCGCTGATTGAAGAGGCGACGGGCGTCGCGCTCGGCCGCCTGTTCGCCGATGCCGTGCACGGCACGCGCGACCTGCCGCTCGCCGAACTGCTCGCACCGTTCGGCGTGACGCTCGCGCCCGATGTCGCGAACGGCGCGATCGCGAAGCCGACGATCGGCGCGCGCCTGCGCGGCGGCGCGGACTGCACGTTCGCGGCCGTCTACGAAGGCGGCGCCGCACATCGCGCGGGGCTGTCGGCCGGCGACACGCTGATCGCGGTCGACGGGCTGCGCGTCACGGGCACCAACCTCGACGCACTGCTCGCGCGCTACCGGCCCGGTGACAAGGTCGAGGTTCACGCGTTCCGCCGCGACGAGCTGCGCACCGCGAAACTGAAGCTCGACGGCCCGGAAGTCACGCGCTACCGGCTGACGGCGGCCGCGAAGCCGGCTGCGGTTTCGAAGGCCCGGGAGGCCTGGCTGAAGGGTTGAGCGGTCTGAAGCGGGTATCGGGGCGCGATCAACGATTGTTCTGCTGCTGCAACAATCCGTCGCCCTGAACCCGCTTTTTCGCGGTCATGTGGCCACGCACAATGGCGTCACTCGCGCTACCAAAGCGCAACCCTACTGGAGCCTGACATGACGACCATTCTGCAAATCAATTCCGCCGCGCGCTCGCAAGGTGCGCAATCCACGCTGCTGGCCAACGAACTGACGGCAAAGCTGCAACAATCGAACCCCGGCGCGAACGTCGTGGTTCGCGACCTGCTGGCCGATGCGCTGCCGCACCTCGACGAATCGGTGCTCGGCGCGTTCTTCACGCCGGCCGACAAGCGCACCGCGGAACAGAATGCGATCGTCGCGAAGAGCGATGCACTGATCGCCGAACTGCAAGCTGCCGACATCATCGTGATCGGCGCACCGATGTACAACTTCGGCATCTCCTCGCAACTGAAGACGTACTTCGACTGGATCGCACGTGCAGGCGTCACGTTCCGCTACACCGAGAACGGTCCGGAAGGTCTGATCAAGGGCAAGAAGGTTCACGTGGTGACGGCCCGTGGCGGCAAGTACGCCGGTACGCCGAATGACAGCCAGACCCCGTACCTGCGTACGTTCCTCGGCTTCGTCGGCATGACCGACGTGAACTTCATCTTCGCGGAAGGCCTGAACCTCGGCGCGGAGGCGCAAAGCGCAGCGCTGGCTGGCGCACGCGAAGCGATCGCCGCCGCGTAAGGTCGATGCGGGTGCGCCGCACCCGCCGCATCGCCCGATAAAAAAACGCCGCGTCCCGAAAGGGGCGCGGCGTTTTTGCATGCCGGCTGGCGTGGCGAACGGACGGCGGCGCGGCGGTTACGCGAGCGTTTCCGCCACTTCAGGCAGGCGCCAGTCGATCGGTTCGCGGCCTGCCTCGACCAGATAGTCGTTCGCGAGCGCGAAATGGCGGCAGCCGAGGAAGCCGCGGTGCGCGGACAGCGGCGACGGATGCGGCGCCTCGAGCACGCAGTGCGCGCTGGCGTCGAACAGCGCGCGCTTCGCCTGCGCGTGGGCGCCCCACAGCATGAAGACGAGCCCCTGATGGCGGCCGGCGAGTTCGCGGATCAGCGTGTCCGTGCACTGCTCCCAGCCGCGCTTCGCATGGCTCGCGGCGGCCCCGCGCTCGACCGTCAGCACCGTGTTGAGCAGCAGCACGCCCTGGCGCGCCCAGGTGTCGAGGCAGCCATGGCGCGGCGTGTCGTGGCCGAAGTTCGCGGCGATTTCCTTGAAGATGTTGCGCAGCGACGGCGGGGTGCGCACGGCCGGCGGCACCGAGAACGCGAGCCCGTGCGCTTGCGGCGTGCCGCGATCGTCACCGTGGTACGGATCCTGGCCGAGGATCACGACTTTTACGTCGTCCGGGCTCGTCAGGCGCAGCGCGCGGAACACGTCGGTCGGGTAGACCGTCTTGCCGGCCGCACGCTCGTCATCGACGAAGCGGCACAGAGGCGCATACGCGTCGCTGTCGGTAAAGGGTTTCAGCACATCGCGCCAGACTGGCGGCAGCGCGTCGAATTGCGCGGCGAGGCGCGGGACGTCGGCGGCAGCGGGCTGCGGTGCCGTCGGGGCCGCAGCCGGAGCCGCGGTTTTCTTTGCGGGCTTGCGTCCGGCCGTGGGCGCTTCGGGCGCCGGCGGTGGAATATCGGCCGGTGCCGTTTCCGGCACGGGATCATCGAACAGCGACGCCTGTTGCGGCGCGCGGGAAGTCTTGCGGGTTGCCATGCGTGATGCGGGTTATTGCGCGCGCAGCCGGTAGCCGCGCTGCGCCTTGCTGATGTTTTCGGGAACGAGGCCCGGCAGCGCTTGCTGCAATTCGGCGGCGAGCGTTGCGAGTGCTGCCTCCGGGCCGTCGATCAGTTCGAGTTCGATTTCGCTGATCGGTTCGCGGCGCGTTTCGTGTTCCGCCTGGACGACGATCTCGCCGAGGTCCACCGCGGCCTCGACCGTTGCGCCGCCGATTGCGATGCGCCACAGCGTACGCGAAAAATCCGTGCGGAACAGCGCCGACAGCGTGCCGGCCGCGTCATTCAACGCGGCGGCGGCTTCCGGCACGTCGCAGGCGGCGACGAGCGCGTCGATCTCGAGCGCATCGCCGGCGACCGGCAGCTCCCACTCGTGGCGGCGATGCAGGCCGCCTTCCGCGCTACCGACCGTCTTGAATGTCTGCAGCCAGCCTTGCGGCGTGCGGCGCACGCGCACCGCGCTCTTCGAGCGGGCCAGCGCGAGATCGGGCGTATCGTAATAGACGTTTGCGAGCGTGATGTCGCGACCGGGTTCGCCGGTCAGCGTCTCGAAGAAGCGTCGCGCGGCGTCGGCCTGGCCGGCCGGCAGCGCGAGCTTGATTTCCTTTTCGATCGCCATCAGAAGAACATCCGTGCGAGTTCCTCGCCCGGCTGCTCGGCGCGCATGAACGCCTCGCCGACGAGGAACGTGTTCACGTTCGCCGCACGCATCGTGTCGACGTCGGTGCGCGACAGGATGCCCGACTCGGTCACGACGATGCGGTCCGCCGGAATCATGTCGAGCATGTCGAGCGTGTTCTGGATCGACGTCTCGAACGTGCGCAGGTTGCGGTTGTTGATGCCGAGCAGCGGCGTCTTGAGCGTCAGCGCCTGTTCCATCTCGTTGCGGTCGTGTACTTCGACCAGCACCGCGAGGCCGAGCGAGTGCGCATACGCTTCGAGATCCTGCATCAGCGGCGTGTCGAGCGCGGCGGCGATCAGCAGGATCGCGTCGGCACCCATCGCGCGCGCTTCGATGATCTGGTACGCGTCGACGATGAAGTCCTTGCGCAGCACCGGCAGTTCGCAGGCCGCGCGCGCTTGTTCGAGATAGCGGGCGCTGCCCTGGAAGAACTGCTCGTCGGTCAGCACCGACAGGCACGCGGCGCCGTGCGCTGCATACGAACGCGCGATGTCGGCCGGCACGAAATGCTCGCGCAGCACGCCCTTCGACGGGCTGGCCTTCTTGATTTCGGAAATCACGGCCGCGTGGCCGGCCGCATGCTTCGCGCGCAATGCGCCGACGAAGTCGCGCAGGTCGCGCGCGGACGCTTCCAGTTTCAGTGCCTCGAGCGGTGCGCTGCGCATGGCCGCCGCGACTTCTTCGCGCTTGACGGCGATGATTCGGTCGAGAATGTCGCTCATGTGGATTCCTGCTTGATTCGTAAGGGGAGTCAGCGCTTGAACTGCTGCGTGAAGCGCACGAGTTCGTCGACTTTCGCACGGGCCTTGCCGCTCGCGATCGCTTCGCGGGCCAGCTGGATGCCGTCCGCGATCGACTCGGCGACGTTCGCCGCATAGAGCGCGGTGCCGGCGTTCAGCGTGACGATCTCACGCGCGACGCCCGGCTGGTTGTCCAGCGCGCCGAGCAGCATCGTGCGCGATTCGTCGGCATTTTCCACCTTCAGCGTGCGGTTCGACACCATCTGCAGGCCGAAGTCTTCCGGATGGATCTCGTATTCGTGCACCTTGCCGTCGCGCAGCTCGCCGACGAGCGTTGCCGCGCCGAGCGATACCTCGTCCATCCCGTCCTTGCCGTATACGACCAGCACGTGCTGCGCGCCCAGGCGCTGCATCACGCGCACCTGGATGCCGACGAGGTCGGGGTGGAACACGCCCATCAGCTGGTTCGGCGCGCCGGCCGGGTTGGTCAGCGGGCCGAGGATGTTGAAGATCGTGCGCACGCCGAGCTCGCGGCGCACGGCTGCGATGTTCTTCATTGCCGGGTGATGGTTCGGCGCGAACATGAAGCCCATGCCCGTTTCGGCGATCGACGCGGCAACCTGGTCGGACTGCAGGTCGATGTTCACGCCGAGCGCCTCGAGCACGTCGGCGCTACCGGACTTGCTCGATACGCCGCGGTTGCCGTGCTTCGCGACTTTCGCGCCGGCCGCGGCCGTGACGAACATCGACGCGGTCGAGATGTTGAACGTATGCGAGCCGTCGCCGCCGGTGCCGACGATGTCGACGAAGTTCGAGTTGTCCTGCACCTCGACGTGGTTCGCGAATTCGCGCATCACGGTCGCGGCGGCAGCGATCTCGCCGATCGTCTCCTTCTTCACGCGCAGCCCGGTGATGATCGCGGCCGCCATCACGGGCGACATGTCGCCGCGCATGATGAGCCGCATCAGGTGCAGCATCTCGTCGTGGAAGATTTCGCGGTGTTCGATCGTGCGCTGCAGCGCTTCCTGCGGGGTAATCGTCATCGTGAGGCTCCCGTCAGGCGGCTTGCGCGGCCGCGGCGCGGGCCTGTTTCAGGAAGTTCTCGAGCAGCGCGTGGCCATGCTCGGACAGGATCGATTCCGGGTGGAACTGCACGCCTTCGATCGGCAGCGTCTTGTGGCGCACGCCCATGATTTCGCCGTCGTCGGTCCAGGCGGACACCTCGAGGCAGTCGGGCAGCGATTCGCGCTCGATCGCGAGCGAGTGATAGCGCGTGACGTCGAAGTGCTTCGGCAGGTCGGCGAACACGCCGCGGCAGTCGGTTTCGATCTTGCTCACCTTGCCGTGCATGATGGTCTTCGCGCGCACGACGCGGCCGCCGAAGGCCTCGCCGATCGCCTGATGGCCGAGGCACACGCCGAGGATCGGCTTCTTGCCCGCGAATTCCTTCAGCACGGCGAGCGTGATACCCGCGTGTTGCGGGTTGCTCGGGCCGGGCGACAGGCAGATCGCATCGGGATTCAGACTCGCGATTTCGTCGAGCGTGATTTCGTCGTTGCGGTAGGTGCGCACGTCCTCGCCGAGTTCGCCGAAGTACTGGACCAGGTTGTAGGTAAACGAGTCGTAGTTGTCGATCATGAGCAGCATGGTCAGTCTCCGGTCAGAAGTCGCTATCGAGGCCGTCCTGGACCTGTTCGGCCGCACGCAGCACCGCGCGCGCCTTGTTCTCGGTCTCTTGCCATTCGGATTCGGGCACCGAATCCGCGACGACGCCGGCCGCCGCTTGCACGTACAGGTTGCCGTTGTGGATCAGGCCCGTGCGGATCGCGATCGCGAGATCCATCTCGCCCGAGAACGACAGGTAGCCGACGGCGCCGCCGTACAGCCCGCGCTTGACCGGCTCGAGCTCGTCGATCAGTTCCATCGCACGGACCTTCGGCGCGCCGGACAGCGTGCCGGCCGGGAACGTCGCGCGCAGCACGTCGTAGTTCGTCATGCCGGGTTTCAGCTTGCCTTCGACCGAGCTGACGATGTGCTGCACGTGCGAGTATTTCTCGATGACCATCTGGTCGGTCACGTGCACCGAGCCGATTTCCGCGATGCGGCCGACGTCGTTGCGCGCGAGGTCGATCAGCATCACGTGCTCGGCGATTTCCTTCGGATCGTTGAGCAGCTCGGTCGCGAGTTCCGCGTCGCGCTCGGGCGTGTTGCCGCGCGGGCGCGTGCCGGCGAGCGGGCGGATCGTGACGATCTGGTCTTCGCCGCGCTTTTCCTGGCGCACGAGAATTTCCGGCGATGCGCCGACCACGTGGAAATCGCCGAAGTTGTAGTAGTACATGTACGGCGACGGGTTCAGCGAACGCAGCGCGCGATACAGCGACAGCGGATTGTCGCGGTACGGCTTCGTCAGGCGCTGGCCGACCTGGATCTGCATCAGCTCGCCTGCTGCAATGTATTCCTTCGCCTGGCGCACGGCGGCCAGGTAGTCGTCCTTCTTGAATTCGCGGAACGTCTCGGTGCGCACGCTCGCCGACGTAACGGGCGGCTGCACGGTCGTGCGCAGGCGCTGCTTGAGTTCGCGCAGGCGCTGTTTCGCCTTCGTATAGGCTTCGGCCTGGCTCGGGTCCGCGTAGATGATCAGGTACAGCTTGCCGGCGAGGTTGTCGATGACCGCGACTTCCTCGGTCAGCAGCAACTGGATGTCGGGCAGGCCGAGATCGTCGCGCGGTGCGGTGTTTGCGAGCTTCTTCTCGATGTAGCGCACCGCGTCGTAGCCGAAGTAGCCGGCGAGACCGCCGCAAAAGCGTGGCAGGCCCGGGCGCTGCGCCACCTTGAAGCGCGCCTGGAACGATTCGATGAACTGGAACGGGTCGCCGTCATGTGTCTCGACGACCTGGCCATCGCGCACGACTTCCGATACGCCGTTGCGGGTCCGCACGAGCGTACGGGCCGGCAGGCCGATGAACGAATAGCGGCCGAAGCGTTCGCCGCCGACCACCGATTCGAGCAGGAACGAGTTGGCGCCCGAGCGTTCGGGCTGGGCCAGCTTCAGGTAGAGAGACAGCGGCGTTTCGAGATCGGCGAGGGCTTCCGCGATCAGCGGGATGCGGTTGTAGCCTTCGTTCGCGAGCGATTGAAATTCGAGTTCGGTCATGTTCCGGTCCTGTTCGGGACGAGCGGCGCGTGCGCCAGGGATCACTTGACGCTGTGCAGGTTGCCGTCGGCGAAAGGGCGGTCGATCGAGAAGTGCCTGTTGCCGGCCGGCACTCCGGGCGTGAACGTCGCGAGCCTGCGGCCGAGCCGGAACGCAAGCGTTCGGACGCGGTAGAACTCGAGGTGGTGCGACGATCGGGGCGCGGATGCGCAGCGAGATAAAAAACGGCGCTGAAGACGTGCTTCAGCGTACCTCATCGAAGAGGTTAGCGCGACCAGCGACGCCAGGGCCAGGCTCCCCGGTCGATGCTGCTCAGACTCCGTTTTTTATTCAGAAACATGCAGATGGAAGAAATAATCAGAGGGTTGGCCGGCCGGCGTTGTGCGCGGAGATTGCGCGAGCCGCGACCAGCAACGAATCGACTATACCATCCGAATTTATCGTTTGTATAGCTTTGCCATGGTTGTAGCCATACGGCACCGTCAGCGTCGCCATCCCGGCCGCGCGGCCTGCCAGCGCATCGTTTTCCGAGTCGCCGATCGCGACTGCCGCATCCGGTGCGACGCCGAGCGCGTTGCAGGCCGTCAGCATCGGCAGCGGATCGGGCTTCTTGCGCGCGACGCTGTCGCCGCCGAGCACGATGCCGAAGCAATCGGCCAGCCCGTATTGCTCGAGCAGCTCGACCGCGAAGCGATGCGGCTTGTTCGTCACGCATGCGAGCCGGATGCCGGCTGCGCGCAGCGCGTCGAGGCCCGCGGCCACGTCCGGGTAGAGGCGTGTGTGGCGGCCGTTGATCTTCGCGTACTCGGTCTGGTAGATCGCCAGCGCGTCGTCGAAGCGGGCGTGCGCCTCGTCGGCCGCGAAGCGCGGCTTCAGCACGCTCTGGATCAGGTGTTCGGAGCCCTTGCCGACGTAGCCGATCACCTCGTCGCGCGACGTGGCCGGCGCGCCGAGCTGCGCGAGCATCCCGTTCAGGCCGGCCGTGAAATCGTCGGCCGTATCGACCATGGTGCCATCGAGATCGATCAGCGCCGCGTCGATGCGCGACGTGGCGAAGCGGATCGGGGCGGCTTGCGGCGCGGCTCCGGCCGGCGCATGGCCGGCGAGCGACGAGTCGGCCACGGCGTCAGCTCCGCTCGACGGTAGCGAGCGCGGCGCGCATCTCGTCGATCACCTTGCGGTAGTCGGGCTTGCCGAAGATCGCCGAACCCGCAACGAAGGTGTCGGCGCCGGCCGCCGCGATTTCCGCGATGTTGTCGGTCTTTACGCCACCGTCGACCTCGAGCAGGATCTCGCGGCCGGTGCGCTCGGTGTACGCGTCGATGCGTGCGCGTGCTTCGCGCAGCTTGTTCAGCGTTTCCGGAATGAACGACTGGCCGCCGAAGCCCGGGTTGACCGACATCAGCAGCACGAAGTCGAGGCGGTCCATCACGTGGTCGAGGTAGTTCAGCGGCGTGGCCGGGTTGAACACGAGGCCGGCCTTGCAGCCGTGGTCGCGGATCAGCGACAGCGTGCGATCGATGTGATCGGAGCCTTCCGGGTGGAAGCTGATCAGGTTGGCACCGGCCTTCGCAAAATCGGGCACGATCCGGTCGACCGGGCGCACCATCAGGTGCACGTCGATCGGCACCTGTACGTGCGGGCGGATCGCTTCGCATACGAGCGGGCCGATGGTCAGGTTCGGCACGTAATGGTTGTCCATCACGTCGAAGTGGATCCAGTCGGCGCCGGCGGCGACCACGTTGCGGACTTCTTCGCCGAGCCGTGCGAAATCGGCCGACAGGATGCTGGGAGCGATGCGGAATTGGGTCATGGCAGGGGAGCGGGGACGTTGCGGCGCAAAAGCGCCATTCTACCGTCCGGCGACCCGGTGCGCGGCGGCAGGCCGTGCGGTCGAGGCCGGATTGCGCATAGAATGCCGAACCAATGCGGCGCGCCCGCGGCCCCGTTGCCCATGCCGGCACGGGCGGTCATCTTCCAGCGGAAACACCATGAGTCAGTATCAATTCACCGTTTCGGTGAAAACCAGCTACTTGCCGGAACAATCCGACCCCGATCGCCGTCAATACGCATTCGCGTACACGCTGACGATCCGCAACACGGGACAGGTCGCGGCGCAGCTGATCGCGCGTCACTGGATCATCACGGACAGCGAGAACCACGTGCAGGAAGTGAAGGGGCTCGGCGTCGTCGGGCACCAGCCGCTGCTGCAGCCGGGCGAGCACTTCGAGTACACGAGCTGGGCCGTGATCGCGACACCGGTCGGCACGATGCGTGGCGCGTACTTCTGCGTGGCGGAGGACGGCGAGCGTTTCGAGGCGCCGGTCGACGAGTTCGCACTGCACATGCCGCGCACGCTGCATTGAGCGTGCGGAGTGCGTCAGGGTATTAGCGCGGCTTGCGGGTGTGCTTCTTTCTGCCCGACGACGTCCACACGACGATGAAGATCAGCAGGGCGAGCGCTACGAAGGCTTCGAGCGCGAAGATGAGCATCGGATATTGGTCGAGAAAATCTGACATGGCGGTTTCCATCAAGAACGGACATTGTATGTGGTTTGGGCCCCGGGTGGCCGGGTGGGTCGCGGCGGCTGCCGCGGCGGCGCTGCTGGCGGCGTGCGGTGGCGCGCCGACGCGGACGTCGTCGCTGAAGCCGCCGACCGGCGCGGCGATCGTGCCGGGACAGGTCGCCGCGAAGCGGCTCACGCCGGTCGCGTGGCAGCAGGTGCCGGGCTGGCAGGACGATTCGCTGCTCGGCGCAACCGCCGCGCTGCGGCAGAACTGCGTGCGGCTCGCGCGCCAGCCGGCCTGGACACGCGCCTGCGCGGCCGCCGACCGGCTCGACGAGCTCGACGTCAGCAGTGCACGCACGTTCTTCGAAACGTATTTCACGCCGTTCCAGCTTGCGAACACCGACGGTACGCTCGACGGGCTCGTGACCGGCTATTACGAGCCGCTGCTGCATGGTTCGCGCGTGCGTCGCGGTCCGTATCAGTACGCGCTCTACCGCTGGCCGGCCGGTTATCGCCCGGGCGCCGCGTTGCCGGCACGCGCGCAGCTCGAACGCGCCGGCATCCTGAACGGCAACGAACTCGTGTGGGTCGACGACCCGATCGAGGCGTTCTTCCTGCAGGTGCAGGGCTCGGGGCGCGTGCTGCTCGACGACGGTTCGGTGATGCGGGTCGGCTTCGGCGGCACCAACAACCAGCCGTACCGCTCGATCGGCAAGTGGCTGCTCGATCGCGGCGAGCTGACGCCGGCCCAGGCGACGATGCAGGGCATCAAGGCGTGGGCGAAGGCGAACCCGACCCGCGTCGACGCGTTGCTCGACACGAATCCGCGGTTCGTGTTCTTCCGCGACATGCCGACCAAGGAAGATGCACCGCACGGCGGCGCGGACGGCCCGATCGGCGCGCTGGGCGTGCCGCTGACGCCGGAGCGCTCGATCGCCGTCGATCCGTCGTCGATCCCGCTTGGCACGCCCGTGTTCCTGCAGACGACGCGCCCGCTGACGAATACGCCGATGAACCGGCTTGTTTTCGCGCAGGATACGGGCTCCGCGATCAAGGGCGGCGTACGCGCCGACTATTTCTGGGGGCTCGGCGACGATGCAGGCGATCAGGCCGGGCGGATGAAGCAGGTCGGCCGGATGTGGCTGCTGTTCCCGAATTCGTGATGTGGCGCGGCGCGGGTGGCTGGGGTTTCTCGGGTCACCGTCAATGCGGTAGGCGCAGCATTCGTGGAAGCGGCGGTGTGCGCGGGGCACGTCGCTCGGATCGTGAGGGCGGACGTGCTGTGTCAGATTTCGCGATGCGCTTGTTGCGTCGGCGGATGCCCAAATGCATCCCGGAATGAAACAGCCCGATCGGTGTTGGCCGATCGGGCTGTTTCATTTGCAGCCACGGATTCACCGCGCGTGATTGACGCGCAGCGACTTTCGTCAGCCCCTGCGCTTGTCGACGACGCGTCGCGCCTTGCCGACCGACCGCTCGATCCCGTTCACGGGCAGCACGTTGATCACGGCCGTCACGCCGATCAGCGACTTGATGTCGTAGGCGAGCGCCTGTTTTGCCGCATGGATCGCCGCCGTATCGGGTGCTGTCTCGGGGCAAGGCTCGACATTGAGCGTCATCACGTCGAGCGGACCTTCCTTCGTCAGCACGATCTGATAGTGTGGCGCGAGCGCGCGCTGCTTGAGCAACTGCTCCTCGATTTGCGTCGGGAACACGTTGACGCCGCGCACGATCATCATGTCGTCCGAGCGCCCGGTGATTTTCTCCATCCGGCGCATCGTGCGGGCAGTGCCGGGCAACAGCCGCGTGAGGTCGCGGGTCCGGTAGCGGACGATCGGCAGCGCCTCCTTCGTCAGCGACGTGAACACGAGCTCGCCGAGTTCGCCGTCCGGAAGCACTTCGCCGGTTTCGGGATCGATGATTTCCGGGTAGAAGTGGTCTTCCCAGATGGTCGGACCATCCTTGGTCTCGACGCATTCGGATGCGACGCCGGGGCCCATCACTTCGGACAGCCCGTAAATGTCGACCGCATCGATGCCCATCCGCTGCTCGATCGCGACGCGCATGTCGTTGGTCCAGGGTTCCGCGCCGAAGATGCCGATGCGCAGCGAACTCTGCACGGGATCGAGACCTTGGCGCTCGATTTCGTCGGCGATCGACAGCATGTAGCTCGGCGTCACCATGATGATGTCGGGTCGGAAATCCTGAATCAGCTGCACCTGCTTCTCGGTCTGGCCGCCACCGAACGGGATCACGGTCAGCCCTGCGCGTTCGGCGCCGTAGTGCGCGCCAAGCCCGCCCGTGAACAGGCCATAGCCGTAGCTGACGTGCACCTTGTCGCCGCGGCGCGCACCGGCGGCGCGGATCGAGCGCGCGACGAGATTCGCCCAAGTGTCGATGTCGCCGGCCGTATAGCCGACGACCGTCGGCTTGCCGGTCGTGCCCGACGACGCATGAATGCGCGAGATCTGGTCTTGCGGCACCGCGAACATCCCGAACGGGTAACTGTCGCGCAGGTCGCTCTTCGTCGTGAACGGGAAACGCGACAGGTCGGCGAGCGTCTTCAGGTCGTCCGGATGGACACCCGCGTCGTCGAACTTGCGACGATAGACGGGGGAGTGGTCATACGCATGCCGGAGCGACCACTTGAGGCGCTCGAGCTGCAGCGCGGTCAGCTCGTCGCGTGAGGCGGTCTCGATCGGCTCGAGCGGTAGCGGGGTAGTCATGCATGTCTCCAGTGTTTGTTATGTGCGAGCCGTCGACGTCAGCGGTCTTCCGGGATGACCGTGCCCTTGATCTGGGCGGATTTGCCGCGAAACATCGCGACGGTTTCGCCGGTCTGGTTCGTGACGCGGATGTCGTAGATGCCTTGGCGGCCGGCGCGCGCCTGCTCGATCGCCTCGGCCGTCAGCACGTCATCGCCGTGCACGGGGCGCAGGAATTCGATCGAGCAGCCGGCCGCGACGGTATTCACGTTGTACGAGTTACACGCGAACGCGAACGTCGAATCGGCCAGCGTGAAGATGATCCCGCCATGGCAGGTCTGATGCCCGTTCAGGAATTCGGGCCGCACGCGCATCTGCAGGCGCGCGTAGCCGGCTCGGACTTCGGCAATTTCCATCCCGAACGCACGGCTGCATGCGTCGGCGTCGTACATGGCCCGCGCGGTGGCGCGGGCGAGTGCATCGGGGTCGAGCGTGGCAGTGGCGTTTGTCATGTCAACGCCCCTCGAAGCGCGGCGCGCGCTTCTCGATGAATGCCTTCACGCCTTCCGCGTAGTCGTGCGACTGGCCGAGCCTGCGCTGCAGGTCGCGTTCCATGTCGAGTTGCTGGTCGAGCGTGTTCGTGACACTGGCACGCATCGATTGCTTGATCGATGCGATCGCGAGCGTCGGCTGCTGCGCGAGCTGGGTGGCGAGCTGGCGGGCTGACGCAGCGAGCGCATCGTCGTCGACCGCGCGCCAGATCAAGCCCCATTGCTCGGCCTGTTCGGCGTCGAGCTTGTCGCCGGTCAGCGCGAGCCCCAGCGCGCGGGCCATGCCGACGCGTTGCGGCAGGAACCACGTGCCGCCCGAATCGGGCACGAGACCGATCTTGACGAAGGCCTGGATGAAGCTGCTCGAGCGGGCGGCGAACACGAGATCGCAGGCGAGCGCGAGATTCGCACCGGCGCCGGCCGCGGTGCCGTTGACGGCGGCGATCACCGGAATCGGCAGATGCTGCAGGCGGCGGATCAGTGGATTGAAGTGCTCGTCGATCAGCGCGCCGAGATCGGTGGACGCGCCCGGCGTGAAGTCGAGATCAGCCAGGTCCTGGCCCGCGCAGAAGCCGCGCCCCGCACCTGTCAGGATCAGCGCGCGCGCGCCGGCCGCCTCGACATCATCGAGCGCCGACTGCAACTCGCGATGCATCGCCCGCGTAAAGCTGTTCAGCTTGTCGGGACGGCTGAGGGTAATCGTGGCTACGTTCGAGGCCTGATCGATTTCCAGCTGAATCGCCTGATAGGACATGCAGTGTCTCCTTCAAGACTTCGTTATAGGCGCGCCGTGCGTGGGTTACACGCGTTCGATCGCGAGTGCGATGCCCTGGCCGACGCCGATGCACATCGTACAGAGCGCAAAGCGGCCGCCCGTACGCTCGAGTTGGTGGAGCGCCGTGGTCACGAGCCGGGCGCCCGATGCGCCGAGCGGATGGCCCAATGCGATTGCTCCACCGTTCGGGTTCACGCGCGGATCGTCGTCGGCGACGCCGAGCATGCGCAGCACCGCGAGACCTTGGGACGCGAACGCCTCGTTCAGCTCGATCACGTCGAATTGATCGATGGTCATGCCGAGTCGGTGCAGCAGTTTTTGCGTGGCCGGCGCGGGGCCGATGCCCATCACGCGCGGCGCGACGCCGGCTGTCGCCATGCCGATGACGCGTGCGCGGCGGCGCAGGCCGTACTGGTCGGCTGCCAGCGCATTGGCGAGCAGCAGCGCGCACGCACCGTCGTTGACGCCCGAGGCGTTGCCGGCCGTCACCGAGCCGTCCGGACGCACGACGCCCTTCAGCTTCGCGAGCGCTTCGAGCGATGTCTCGCGCGGATGCTCGTCGCGCGATACGACCAGCGGATCACCTTTCTTCTGCGGAATCGTGACGGCAACGATTTCGTCGGCGAGCGTACCGTCCTGCTGCGCACGCGCGGCCTTTTGCTGGCTGCGCAGCGCGAACAGATCCTGGTCGGCGCGGCTGATGTTGTAGTCGACCGCGACGTTTTCGGCCGTCTCGGGCATCGAATCGACGCCATAAAGCTGTTTCATCAGGGGATTGATGAAGCGCCAGCCGATCGTCGTGTCGAAGATGTCGGCCTGGCGTGCGAACGCGCTCGGGGCCTTGCCCATCACGAACGGCGCACGCGTCATGCTCTCGACGCCGCCCGCGATCATCAGACGCGCCTCGCCGGCCTTGATCGCGCGCGCGGCTGTGCCGACCGCGTCCATCCCGGAGCCGCACAGCCGGTTCAGCGTCGTGCCGGGCACGTCGGTCGGCAGGCCCGCGAGCAACGCCGACATGCGCGCTACGTTGCGGTTGTCCTCGCCGGCCTGGTTTGCGCAGCCGTAGATCACATCGTCGATTGCCGTCCAGTCGACGTCACGATTGCGCTCGATGAGCGCCTTGAGCGGCACTGCACCGAGGTCGTCGGCACGGACGTCTTTCAGGGCGCCGCCGTAGCGGCCGATGGGAGTGCGAATCGCGTCGCAGATAAAGGCGTCTGTCATGGGCGTATCGATGAGCAACGAACCCGCCGGGTGGCGGATTCGTTCATGGTAGAGAACGTGGCGGCGTTTGCACGTCGGCCATTCGGGTTATGCCGGTTGGCCGGCTTCCACGGGTGCTGCTTTCGGCGCAACATGGACACGGCTTTGCACTACGCGGAACCGGTTGGCGACGAACGCCGGGTCGGCCAGCGCCGCGTTGGCTGCCGGATTCGCGCCCGTGCCGTGGAAATCCGAGAACGCTGCCGACTGGTTCACGAACACGCCGCCCGTCAGGTTGATCGACAGTGCGACACCACCGCGTACCGCCGCATCGTGGGCGGCGTCGACGATCGCGTCGTCGGTGCTGTAGACGGAGAGGGTCAGCGCGCCATGTTCCGCCGCGATTTCCCCGGCGAGGTCGAGCGATTGCGCGGTCGAGTCGGTCGCGATCACGAACGAGATCGGGCCGAACCATTCCTGCGTGAATTTCTCGCGATCGGCCACGTCGAGTTGCAGCACGAGCGGCGTGCGCACGCGGGCATCAGGGAACGCAGGGTGCTGGAGGGTCAGGCTGTCGGCGAGCACGCGGCCGAGCTTGCGTGCGTTGTCGATACGCGCGGTCACGCTTTCGTTCTGGATGGCGCCGATCAGTTCGACCGAGCGTGCCGGGTCGCCGGTGAGTTTTTGCACGGCAACGGCGATGGCCTGTGCGACCTCGTCGAAGCTCGCATGGCCGTCCGCCGTCCGGATGCCGTCGCGCGGCACGTAGATGTTCTGCGGTGCCGTGCACATCTGGCCGGAGTACAGCGCCAGCGAAAACGCGATGTTCTTGGCAGCGGCCTTCAGGTCGTCGGTCGAGTCGATCACGATCTGGTTGACGCCGGCCTTCTCTGTATAGACCTGTGCCTGATGGGCATGGCGTTCGAGCCACGTGCCGTTTTGCGTGCTGCCGGTGAAGTCGATCAGCTTGATCTCGGGGCGCAGCGCGAGATCCTGGACGAGTGCGCCGTCGTTGGGTTCGGTCGCGAGGAGCGTGACGACGTTCGGATCGAAACCGGCTTCGCGCAGCACGTCGCGAGCGATCCGGACGGTGATGGCGAGCGGCAGGATCGCGCCCGGATGCGGCTTGACGATCACGGTGTTGCCGGTTGCGAGATCGGCGAACAGGCCGGGATAGCCGTTCCAGGTCGGGAAGGTGCAGCAGCCGAGCACGAGCCCGGTGCCGCGCGGGACGATCGTGTAGCGCTTGTGCATCGCGAGCGGCGGGTTCTTGCCTTGCGGCTTTTCCCAGTGTGCGTCGGCCGGGATGCGGCGCAGTTCATCCCATGCATAGGCGACTGCCTCGAGCGCGCGATCTTGTGCGTGCGGGCCGCCGGCCTGGAACGCCATCATGAATGCCTGCCCCGTGGTGTGCATCACGCTGTAGGCGATTTCGAAGCTGGCGCGATTCAGGCGCGCGAGGATTTCGAGACTGACGCCGATCCAGGCGCTCGGGCCGGCTTCGCGCCATGAGCGCTGTGCTGCGGCAGCGGCGGCGATCAGTTCGTCGGGCGTCGACTTCGGATACCGGAGGCCCAGTGCAATACCGTACGGCGAGCGCTCTGCGCCGACCGTTTCTCCGGATGCCGGCTGGTCGATCGCGAACGTCTTGTCGAGATGCGACTTGAACGCGGCCTCGCCATCTGCGTTCGCGCTTTCCCCGTACACTTTGGGGCTCGGCATTTCGGCGAACGGGCTCCAGTACCCGCGGCTCTCGATGGCGGCGAGTGCGTGTTTCAGCGTGTCTTCGTGCTTCGTGAACAGTGCATGGGTCATGGCGGCGGCCTGATGGACGTTGAGAGGGGTTGGATCGATTAATTAACCGACCGGTTGGTCGGAGAATGGTAGCATCAAACTATTCGCATGTGCGAGGCGTTTCTCATTTCATTGATCGAGGAGAAATAGATGGCTTACGAGAACATCCTGGTGGAGACCCGGGGGCGTGTCGGGCTGGTTACGCTGAACCGTCCGAAGGCGCTGAATGCGCTGAACGATGCACTGATGGATGAACTGGGAGCCGCGCTGAAAGCGTTCGATGCGGACGATGGCATCGGCGCGATCGTCGTGACCGGGAGCGAGAAGGCGTTCGCGGCGGGCGCCGACATCGGCATGATGGCGACCTACTCCTATATGGATGTCTACCGGGGCGACTACATCACGCGCAACTGGGAGACGGTCCGCGAGATCCGCAAGCCGATCATTGCCGCGGTTTCGGGCTTTGCGTTGGGTGGTGGCTGCGAGCTGGCCATGATGTGCGACATCATCTTTGCGGCGGACACGGCCAAGTTCGGCCAGCCGGAAATCAAGCTGGGTGTCATGCCGGGTGCGGGCGGCACGCAGCGCTTGCCGCGCGCGGTGTCGAAAGCGAAGGCGATGGACATGTGCCTGACTGCCCGCTTCATGGATGCTGCCGAAGCGGAGCGCGCAGGGCTCGTGTCGCGCGTGCTGCCGGCCGACACGCTGCTCGACGAGGCGCTTGCCGCCGCGGCGACGATCGCCGAGTTTTCGCTGCCGGCGGTCATGATGGTCAAGGAGTCGGTGAACCGTGCGTACGAGACGACGCTGGCCGAAGGCGTCCATTTCGAACGTCGGCTGTTCCATTCGCTGTTCGCGACTGAAGACCAGAAGGAGGGGATGGCGGCTTTCGTCGAAAAGCGGAAGCCGGTGTTCAAGCACCGCTGATCGTGCTGTCAGGGTAGGCGGCGGGGGCTTTTTCAAAATATTTTCACAAAGGGCTTGCGTAGACGGGGGTGGGTGCTTAGAATCACGCCTCTTTCGCGCTAACGGAAACGCGGCGCGGGAGAAGGGAAGCAGGGTGGGTGGTGTGCTGGAGCGCGCCACTGGCCTAGAAGTTGAGCCCCGCAGTCGCAACGATGTAGTGTAAAAAAGTTGTTGACGAACTGCGAAACACGGTTCATAATCTCGCTTCTCTGCTGCTGAAAACGCAGCGCTGCCGGGAAACACGAAGTTCCTCGCAGAATGCTCTTTAAAAATTAACAGCCGATAAGTGTGGGCGCTTGATGGAAGCGAGCTGATCCTCGGATCAGATAGCGAAAGTATCAAGAGTCTCACACTAAAGTAAGTCAGG